>JBBRDX010000040.1:0-20072 GCA_038203515.1 Actinomycetales bacterium | reverse complement strand
ACGTCGACCTTGTCGATCGAACCACCATCATTGCGGATGACGTTGAGGAACTTATCGAGGCTCGGAGCCACGGTGCGCTCATCGATCTCTGGATCGAGAATTACCATTAGTTCGTACTGATGCATAACTAACCCACCTCCTCTGGACTAGAACGGCCACAGACGATCTGTGACAGGAGGGTTTTGGCATCGTTGTCCGAATGCAAATTGCTCGCAGACAACCTGCCTAGTGTAGTCAGTCGCATCACTATCAATCAAGGAGCTCTAAACGCATGTCCCTGAAAGTTGCAATCGCCGGTGTCGGAAACTGCGCCAACTCCCTCGTCCAAGGGGTCACGTTCTACGCGGACGCTGACGAAACCCAGGTGGTCCCGGGGCTCATGCACACGCGTTTCGGCGGTTACGCGATCGGTGACATTTCTTTTGTCGCGGCCTTCGACGTGGATGCCGCGAAGGTGGGCCTGGATCTTGCGGATGCCATCTGGGCGAGCCAGAACAACACGCTCCGCTTCACCGAGGTGGCGACATCCGGAGTGCTCGTGCAGCGCGGACCAACCCTCGACGGCCTCGGCGAGTACTACCGCGAGCTGGTCGAGGAGTCATCGGCGCCCGCGGTCGATGTCGCACAGGTCCTCCGCGACTCCGGCGCCGAGGTGCTGGTCTGCTACCTCCCCGTCGGGTCGGAGGAGGGCGCTAAGTTCTATGCCCAGGCCGCGCTTGACGCGGGTGTCGCCTTTGTCAATGCACTGCCGGTCTTCATCGCGAGCGATCCGGTGTGGGCGCAGAAGTTCACGGACGCGGGCCTTCCGATCGTCGGGGACGACATCAAGAGCCAGCTCGGAGCGACAATCACCCACCGTGTGCTCGCCCGATTGTTCGAAGAGCGCGGCCTAGTGCTCGACCGCACCTACCAACTGAACGTCGGCGGCAACATGGACTTCAAGAATATGCTTGAACGCCGCCGCCTCGAGTCGAAGAAGATCTCCAAGACCCAGTCGGTCACAAGCAACATCGGGGCCCAGCTCAACTCGCGCGACGTTCACATCGGGCCGAGCGACCACATCCCGTGGCTGGATGACCGCAAGCTCGCCTTCGTGCGACTCGAGGGTCACGGCTTCGGCAATGCCCCCACCTCCCTCGAATACAAGCTCGAGGTGTGGGACTCGCCCAACTCCGCCGGAGTCGTGATCGACGCCATCCGCGCCGCCAAAATCGCCCTGGATGCCGGACTCGGCGGCCCGGTCGAGGCGGCATCCGCGTACTTCATGAAGAGCCCGGCGGTGCAGTATTCCGATCCGGTGGCCCGCGAGCTGCTCGAGCAATTCATCCGCGACCACGGCTGAGGCCATCCGGTTGCTCCCGGTGGGCTTCTGCCAGGCAGCCTCTCCCAGTCAACTGAACCCAGTCAGCCGAACCCCGTCGGCCGAACCCCGTCGCAAATGCAGGAGCGCCTGTTACGCGAGTGGCGCGTGATGGGTCGTCCGCCACATGCGTCACAGTTCTTCCTGCATTTCGCACCGGCGGGCGTGCGTTTCGGGCGAGCCGGGAGCCGGGAGCAATGAGGGGCGAGTATCGGGCATAGGGCGGGCACGGGTCAGGGGCGAGCATCCCACCATTCGCGGAGGCGCTCGGTCGCGACATTCGCTCCGAGGCTGCCCTCTTCGAGTCGCAGTTCGAGCAGGAAGCGGTACGCCTCTCCGACCTCGCGACCGGGCTTCAGGCCGAGGACGCCCATGATCTGCTCGCCGTCGAGGTCGGGGCGCATGGCGGCGAGCTCCTCTTCCTCGCCGAGCGCCGCGATCCGCTGCTCGAGGTCGTCGTAGGCGAACGACAGGTGATCGGCCTTGCGACGGTTGCGCGTCGTCACGTCGGCCCGGGTGAGGATGTGGAGGCGCTCGAGCTGCGGACCGGCATCCCGCACATATCGCCGCACCGCCGAATCGCTCCAGGCTCCCTCGGTGTAGCCGAAGAACCGCAGGTGCAGCTCGATCAGTCGTGCGACCGCGGTGATCGTGTCGTTGTCGTAACGCAGCTCCCTCAGCCGCTTCTTCGCAAGCTTGGCCCCGACCACGTCGTGGTGATGGAAGGTGACGACACCATCGCCTTCGGTGCGCTTGGTCGCCGGCTTTCCTATGTCGTGCAGGAGCGCGGCCAGGCGCAGGACGAGGTCAGGCGCGGATCCCGGATGCCGTGACTCCTCGAGCTCGATCGCCTGGTCGAGCACGGTGAGGCTGTGCTCGTACACGTCTTTGTGGTGGAAATGCTCGTCGATCTGCAGTTTGAGCGCGGGCAGCTCCGGCAGCACGATCGCCGCGATTCCGGAGTCGACCAGTAGCTGGAGTCCGGCCCGCGGAGCCGGGCTCCGCAGCAGCTTGCCGAGCTCGTCGCTCACACGCTCCACTGAGATCATCGCGATGCGGCCCGCGAGGGCATGGAGCGCACGGGTGGTCGGCCCGTCAACGGTGAACCCGAGCTGCGAAGCGAAACGCGCGGCCCGCATCATCCGAAGCGGATCGTCGCCGAAAGAGTGTTCGGGGGCCCCGGGTGTCGTGAGTCGTTTCGCGACGAGGTCTTCGAGACCGCCGGAGGGATCCACGAGCACACGCCCGGGAAGTCGGAGCGCCAGCGCGTTGACGGTGAAGTCGCGCCGCTTGAGATCGGCCTCGAGTGAGTTGCCGAACTCGACAATCGGTTTGCGGGTCTCTCCGTCATAGGCGTCTGAACGGTAGGTGGTGATTTCCACCGTGTAGCCGTCGATGCGGGCCCCGATCGTGCCGAATGCGCGACCGATGTCCCAGTGGGCATCCGAAATCGGCTTCACGAGGGCGAGGATGTCGTCGGGGCGGGCATCGGTGGTGAAGTCGAGGTCGGTGAGCGCACGGTCGAGGAATGCATCGCGCACCGGTCCACCGACAAGGGCGAGTTCGAATCCGGCCGCGGCGAAAGCCCCCGATAGCCGCAAGATGTGGGGGGTGGACGCGAGGTCCGACAGTCGCTGAATTGCCGAAGCGACGCTCTCCATGTTCCCCAGACTACCGGCGCCCGTCGCCGCGCACCGCGTTCGCACCACAGGCCCCATCGAGCGTCAAGACCCTAGAATCACTGGAGGACGGCCGGGGCACTGGCTCCGCCGGCCTCTATCGCTATGAGACTTGTGACATCCCTGTTCGCGGTGGCCCTTGCCATCGGCGCCGTCATCGCGCCCGGCACAGCGCCCGTCATTGCGCCCGTCGCGACGGTTGCCGCGACACCCCACGCAGTCCAGGCGGCGGATGCCGCGAAGGCCGTGCTCACCTTCGCCCCGGCGGCGAATGGAGCGCTCACGCCCGGGCAGGACCTGGTGATCGCCGGCACTGTCGCCAACCCCACCACGAAGGCTATTCCAGCCGGAACCGCGAGCATCGTGCTCAATCGGCAGGTGGTGCGTTCCCGCTCGGAACTCTCGAGCTGGCTCGCTCCGGCCTCCACCTCCTCGAACGATTCCCTCGGTACCGAGGTACTGTCCGCCGCGACACCGGAAGTGTTGGCCGGGCGCACCGTGCCGATGCAATTCACGGTACCGGCGGCATCCATCGACTTCGGTTCGCAGGCTTCGGTCTGGGGAACGCGCACCCTCGCCATCCGACTATCCGCGGGCGATTCCGAAATCGGTCAGGCACGCAGCAGCATCGTCTGGAACCCGGGCACCGCCGTCCAGCCGACTCGGCTCGCCCTCCTGATGCCCCTCACCGTGCCGCCGAGCGCGAATGGCATGATTCCGAGCGACCTGCTCGCCAGTTATACGGCGGACGGTGGCCTTCTCGCCCGCCAGCTCGACGCCGTCTTTGATCAACCGGGAATCGCGATCGGTATCGACCCGCGCGTTCTGGCCTCCATCCGCATTCTCGGCGACTCGACCCCTCCCTCGGCCGCCGCCTGGCTCCTCCGCCTGGAAGCGGCGTCGAACAACACCTTCGCCCTGAGCTACGCCGACTCCGACCTGGCCGCGGCGACCCAGTCGAAGGCGACACGCCTCCTCGCCCCGACGAGCTTCCCGATCAACTCGACCCTGTTTTCGGGCGTCCCGAGCGCGGCGCCGACCGGCGGGGCGACCACCACCCCCAACCCGGCACCGACGGGTGGGGCGGGTGCCGTCGTGCCGGACCTGGCCTCCCTTCAGGCCTTCGACTACACCCTCCCCGCGTTGGCCTGGCCAGCGAGCGGGAGCGTCATCGAGACAGACCTCGACAATTTCGAGACCGGTGGGCTCACCACGACAATCCTGGGTTCCGGCAATGTCGGTCACGGGGAGCTCGACTACACAGCGAGTTCCGCAACCCTCGTCGGCAAGCACAAGGCGCTCGTCTCCGATGACGGGCTGTCGAATTCCCTCGATGCCGCGGCGTCGGCGTCCACCCCCGCCCTCTGGGAGAAGGCGATGTCGGACCTGTCGAGTACGATCGCTGTCATCTCGCTCGAGCGCCCCGCGGCACCGCGCACTCTTCTCGCCACTTTCAACCGCTCGCGCCCCGGAGCGGATGCCCGCCTGGCGCAGACTCTGGCGGCCCTCGCGGCCCTTCCCTGGGGGTCGTCGGCGTCACTCTCCGAGGTGGATGCCGCGTTCGCCAGCGGCTCCGCCGTGCTGCCCGCCACCGCCACACTCACCGCCCGACCCGAGTCCGCGGACCGCATCGCCGCGGTGACGGCTCTTCTTGCCGCCGAAACCACCGCCGGCAGCTTCTCGTCGGTGCTCACAGATCCCAGCCAGATCACCGGCGAGCGTCGCCTCACGCTGCTCGCGCTGCTCTCGAACTCGTGGACCGGAGACGACAGCTGGGCTGCTGAGACGAAAAGGTACCTCGCCAAGTCGAACCGCTACGTCACGAAATCGGTCATGATCACCCGAAGCAGTGCCACGGTCTTCACCTCGCGGAACAGCCCACTGCCGATCTCCGTGACCAATGAGCTGCTATGGCCCGTCACTGTCTACGTGACCGTACGCTCCCCTTCGAACATCATCACGATCGACAAGGACCGGGTCGAGCTCGTGGTGGAGGCTCAGTCGCAGGCGAAGACCACGGTTCCGGTCACATCGAATGCCAACGGACCCGTCACCCTGACGGTGGCCCTCTCGAGCGCGACCAATGTGCAGATCACCACCCCCACGACCATCGATGTCGACGTGCAGGCGCAGTGGGAGACCGCGTTCACCGCAGTCGTAGCCGTGCTCGTCTTCGGGGTGTTCGGTTTCGGCATCTACCGCACCATCGCCAAGCGCCGCAGGGCGAATCGGGCGACGGATGCCGCGCCCCTCGGTGACTCGATCAACGACGCCCCGGCGGCCCAATGACGAGCGCCGACAGCAGCCCCGCGACAGCCGACGGGATGGGACGGGCGAGCGCCATCCTCGCCGCGGGCACAATCGTCTCGCGGGTTCTCGGCTTCGCCAAGGGGGCGGTTCTCGCCGCCGCAATCGGACAGGTCGCGAGCGCGAGCGGTAACGCCTTCGGCATCGCGAACCAGCTACCGAACAACATCTACGCCCTGGTCGCCGGTGGTGTACTGAGTGCCGTGCTCGTGCCACAGATCGTCAGGGCCGGTCTCCACAAAGACGGCGGGCAGCAGTTCATCAACCGGATCGTGACGCTCGGGATCGTGGTGTTTGCGATCGTAACCATCGCCGCGACCCTTGCGGCTCCCGCACTCGTGCGGCTCTATGCATCGCAGGCGCCAGCCGGCCAGGCAGGGTTCAGCGCCCAGGCGATAACGCTCGCCACCGTGCTCGCCTACTGGTGCCTTCCGCAAATCTTCTTCTACGCCCTCTACAGCCTGCTCAGCGAGGTGCTGAACGCCCGCCGGATCTTCGGACCGTTCACCTGGGCGCCGGTGCTCAACAACGTCGTGGCGATCGCCGGGCTAGTGGTCTTCATGGTGACCTTCGGCGCAGCGGCCGAGAACTCAAGCGTCGATGTCTGGACCCCGGGACGCATCATCCTGCTCGGCAGTACAACGACTCTGGGGGTCGCCGCCCAGGCTCTCGTGCTCTTCCTCTTCTGGCGACGGGCTGGCCTCCGTTTCGTTCCGGACTTCCGCTGGCGCGGTGTGGGACTCGGGGTGACCGGCCGGGCAGCGGGCTGGCTGTTCGGCATGGTGCTGATCACCCAGGTCGCCGGGGTCTTCCAGTCGAGGGTGGCCACGCAGTCCACGACCGCGGGTGTCGCAGCGCTGGCAAACTCCTGGCTGATCTTCATGCTGCCGCATTCGGTCGTCGCGGTATCTATCGCGACCGCCTACTTCACCCGGATGAGCGGACATGCGACAAACGGCGATCTCACCGCCGTGCGAAGGGATCTGTCGTCGTCGCTCCGCAGCATCGGCCTGCTCATCGTCTTCTCGGCGGTCGCCCTCTCGGTCGTGTCGATGCCCTTTGCGCGCGTCTACGAGGAGAAGTTCGCGAACATGCAGGCAATGAGCGCCGTGATCCTCGCATACCTGCCCGGACTCATCCTGTTCAGCATGCTCTTCGTGATCCAGAGGGTGTTCTATGCCCTCGGGGACACCCGCACGCCGTTCCTGCTGCAGTGTATCCAGTCCGGGTTATTCATCGTCGGAGCCCTGCTCTGCCTTCTGCTCCCGCCCGCCTACATCGGCGTCGGGATCGCCATCGTGACCTCCATCGCCGGGAGCGCCCAGGCCGTCGTCGCGATCACCGTCGTTCGCGGGCGGATCGGCGGGATGGATGGCCGGCTTGTACTCCGGCGCTACCTCCAGTACCTCGTGCTCGCGCTCGCTGCGGGCCTGGTCGGTATCGGGGTTCTCGCCATTCTCGGCGGGTTCGCGGATGGCGGATTCGCGCTCAGCTCCCGGGTCTCTGCGATCATCTCGATCATCGTCACCGGCATGTTGATGGCCGCGGTCTACTTCGGCCTGCTCGCGATCCTGCGCAACCCCGAGCTCGCCGCCGTCACCGGCACTCTTAGCGCTCGGTTCCGGCGTGGCCGTTAGGGCAGCTTGCGGCAGCCCAGATTCGCGGAATATCGTGCGAATAGGATGTGTTGTACCCCGCAGTGGACGGGCACAAACCGAACCCGTGCCATCCGGCATCACCCACACAAGGAGTTGTTTTCGTTGCGACAGACCATCATCATCGGCTCCGGTCCTGCCGGCTATACCGCTGCGATCTATGCCGCCCGTGCCAACCTTCGCCCCCTGCTCATAGCGAGCTCGGTCGAGGCCGGCGGCGAGCTCATGAAGACTACAGAGGTGGAGAACTACCCCGGCTTCCCCGAGGGCATCATGGGCCCGGATCTCATGGCCGCGTTCCAGGCGCAGGCCGAGCGGTTCGGCACCGAGATCGTGCTCGACGACGTGACGTCCCTCGAACTCAGCGGGGACGTGAAGAGGGTGACCCTCGGCAACGGCGACGTGCATGAGGCCCTCTCGGTGATCTTCGCCACCGGCTCCGCCTATCGCAAGCTCGGCCTCGAGGATGAAGAGCGCCTCAGTGGCCACGGCGTCTCCTGGTGTGCCACCTGCGACGGTTTCTTCTTCCGCAAGAAGACCATCGCCGTCGTCGGCGGAGGGGATTCGGCGATGGAGGAGGCGAACTTCCTCACGAAGTTCGCCGACAAGGTCTATGTGATCCACCGCAGTGGCTCGTTGCGCGCGTCCAAGACGATGCAGGACCGTTCCTTTGAGAACCCCAAGATTGAGTTCCTCTTCAACCAGACCGTCGAGCACATCTATGGCGACGAAGCGGTCAGCGGTGTGGGACTTCGCAACACAGTGGATGGCTCGGAGACAACCCTCGATTTGAGCGGTCTGTTCGTCGCGATCGGCGCTGACCCGCGCACGCATCTGGTGCACGGCATGCTCGACTTCAACTCTGATGGAACCATCGCGGTCGACGGTCGGAGCTCGCGTACGAACATCCGCGGGGTGTTCGCCGCTGGCGATGTGCTCGATCCCACTTACCGCCAGGCTGTCACTGCCGCCGGATCCGGCACCGTCGCCGCCCTCGATGCCGAGCACTACCTGGCGTCGCTTCCAAAAGACCTTCTGGCGGGGGCTGAAACCGTCGCCCAGACCGAACCAGTACCGGCCTAGCGGCCACCTCCACGAAAGAGAGAACTCAATGTCAACCGCCAAAGATGTGACCGACGCCAGCTTCCAGGCTGATGTGCTCGACTCCGAGAAGCTGGTACTCGTCGACTTCTGGGCCGAATGGTGCGGCCCGTGTCGCGCCGTCAGCCCGATTCTCGACCAGATTGCCGCTGAGCACTCCGACAAGATCGAGCTCGTCAAGGTCAACGTCGACGACAACATGGAGATCGCGGCCAAGTACCAGATCACCTCGATCCCGGCGATGAAGCTCTTCAAGGGCGGCGAGGTCGTCAAGAGCGTCATCGGTGCCAAGCCGAAGCCCCAGCTCGAGGCTGATTTCGCCGAATGGCTGAAGTAGAAGTAACCCCCTAGCCGGTTACCGGCCCGTTCACCACAGGGTGAACGGGCCTTTCGGTATACCCCGACTATTCTGGAACCTCCAGCCCACCGAACAACGCGGAATCCCTATGACTCACGACGTGACAAACGACGGCACGAACTTCGATCCCTGGTACGACCGCTACGCCGACCGCACCGCAGGCCTCAGCGCCTCGGAGGTGCGCGCGCTTTTCGCCGTGGCGTCGCGTCCGGAGGTCGTCTCTCTCGCCGGGGGTATGCCCTTCGTAACCGGACTGCCGCCGGAACTCATCGCCGGAGCCTTCGAGCGGATGATGGCGAAGCAGGGCCCCCAGGCCCTCCAGTACAGCTCCGGGCAGGGCATCCCGGCCCTCCGTGAGCGGATCCTCGAGGTCATGGCACTGGAGGGTATCCGCGCCAGTGTCGACGACGTGGTCGTCACCACGGGATCCCAGCACGCGCTCGAACTCGTGACCAAGCTCTTCATCAATCCCGGAGACGTCGTGCTCGCCGAAGGTCCGAGCTATGTCACCGCGATGGTGGTCTTCAACTCGTTCCAGGCCGATATCAACCACGTTCCGATGGACGAACACGGGCTGATCCCGGAGGCACTCCGCGGCGCTATCGTCCGCCTGGAATCTGCGGGCAAAACGATCAAGTTCCTCTACACGATCCCCTCGTTCAGCAACCCAGCGGGGGTGACGCTCACGTGGGAGCGCCGACTCGAGATCCTCGAGATCTGCCGCGCCAACGACATTCTCGTGCTCGAAGACAACCCCTACGGATTGTTATATTTCGATTCGCCCCCCCCGCAGGCCATGCGCTCGGTCGATGAAGACGGCGTCGTCTACCTCGGCACCTTCTCGAAGACCCTCGCCCCGGGTTTCCGCGTCGGGTGGGCTCTCGCCCCGCACGCCATCCGCGAGAAACTCATCCTCGCCAACGAGGCGGCCGTGCTCTCGCCGAGCTCGTTCAGCCAGCTCATGATCGCCGAATACCTCGACGCGGCCGACTGGAAGGGACAGATCAACACCTTCCGCGGAATCTACCGCGAACGCCGTGATGCGATGCTCTCGGCCCTCGCGGAATACCTGCCCCAGCTGTCCTGGACGGTGCCCAATGGCGGCTTCTACGTGTGGGTGACCCTGCCCGCCCACATGGATTCCAAAGCGATGCTGCCGCGCGCGGTCAAGGAACTTGTGGCCTATACGCCGGGGACCGCTTTCTACGCCGACGGCAACGGTCGTAACAACATCCGCCTGTCGTTCTGCTACCCCACCCCCGAGTTCATCCGAGAAGGAATCCGTCGGCTATCGGTCGTCATCAACGGTGAGCTCGACCTGCTCAACACCTTCTCGCAGACCTCACCCCTGGCGACCATCCCCCTCAAGCAGGGCATCGCGGGACCGCCCTCGAATATCGGATAAGCGATGACGCCTGCCACACCCCGATCCGTCGTCGTTCTCGCGGGGGGCATCTCCCACGAGCGGGACATCTCGTTACGCAGCGGTCGACAGGTTGCCGACCGCCTCCAGGAACACGGCATTACCGTGACATTGCGGGATCCGGATGCCTCGCTCCTCGCCTTTCTGGCAGACACCCGCCCCGACGTGGTCTGGCCGGCCCTCCATGGTGCGAGCGGTGAGGATGGCGCCCTGCGCGGCCTCCTCGACTTCATCGGCATCCCCTACGTCGGCTCGAACTCGGATTCGGCCCGACTCGCCTGGGACAAGCCCACGGCGAAGGTACTCGTCTCACGTGCCGGGGTTCGCACCCCCCGCTCCATCGCCCTCTCCCGCGACGCGTTCCGCGAGTTGGGGGCGGCAAGCGTGCTCGACAGTCTCCGCGACGGACTTCCCGTGCCTCTCGTTGTCAAGCCCGCCCAGGGCGGTTCCGCTCAAGGCGTGACGCTCGTCGAAGACCGCGATGATCTTCCGCGCGCCATGGTGGATGCCTACACCTACTGTGATGTTGCGATCGTGGAACACCGCGTGGTCGGTATCGAAATTGCGGTCGGCATCATCGACACGGGCGGGGGTCCTGTCGCCCTGCCCGCCGTGGAAATCCAGCCCCTCTCCGGCATCTACAGTTTCGAAGCAAAGTACAACGCTGGCGAGACCCGCTTCTACACCCCGGCGAGACTCGCCGACGGGGTCTCGGAGGCCGCCGCAACGGCCGCCCTCCTGGCCCACCGCGCCCTGGGCCTGCGTCACATCTCTCGAATCGACCTGATCGTGGATGCCACGGGGGTTCCCTGGTTTCTCGAGGCGAACGTGCTGCCGGGGCTCACCGAGACATCGCTGCTCCCCCTCGCCCTCGAGGCCGCCGGGCATGACATCGGGTGGGTGTATTCCGCGCTCGCTGAGGCGGCCATCGAGGACGCGAATGAGTTATCTAAATAGGGTCTGACCTGCTATTTACCCGAAACCTGGTTCATTGAGCTCAGCCAGGATCCGGTTGAGATCAGCCACTGTCGCGAAGTCGATCACGATGGTTCCCTTGCTCGATCCGAGGCTCACTTTCACCCGGGTATTGAGCCGGTCCCCTAGGCGTTCCGCGATCTCGTCAAGATGACCCTGGCGCCGGCCGGCGCTCGGCTTACGACGTGCGGTCTTCGTGGTCACCAAACCTGCGGCAGCCTCGGCCGCACGCACGGAGAGGTCCTCGTTGACGATCTTGTCCGCGAGGCGCTCCATCGTTGCCTCGTCACCCACAGAGAGGATCGCGCGGGCATGGCCCGCGCTAAGCACTCCGGCCGCGACACGGTTCTGCACCGCCGTTGGCAGCCGCAGGAGACGGATGGTGTTAGTGATCTGAGGGCGTGAGCGGCCGATCCTGGTCGCGAGTTCATCCTGCGTGATACCAAAGTCCGCGAGCAGTTGCTGGTAGGCCGAGGCCTCTTCAAGGGGATTGAGGTTCGCCCGGTGCAGGTTCTCGAGAAGCGCATCTCGCAACATCGCGTCATCCGCGGTGTTCTTCACGACCGCCGGGATGCTCTCCAAGCCGAGCAGCTTGCTGGCCCGCAGCCGGCGCTCGCCCATGACAAGTTCGTACTGCGGCCGGCCCGGAGCCGCATCGGTGATAGGACGCACAACGATCGGCTGCAGCACTCCCACTTCACGGATAGAGGCGACGAGCTCGTCCAGGTCCTCCTGAACGAAGGTCATGCGGGGCTGCGCCGCGTTCGGAACGATGTCGTCCGGCGACAGATTCGCAAGTCGCGCCCCCGGCACGCTCACCAGCTGGTCCGATGCGATATCGGCCTGCTCTGCCGGAGATGTCGGGAAGAATACGTCGACGGGGCGCGCGGGGCTCCCTAAGTCAGTCGGGATGAGCGCCCCGATGCCTCGCCCCAGTCCGGTTCTCTTCGGTGCGGCCATTATTGTGGGGCTCCTCTTCGGGCGATTTCAGCGGCGGCTTCGAGATACGACAGGGAGCCGGGCGAGTTGGGGTCATAACTGATCACGGTCTGACCATAGCTGGGTGCCTCAGAGATTCGCACCGACCGGGGAATGAGTGTCGTGAGCACCTGCTCCGGAAAGTGATCACGCACATCCTGCGCTACCTGGTTTGCCAGGTTAGTACGCGAATCGAACATGGTGAGGAGAATCGTCGAGACCGCAAGAACCGGATTGAGGTGTCGCTCGATCAGCTTGATATTGGTGAGCAACTGGCTGAGGCCCTCAAGCGCGTAATACTCACACTGAATGGGGATGAGTACCTCCTGGGCCGCCACGAAGGCGTTGATCGTGAGCAGGCCGAGAGAGGGCGGGCAGTCGATCAACACGTAGTGGAATGGCTGGTCGCTCTCCTCGAGGAACCTCTCGAGCGCTGTGCGCAGCCGCTGTTCCCGCGCGACCATGGAAACCAGCTCGATCTCCGCACCGGCCAAGTGAATAGTGGCGGGAATGCAGAACAGGGTGTCGAAGTCGGGGCTCTTTTGAACGACATTGGCCGCAGGCTCGTCGTTGATAATCACCTCGTACACACTCGCGGTGTCAGAACGGTGCTCAATCCCGAGCGCCGTAGACGCATTCCCTTGGGGGTCGAGGTCGATCACAAGAACTCGCGCTCCGCTGCGCGCGAGTGCGGCTGCCAAGTTGACGGTCGTGGTGGTCTTACCGACGCCGCCCTTCTGGTTGGCCACCGTAATGACGCGAGTGTTCTGGGGCACCGGCAGCACCTCGGAGGCCAACGCCTGTCTGCGCCGGGTGATCTCGGAGAGCTCCCGCGCGAGCGGGGTGTCCCCGAGGGAGGATGGAGCCAGGCTCGCGGCATCCGGAGACGGGGCGCTCTCGTCTGGAGAGTCCGCCGGGATGTCGCTTTCCGTCGCAGCCGCGGTGTCGTTCAACATTGCCGCGTAGATCTCTGCAGCGTAGTCGACGCTGGTCCCGTCGTTATTCGGATGTTTCACGTGAAACCTTCCCGATCTGCTGGTTCGTCGTGCTTGACATCGTGATGGTGAAACGAGGCGGTGGCGGCGGTCGGTCTAGTGCTGCTGCTGCTGGTTGATATCGAACGGGAGTGTCTGCCGACGGGTGATGTCAGGAACATCCCCGCGCATGGGTTTTGCGCTGCGCGTTTACGTGAATCCCTCACGGGAACTGTCAGTCAACTGTAGCCCGAAAGACGCGCGTCACCTCTGCCAGGAGACCATCGCCGAGCGTCAAGACTTCCACATCCGTCAGCCTCGCGCGGCGGATGACTTTGGCGGCCGCTTCGATCTCCACGTCAACGTTGGCCCCCTTGAGGAACAGCACCTCGCCCCCCGAGCGAACAAGGGGAACGGTGAGTGGAATCAGCTTGGACAGCGCACTCACGGCACGCGCGGTCGCCTGGTCAAGCCACGGAGAGAGCTTGGCCTCCTCGGCTCTGGCACGAACGACCTCTACATTGTCGAGCTCCAGCGCCTCGGATTCACGGCGCAGCCAGTCGACTCGGCGTTCCATTGGCTCGATCAGGATGAACTGCGCGTCCGGGCGCGCAATGGCCAGCACCAACCCCGGCAGGCCGGCACCGCTCCCGATATCGCCGACGCGCCCCGGCCTGATCAGTGGCGCCAGAAGAGCGCTGTTCAGGATATGCCGGGTCCACAGGCGGGGCATCTCCAGCGGGCCGATCAGTCCGAGCTCCTCGCCCCGATCCGCGAGGTCGGCAGTGAACTGGCGGGCGCGCTCGATCCGGACGCCGAATAGCGTTTCCGCAGCGGCTGGCTCCGTCTCCACTACGACCTTCTCGGGAGGCCCGGGGCCATCACCCACAGTCAACACGGCCTCCGAAAACGGAATGTTTCACGTGAAACTATGCGAGGGTGATGACGGTGTGGCGGTCAGAGCCTTCACCCTCGGATTGCGACACAAATCCGCGCGCGGCGACGAGATCATGGACCAATTTGCGCTCGTACGACGACATCGGAGGAAGAGCAGCCGATTGCGCACCCCCCTCGATCCGGTCGGCGGCTCGTTCCACCAGCTGGGATAGTTCCGCCTCGCGCGCCTGCCGAGATCCACCCACGTCGAGAATGAGGCGCGAGAAGACACCGGTCTTGGCCTGCACCGCAATCCGTGTGAGCTCCTGAAGAGCGTTGACGGTGTCCGGCTTCGACAACAGCCGAAGGTTGCTGTCCTGGCTAGAGTTCACCGACAGGTAGGCGCGGCCATCGCGTGCATCGATATCGATGTCACCATCGAGGTCGGTGATATCGAGCAGCTCTTCGATGTAGTCTGCGGCGATCTCGCCCTCTTCCTCCAGCTGGGTGACCGAGCGAACCGAGTCAGGACTACTCCCTGGCGCGTCCGTTGTGCCCTCTTCGCGAGTGGCGATCTCGTCGGTGGTCGCGGTGCCGCTCGCAACGCGCTCCGTGGGGCCGGTCTGTGTCAAACCAACGGCGTCGTCGGTGAGCTGGGGGATGGTCTCTGACATGGGGGTGCCTTCTTTCGGGGGAGCTGAGGGTGACAGTCGGGCGAACGTTACTTCTTGTTTCCAGTCTTCTTCGAGCGGTTTTTGTTCACCGGCTGCACCCGCTGGGTGTTGATCTTGGCATCATCGGCGGCTAGAGGCTGGTCCTCGATGATCGAGAACCCGCGTCGCTGGGCTTTCTTCGCGATGCGGGATTCGCGCTGGAGAGCGGCCTCGCTTCCCGGAGTGGGCATGTTGCGAATTACCAGGAATTGCTGGGCCATCGTCCAGAAGTTGGATACGAGCCAGTAGAACATCACGCCGAGCGGGAAGGTATATCCAGAGAAAGCAAAGACCAGGGGGAGCAGATACAGCAGGATGCGCTGCTGTTTGAACATCGGGCTGGCCTTCATCTCAGCCGACTGGTTCTTCGACATGATCTGCAGCTGGGTGATGAACTGCGAGCCGGTCATCAGAATGATCATGATGATCGCGATGACGATGACGGCACGGTTGCCATTCGCCGTGCTGATCGCCAGGTGCAGGGGAGCGATATCGAAGAGCGAAGAAGTTCCGAAAGATTCAGAGAGCTTCGGATTGAGCAGACCAACCCCCGGGACGCGCGTGCCATCCGCGTTGACGTGCTGCGCATTGCTCAGGACCGAGAACAGGCTGAAGAAGATGGGCATCTGAAGCAGGAGGGGGAGGCAGGAGCTGAGCGGGTTGGTACCCGTCTTCTTGTACAGTTCCATCGTCTCACGAGACATCGCCTCACGAGAGAACTGGTCTTTCTTACCTTTGTACTTGTCCTGGATCTTCTTCAGCTGAGGCGCCACCTCGAGCATCCGACGCTGGCTTTTGATCTGGCGTACGAAGATCGGAATGAGCGCGGCGCGGATGACCAGAACGAGTCCCACAATAGACAAAACCCAGGTCAGACCCGCATTAGGGTTAAGACCAATGGCTGCCCAGAGCTCGTGGAATGCCACGAGAATGAGTTCTACGACCCACTTGATGGGCCAAAGGATGGTGTCGATGATATTCATGCTCTGAGGTCACCTTTCCGTGGCCATCGATACAACAAAACCAAAGCGCGTCACCGCGTACTTTTGCTGAACACGCTGGGGTACGTCATCCACCCCGCCGGCGGCCCAGGGGTGGCAGCGTGCGATCCGCCGAATCCCCATCCAACCGCCGCGCACCAGGCCGTACTGCTGGATAGCCTGGAGCGCATAGGACGAGCAGGAGGGGTAGTAGCGACAGACGTCTCCGTACAGGGGAGAAATCACAGCCCGATAGATCCGCAGGACCAATACGCTGGTATTGCGGGGGAGGAGGAGCACGAATGCCACGAAGGAATTCACGCTCGTGTCACTCCTCCGCCCAAAACTTCCGAGATCTCAGAGCGAAGAATATCCCAGCTAGCCTGCGCTGAGCCTGGCAATGCCCGGATCACTATCTCTGTTCCCGCAGCGAGCTCTGGTATTGCGATGCGGCTGAGCGCTTTGAGGCGGCGGCGCACGAGGTTGCGATTCACAGCCACTCCCACCGTTTTGGCGACGATGAAACCAAATCGGGGCGGGCAAGGTTCGTTGCCGCGGATGATGTACACCACAGTATGGCGGGTCGCGACTCGACGACCACGGCGCATGAGGCGTCGATAGTCGTCAGCCCGGACGAGCCGGTTGGCTTTGGCCAACACGTCGCCTCGACTACGCGGAGAGTTCGGTGCGTCCCTTGCGACGACGCGCTCCCAGGATGGCGCGGCCGGCGCGGGTGCGCATCCTCAGGCGGAATCCATGCACCTTGGCGCGGCGCCGGTTGTTCGGCTGGAACGTTCTCTTGCTCATGATTTAGATCTCTCGCATGTCAGAACTCCACGGCCAGCTCGGTAAGAGCGAGGAAGCCAGGGAGTGAAGGTTAGCCGTCGGGCTGAAGTCAACTGATTAAAAATACGGTCTTAACGGGCTGCGGTCAAACTCTGGGGCGATTCCGCGCATTGTCCACACTCCCACAAAGTCGGCATGGCAGCGACATGCGACCGGAACTAAGGTGGTGTGACTGCACAGACGGTGGATAACCCTGTGCATAACTACCCCCGATCACAGCGAGGAAATAATGTCGGACATCACGGATTCCACGCGACAGATCTGGAAATCCGTGCTGACCACGCTGCGCGGTGACGAACGGATCACGCCGCAGTTGCAGGGCTTCCTCAGTCTTGTCGAACCTAAAGGTGTCATGGCCGGCACCATTTATCTGGAAGTCCCAAACGACCTCACCCGCGGAATGCTCGAGCAACGCATACGACTCCCGCTCCTCGACGCACTCACCGGACTCGACGACGAACAATCAGTGGGTAACTTCGCAATCGTCGTGAACCCCGAAATCGCCCATGATGCCCTGGCGCACCCCAATCACAGTCCAGTGGAGCAGCCCTACATTGAACAGCCCGTCGTGCCATCGCCGCCGACGGGGGGAATCTCCTCCGTCACCCGGCGTGCCGATTCACGCCTCAACCCGAAATATAATTTCGACAACTTTGTGATCGGCGGATCCAACCGCTTCGCCCACGCTGCAGCAGTGGCCGTCGCCGAAGCGCCGGCAAAGGCGTACAACCCTCTCTTCATCTACGGTGACTCCGGTCTCGGCAAGACCCACCTGCTCCATGCGATCGGTCATTATGCGGAGAGCCTCTACCCGGGTATCCGGGTGCGTTATGTGAGCTCGGAAGAGTTCACGAACGACTTCATCAACTCGATCGCTAACAACCGCGCCTCGGTATTCCAGTCGCGCTATCGCGAGATCGATATCCTGCTCATCGATGACATCCAGTTTTTGCAGCGAGCAGTGGAGACGCAAGAGGCTTTCTTCCACACCTTCAACACGCTGCATGACCACAACAAGCAAGTCGTAATCACCAGCGACCTGCCCCCGAAGGCATTGACTGGTTTCGAGGATCGCATGCGGTCGCGTTTCGAGTGGGGTCTGATCACCGATGTCCAGGCACCCGACCTTGAGACACGCATCGCCATCCTGCGCAAAAAAGCCCAGAGCGAGAAGCTCCAGGTCAGTGCCGAGATCCTCGAATACATGGCCACAAAGGTCTCATCCAATATCCGCGAGCTTGAGGGGACTCTCATCCGCGTCACCGCGTTCGCCAGTCTCAACCGCACGCCGGTCGACCTCGCCCTCGTGCAGACGGTATTGAAGGACCTCATCACGCTCGATGACGACAACGTGATCGCGCCGGTCGACATCATCAATCACACCGCAGAGTATTTCAAACTCACGGTCGACGACCTGTACGGTTCATCCCGGTCGCAGGCCGTGGCCACCGCCCGCCAGATCGCGATGTACCTCTGCCGTGAGATGACCAACCTCTCTCTGCCCAAAATTGGCCAACTGTTCGGTAACCGAGACCACACCACGGTGATGTACGCGAACAAGAAAATCACCGAGCTCATGAAGGAACGGCGCTCGATCTACAACCAGGTCACCGAACTGACCAGTCGGATCAAGCAGAACCACCGGTACAGCTCGATCTAATCCATGGGGTAGACGGTCCAGTCTCACAGTGTGGATAACCTGTGGATAACTGCGGAACACGCCGATGAACACTGTGCAGTTAAAACTAAGCCTGTGGAAAATCGAGGGGCGCGCTCGCCGCGAAGATCGTCGATTCGATAACGGATGCCACATGCTCCCCACAACTGACACGGGTGTAGTTCCCTGTGCTCTACGGCGATCGGCGGAGTTATTCACAGATCCCACAGCGGTTAAGAGTGTTAATCCTTAATGACAATTATTTTGATGAAGATAACCCTCGGGTCGGACGAAAGTACCGGCTGTGCCAGTATTAACCTCCCGGATCAACGCTCCCTCCGAGCGCGCCAATTCGATAGCAGGTTCGATAACAAGGGGTGCCCATGAAGTTCCAGGTCAATCGCGACATCTTCAGCGAGGCCGTCTCCTTTGCGGTGAAGCTCCTTCCCCAGCGAACCACTCTGCCAATCCTCAGTGGTGTGCTCATCGAAACCACCGCTACCGGCCTCACGCTCTCGTCATTCGACTACGAGGTTTCGGCGCAGACGGAGATTTCTGCCGAGGTCGAGGAGGCAGGCAAGATCCTGGTCTCTGGGCGCCTACTGGCGGATATCGCGAGTCGCCTTCCCAATGCCCCGGTGCAGTTCTCCACGGAGGAAGGACGCATCTCTGTCACCTGCGGACCGGCGAAGTTCACGCTGCTCAGCATGCCAGTGGAGGAATACCCGACGCTTCCCCAGATCGCCGCCCAATCGGGCCTTCTGCCGGCCGAGGCGTTCGCGACTGCCGTTGCACAGGTTTCCGTCGCCGCCTCGCGCGACGACGTGACCCCTGTGATCACCGGAGTGCAACTGGAGGTGTCACAAAACAGCCTCACGATGGTCGCTACCGACCGCTATCGAGTCGCGGTGCGCGCGATCGATTGGGACTCGGGAGACGCCTCATCCACGGAGACGCTGACCGCCCTTGTTCCCGCACGCACGCTGCAAGAGATCGGTAAGACATTCGGACACAGCGGCACAATCTCCGTGGCGATCACCAATACCGACGATCGCGAACTCATCGCCTTCCGTGCCGATCGCAAGACGGTGACGTCACTTCTGATCAAGGGCAACTTTCCGCCCGTGAAGCGGTTGTTCCCCGAGACCGTTGACAACTATGCCGTCATCAACACCGCAGAACTGATCGAGGCGGTGCGGCGGGTGTCCCTCGTGCTCGAGCGAGAGGCGGCGCTGAGATTTACCTTCACGATCGACGGCGTCACCCTGGAGGCCATCGGTTCAGAGCAGGCCCAGGCCTCGGAATCCGTCGACGCGCACCTCAGCGGAGGAGATACCGTCGTGTCCCTCAAGCCCGCCTTCCTCCTGGACGGTCTGGGCGCGGTGCACTCCGAATTTGTGCGGATCTCCTTCACCAAAACAGAGAATCCCAACAAACCGGGCCCGGTGCTCATCACCAGCCAGTCCTCGAGGGATCAACCCGGCGCAGATAATTACAAGTACCTCCTGCAGCCCAACCTGTTGCTCAGATAGTTCCGAACCCACTCCTTCGCGACATCCCCGAAAGAAGTTCTCACATGCACATCGGCCTCATCGGTCTCGGCAAAATGGGCAACAACATGCGCGAGCGGCTGCGGGCTCACAACATCGAGGTCACCGGCTATGACCGCAACCCCGATGTGACGGATGTCGCGACTCTCGCCGACCTCGTGACGGCACTCCCCTCCCCCCACATCGTATGGCTGATGGTGCCGTCAGGCGCGATCACCGATTCGGTGATCACTGACCTGGCCGACCTGCTCCAGGCCGGCGATATCATCATCGACGGCGGCAACTCGCGCTTCACGGATGACATCAGGCACGCCGAACAGGTAGTGGGCAATGGCATCGAATATGTGGATGCCGGTGTCTCCGGCGGGGTCTGGGGCTTAGCCAACGGCTACGGCCTGATGGTGGGTGGTCACAAGAAGAACATCGATCTGCTGATGCCGGTATTCGACGCTCTGCGTCCCGAGGGTCCGCGTGAAGAGGGGTTCGTACACGTTGGCGAGATCGGTGCCGGCCACTACGCGAAGATGGTGCATAACGGGATCGAATATGCCCTGATGCAGGCGTACGCCGAAGGCTATGAGCTGCTCGACAAGCGCGAAGACATCATCAAAGACGTCACCGGCACTTTCAAGGCCTGGCA
>JBBRDX010000039.1:0-20115 GCA_038203515.1 Actinomycetales bacterium | reverse complement strand
TCGCTCGTGCTGGCTGTCGGCGAGCAGGGTAGCCATGTCGGGATCGGCGGCAGCGGCCTCTCGAATCAGCAGGTAGATCGGCACGACCAGCGGTGCGACTTCGGTACTGAACATGCCCCAGCGATGGAGGACGGCTCGGGGGTCATGTTCGACATTCTGCATATCGTCGGAGCGTTGTGGGGCAGAAATCATGCCTTGACCGGCGAGCCCGCGTTCGAAGATCGCTCGGGCCAGCCCGACCTTGCCCCCGAATGCCTTGTGCACGGTATCGATGGCGACGCCAGCATCTGCCGCTATTGATGCCATCGTCGTCGCGGAATATCCGTTGGCCAGGAATCGGTTTTTGGCGATGTCGAGGATCGCGTCGCGGCTGCGGTCGGCCTGGGCCTGACGGCCGCGGGAATCGTATGCACGAGTGCCTTTTTTCATGTTCCCCATATTCTGTTCTGTGCTACTATATTAAATCTAGTCTACTAGTATAGAGTGAGGATTCGCGATGAATGACTCGACCGACCCGCTGGCCATGGTGCAGCGACTCCTCGATGCGACGAACGCTCATGACATCGACGGGATCGTCTCGTGTTTTAGCGATGACTACGTCAATGAGACCCCGGTTCACCCCGCGCGCGGCTTCCACGGCACCGAACAGGTCCGTCGCAATTGGACCGGGCTATTCGACGGCATCCCTGATCTGAAAGCCTCAGTGCTGGCGTGTGCAACGAACGGTGATACGGCCTGGACCGAGTGGGAGATTTCTGGGCTTCGGCGCGACGGCGCGGTCCACATCATGCGCGGCGTGATCATCTTCGGTGTCACACACGGAAAGGCCGCGTGGGCAAAGTTCTACCTGGAACCGGTCGAACAATCCAGCGGCGACGTCAACGCTGCTGTCGCGCGAGCCAGCGGTGCAATACCGCCGGGCAGTGCACCGTCATGATCCTCCTCGCCGGCGGTACCGGCACCCTGGGAACGAAGGTGGTGTCGATGCTCCTCGCACGTGGTGACGGCGTGCGCGTGCTCACCCGCGACGCGGTGCGAGCGGATGGGCTGCGCGGCAGGGGTGCCGAGGTAATCGTCGGCGATATCCGCGACCCGGGGACCGTCGAGGCCGCCGTCACCGGCTGCGCGACGGTGATCTCGGCTGTACACGGCTTTGTCGGCGGGCGCGGTGCCGGCCCGACCGCCATCGACCGCGACGGCAACCGGAGCCTCATCCGCGCGGCCGTCGAGGGCAACGTCGACCACGTGATCCTCATGTCGGCCTACGGCGCGGCGCCGCACAGCCCACTGAGCCTTCACAGGATGAAATTCGCCGCGGAGCAAGCGCTCGTCGCGAGCGGTCTCGACTGGACGATCATCAGATCCGTGCCGTTTCTTGAGACCTGGATCGGAGTCATCGGCGTTCACCTCGCCGATCGGGGCACGGCACTCGTGCTCGGTCGTGGCGAGAATCCCATCAACTTCGTGTCGGTGAACGACGTTGCGACGGTCATCGACCGGGCCGTGCACGATCGTGCCTTTCGCGGGCGCATTGTCGATGTCACCGGCCCCGAGGATTTGACCTTCACCGACCTCGCACAGACACTCATCGACGCGAGTGGAAAGCCAGGGCGGATCACCCACATTCCGCTCACCGCGCTGCGGGTCCTGTCAGTGCTGGCGGGCCCCGTCGCACCGGCCTTCGCGCGAAAGGCACACGCGGCCGTGGTGATGAACATCACCGATATGGCGGTCAACGACCACGCCACCGGGGACCTGCCGTCCTCGAACTCGCCGCCGCGCTAACCACCCGTCGGGGGACGGTCAGGCAGGTGGGATCGCCGGCACGAGAGCGCGATGGGCATGCTGCGAGGTGACGTCATCAACCGGCCCGGGCCTCAACAGTTGCTCGCTACCCCTCCTCGGCCCGAGCACGTGAATGCTGGCGACCTCGAAGTCGCCTCCGAAGAGTAGCCACTCGGCGTCGACGAAACACGGCATTGCGCGCCCGGGGATCAGCGATCCAATCAACGACCAAGCGAATTGCGTCGCGGCTCCGAACAGGCGATACCTGAATCGGAGGGTGAGTATGCGGCCGCTCTACCCAGCGACAAGGTGATTCTCTTACCCGTGGCCGTGCTCGAAAGGTTCATCACTATGTTGAAATTCAGTCATTTGCGACGTCGTCGTCGTCTTAGCCTGGTCGCGTCAGTCATCACCGGTCTGGTCATTGCATCAGTCTCTGTGGGTGGCGCTGCACTGGCTTCGGGGTCGACAGTGCTGCCGGTCTCCTCTGCCACCACGCCAGCATGGAGCGGCGGAACAACCGTGAACATCCAGTACCCGCAGAACTTCTTCTGCGACACGAGCGTGCCGTCCGGCGCGTCAAGTGGTTGTGAGGTCGGAAAAGCGGCGAACGTCGGACCGGTTGGCAACCCCAACCGCTCGGTGCTGTACGTTCTGGTGCCATTGTTCGCGAATCCGGACCCCGCGCCGATGTGTGCCCAGGCGAGTTGCCCGAACCACCCGCTCAACGTCGATCTCTCCCGCATCGCCGGGGCGCTGGGTGCATCACCGGACGCCCTCGCGGAGGTGCCGCTGCCTGCACACAGCCACATCCTCGACGGTAACGCTGGCGGATGGTGGCAGGTGAAGATCGTCGCAGTCACCAACCAGACTGCGTGGGCACAGCTCGCGGCCGGCAAATCGCAGATGGCGATGGATGCACTTATCGCGACGCCAAACAGTGGAGTGCTCGGTCCGATCCCGACGAACATGTACCTGTTCTTCAACGTCGTCGGTTCCCGCCAGTAATCATCCCAAGCCGTGGGGTCGCGCGTGCGCGGCCCCACGGCTTTCTCCGCATAGCCTTCCGCACTTCCCGTCGACAGGACCATCATGAGCACGCTCATCGTTCGAAATCGTTCGATCCCCCACATCAGGCCGCGCTCCGGCGTCGCACTCTCACTGGCGCTCATCACCGCGGCGTTCACCACCGCGGGACTGGTGAGTCCCTGGATCACGGTATTCAATGGCCTCAGTCCCGTCCCCGGCCTATCGCTCGACGGTGGATACCTCGCCGCTGTCACTGCGATCACCTTCGCGACGCTGTACGTCATGGCCACCAGTGGTGGCGGCAATCTTTTGCGAAGCATCGCTGTGCTTGGAGGGGTGGTGGTCGTGGCCGACAGCCTCCTCAGCGCCGCACGCATCAGCGAATTTGTCGCGCACCCCGGGGTGGCCGCCATGCTCACTGTTCCGAGCGCTGGTCCCGGGCCTTTCTTCACACTCGCGGGAGGGATCGCACTCATCTGCACTGCGCTCGCGGCACCGACAGCTCAGGCCCGGCTCGGGCGAGGGATGCTGTTGAGGCTTTTGCTCAGTGCCTCTCTGATCATCGCGGCGGACCTCCACCTCGTCCGAACTCCCCAGCACCTCGACGAGGCACTGCTACTCGGAGTGGGCTTCCTTGCGGCGGGTCTCGTCCAACTCGCTCTCGCTGTGTATGTGGTTGTTCGACATGACGATCGGCCGATCGGGCTGCTGGTGGCGGTCACGATCGCGCTGATCGCCATCTACGGGTACGCGGTTTTCGTCGGACTGCCGTTCGACTCCGGGCACTCCGACGTTGGAACTGGGCTACACCTGGGATCGGGCGAGCCAGTGACTGCCACCGGGCTGGTCGACGTTGTGGCCGAAATCGCGACCGTCGCGCTCGCACTGGCCGCCTACCCGAGGGCGTCCCGCGCCCGACCCGTTTCCTGAAAGCGACCCACCTGACACACGTTCTTTGCACTCCCCCACCCCTCGGGACGTGATGAACACGAATTGCGATTCGACAAAGCACCTCTCCCCGCCCGGTCCTCGGACCAACCCGGGCAACCACGCCACAGGGCACGTCAGGACCATTCCTTACATAGCTCGAACAGTGTCCGAAGAAAGGCCGAACATATGTCAGGCATGCTGATTGAATCGGGTGACGAGTCCGGTCCCATGTACGACCACTGAGAGCAGCGCAATGAACCGTATTTTTCTGGCCTCGATCGTTGGCACCGTCGCGGTGGTTGCCCTGGGCTCGATCGTTACGGTAGTGGCGATGGCCGCGACAGCTGAACCGCAATCGACGACGACCCACCTCCCGACTGCATCGAGCTCGAGTGGCACGCCCTCTTCCCTCCCGGCCGCCCCTGTCGAAACTGCTGCGCCAAAGCAAGTGCTCATGATCGGGGACTCGATCATGAAGGGCTACGGGCTCACACCGGCGGATGCCTGGCCAGAACTTATCTCCTCTGCCAACAGCTGGGACCTCACGAGCCTCGCCTGTGACGGCGCCGGATTCCTCGCCCCCGGCAGTCCGGACGAATGTGGGAACACCTTCGTCGACATCAGCCGCTCGGCCGCCACTCTCCACCCTGATCTCATCATCATCGAAGGCAGCAGCAACGACTTTGAGCAGCCAAATCCCCAGCTGCTCTCGGCAACCGTCACCGCGCTCAAGGTACTGCGTTCCGAGTTTCCGAATGCCGAGATCATCGGCCTCAGTACCGTCTGGTCGGAGACAGACCCGCCAGCCCAGCTCGCCGACATCAATTCCCAAGTGCAGCAGGCCGTCACTGCCGTAGGGGGCCGCTACCTCGACATCGGACAACCCTTCGGCGCACATTCGGAGCTTTTGCAGGACGATGACGTTCATCCGACGGTTGCCGGCCAGGTAGTACTGGCTGCCGCGATTCAGACCGCCATCACTGCCGAGCAACAGGCGACCGCCGCACGGCAGAAGAAGAACTAGACGCAGAAGCAGAAAGTGCGCAGCCGTCTTCGCTTGGCGAGAGCGCCCCGGTCCGATGTCTAGGCTTGTCGGTATGGCCACAGTCATCCTCGTGCGACACGGGCGCACCACCGCGAATGTCGCAGGCGTGCTCGCGGGACGAGCCGCCGGGGTACGGCTCGACACTCTGGGGCGTGAACAGGCAAAACGTGTGGGCGAACGCCTCGCGGTTGTACCCCTGGTGGGCGTGGTCTCAAGCCCGCTGGAACGCTGTCGGCAGACAGCGCAACTGGTCGTGAGCCACCAAACCGACCCACCCGGGATCCTGCTCGACAAGGGCATCACCGAGTGCGACTACGGCCAGTGGCAGGGGAAATCCCTCAAGGAGCTCGCCACGGAGGCGCTGTGGTCGGTCGTGCAGTCTCACCCGTCCGCAGCCACATTCCCCGGCGGTGAGTCGATGGCGGCGATGCAAGCCCGCTCGGTTGCCGCAATTCGGCGTCACGATGCCGCGTTCGAGTCGCAACATGGGCCCGGCGCCGTGTGGATGGCGGTGAGTCATGGCGACATCATCAAGTCGATCCTGGCCGACGCCCTCGGCATGCATCTCGACCTGTTCCAGCGCATCAGCGTCGGCCCGGCATCCGTCTCGATCGTGCGGTACGGAGCACGTCGCCCTGAGATCATCACCACGAACTCTGATTCCGGCGATCTCTCCTGGCTTCGGGCAGTGGTACCCACCGAAGACGCACCGGTGGGCGGCGGTGCAGGCAACGCTGAGGAAGCGCCCACATCTGCCTCGTAGGATGTGAGCATGGCATCCATTGTTCACGGGTTCGACTGGCCCGATCGGCTCGTCGTCGGCGCCGTCGGCGACCCCGGGTCACGTACTTTTTATCTGCAGGCCCGCTCCGGAAATCGAGTCGTTAGCGTCTCGCTCGAGAAGGAGCAGTCGGCCCTGCTCGCCGAAAAGATCGAAGAAATACTCGACGAGTTAATGCACACGCAGGGCAATCCGGTCAGCGTGCCGGCGGAGACTCCGATCGAACTCGTCGACAATGACCCGCTGGAGCAACCGGTCGACGCAGAGTTCCGTACTGGGGTGATGAGCCTCGGCTGGGACCCCTCCACCGCGCAGATCGTGATCGAGGCGTACCCGCTCGTGCTGGTCGATGGCGACGCGACTGATCCGAACGAGACAGATCGCATCGAGACGGAGCCGACGGAGATGTTGCTGGTGCGGATCCCGGTGGGTACCGCGCGGGCGTTCGCGAAGCGCACCCTCGAGGTGGTGGGCGCGGGTCGACCCATCTGCCCCCTCTGCGGCACGCCGATTGACCCGGAAGGTCACGTTCACTCGCTGCCTGGCGATCTCTGAAAATGCCCGCTGCGGACCTCCAGGACGGTGAGCTCGAACTCACCGGTCGCATCACGACGGCCTCGAACGCGACTTTTCTGGCTCGGCTCGACGGTATCCCTGTCGTCTACAAGCCCGTCGCAGGAGAGCGTCCGCTGTGGGACTTTCCCGACGGGGATCTGGCGAGCCGTGAGGTCGCGGCATACCTGGTCTCCGAAGCCTTCGGCTGGAACGTCGTTCCCCGCACCTGGCTGCGCGACGGTCCGCTGGGCCCGGGGATGGTGCAGCTCTGGCAGGATGTCGATCCCAAGCTGGATGCCGTCGACCTGGTCTCGACAGACGCCGTGCCCGATGAGGGGTGGCGTCGCGTTTTCGACGGGACGGACAACGCGGATCGAACGGTGACTCTCATCCACGAGGACTCCACTGCGCTGCGACGGATGGCCGTGTTCGACATCGTCGTGAACAATGCCGATCGCAAGGGTGCCCACGTGCTCGCGATGGCAGACGGACGACGTCACGGGGTCGACCACGGCCTCACCTTCCATGTCGAGCACAAGCTGCGCACCGTGCTGTGGGGATGGCTGGGGGAAGACCTCACCATCGACGAGACCGACGGGGTCGACTGCGTTCTCTCGGACCTCGGCGGCGAACTGGGCGAAGCGCTCGCCGGGCTGATCAGCGATTCCGAGATTGCCGCATTGGCGGCGCGCTGCGACCGGCTGCGTTCCGCAGGACGGTTTCCTTCGCCGCGCGGACGAATGCCCCCGATGCCGTGGCCGCTGTTCTGAGTGTGGCCGCTGTTCTGAGTGCGGTGGGATCCTGGGCACGGCTACCGGCGTAATCAGCCCCAGGAACCCCATCCGCGACCGAACATCCCGTCGAAGCCGCCGCCCGCTGCGCCCGCACCACCAGCGCCCCGGCGGGAGCCGAGGTAGGAACTCACCACTGCGGCACCGAGATCGTCGAGTTCGGGGGCAACGACCGTGCCGCCGACCCGCTTGGCCATCGAGTCGATGAACCTCGCGAGGCCAGCATCCTCGCCCAGTCGGAAGAAGGTCGTCTGCGCACCGAGGCGCATCGAGTTGTCGAGCTCGCGCACGGCGACAGCCACGGTCACCGGATGCGGTGGGTAGGCGAAGAAGACATCACCGCTGGCTTCGAGGTGCGATGTCGGTTCACCGTCGGTGACGATGAGGAGCACCGGCTGGGCATTCGGATGCTTGCGGAAGTGGCGGTTTGCCAGCAGCAGGGCGTGGTGCAGGTTGGTGCCTTTGTCGTACTGCGCGTCGAGCCCGGTGAGCTGCTCGATCTCCATGACCTCGGCGTGGCGACCGAAGGCGATGAGCTGGAGGTCGTCGCCCCGGAATCGGCTCGTGATGAGCGAATGGAGTGCGAGGGCTGTGCGCTTCATCGGCACCCACCGCCCGTCCATCGCCATCGAGAATGACGTGTCGACGAGCAGCGCGACACACGCCTGCGTGCGCGCCTCGGTCTCCTGCACCTCGACGTCGCCGATCTCGATGCGGATGCTCACGCCGAGTGGGCCACCGTCCCCAGCAGTTCTGGCCCCCACTGATCGGGCCGCCGCTGCTCGGGACAGCGCGTTCGTGATGGTGCGGGGGATGTCCCACGCCTCGGTGTCGCCGAAGGCCCACTCACGGGTGGCGCCGGAGCGCTCCCCCGCCGCGCCGGCCTGGCGAAGGTCGCGGTTGCCCTGGCGGCCGGACATGCGGTTGGCGACATCCCGCAACAGCGCCTTGCCGAGCTGGCGCATCGCTTTCGGGGTCAGCTTCAGTTGGCCGTCGGAGCCGCGTTTCATGGTGCCGGAGTCGCGAAGCGCTTTTTCGAGTTGCTGGAGGGTGCGGGCGTCGACTGCCGCTTCGTCGCCGAGCTGGCGAGACAAGCTGTCGAGATCGAGATCGTCCATGCGCGAGCCGCTGTAGGACTGTGAGAGCTGGTCGGAAAGTGCGTCGAGCTCGGCGATGTCCTGGAAGACCCCCGTGCCGTCACCGAGACCGAGGCCCTGCTCCCCGTCCATCTGTTCCGAGCCTCCCCAGTTCTCGCCCGGGCGGAGCGAACGGAGGGAGCCATCGAGCTGGGAAAGCGATTGCGTCAGCTCCGGCGACCCGAACGCCTGCTGGGCGAGAGCATCGAGCTCATCGCGCTGCTCCTGGGTCATCGAGTTACGCATCCGCTGGGCGGCGGCGGCTCGCTGGGCAAGCGAGTCGAGCAGCTCGTCGATGGTGCTGGGCTTGTCGGGAAAGAAGTCGCCATGCTTCTTCATGAATTCGTCGAACTGTTCCTGGGTATCCTCGCCCCGCTGATGGGCGTCGAGCAGTCCGTTGAGGTCGTTCATCATCTCGGCGATGGCGGCTCGGTCGTCATCGGTGGCGTTCTCGAGAGCATCTTTCATGCCCGCAAAACGCTGGTCCAGCATCTCGCGCCCCAGCAGGTCTTTGATCTTCTCGAAGTACTCGCGGGCCTCGCTGCTCTTCCAGTCGTATCCGCTCAGTTCGCTCACCGCTGCTGCCGGGGAGGCAGGGAGGGCGTCGAGCTGCATCTCGGCCAGCATCCGATCGCCGTCGTCGAGCTGCGTGTCGCGGGCGAGCTGCTTTCGCTCGGCCAGGACGGCTTTCTCAAGAAGTTCCCTAACCTCCTGCAGGGTGCCGTCGAGGTTGTTTTTCCTGGTCAGGTCACGACGACGCTCGGCGACCCGGCGCGCGAGGTCGTCCAGGCCGGCCTGGTTCGTGCCACCTCGTCGGAGGAATTCACGCATGGCTCGTTCGGGAGACGAACCTGCCATGACATCCTCTCCGATGGCGTCGAGCGCCTCGGAGAGGTCGACGGGCGATGCGAGCGGATCCGGACCTCCGTCGTACCTGCCGTAGCGGGCACGCCGAACGAGACGCCGATTGGTTCTAGCCACGATAGTTCCCAGCCACGGCGTTCCCAGCCACGGCGTTCCTAGCCATAGATGACCTCGCCGCCGCCGCTCTCCTTACTGATCTTGCGCATGAGATAAAGACCCTCGAGAGCAAGCTCGATCGCACCGGCCCGCTGCCCGTCGTTGGTTGCGCTGAGCCGCTCGCAGATCTCGTCGTAGAGCTCCGATTCGCCCAGCGTCGGAAGGCCGGTGAGGAAGTCGCGGGCGGTCACCTGTTCGCCGGTCGTGACCATTGCGCCGCTCTCGATCGCCTCTGTCAGCACGGAAAGATCGAGACCGTGGAAGTGCGCCCGCACGGTCTCGGCGGTGGCGGTGCGCAGGAGGTGGTCGAGAATCTCGTCTTCACGCCCCTCCTCGCCCGACTCGAACTCGATCTTGCCGCCGAGCACGTCGACCGCCGTTTCGAGGTCGACCGGCCGGGCCACGGCATCCGCTTCGCCCTGCCGGGTCGCCCGGTGGATCGCGGCTGCAGCGATCGTCTCCGCTCCCGCGATGGCGAAGCGGGCGCTTACGCCGCTGCGCTGGTCGACAGCGCTCGACTCGCGCAGCGCACGCGTGAAGCGGGCCAGGATCTCGACGAGGTAGTCGGGCACCTCGGCGACGAGGTCGGACTCCTGGCGGATGATGGCGATCTCATCCGCGAGCTCGGTTGGGTAGTGCGTGCGGATCTCTGCGCCGAAGCGATCCTTGAGCGGGGTGATGATGCGCCCGCGGTTCGTGTAGTCCTCGGGGTTGGCACTGGCCACCACGAGCACATCGAGCGGCAGTCGCAGTACGTAACCGCGGATCTGGATGTCCCGCTCCTCCATCACATTGAGCATCGCCACCTGGATGCGCTCTGCCAGGTCGGGCAATTCATTGATGGCGACGATTCCGCGGTGGCTGCGCGGGATGAGGCCGAAGTGGATCGTCTCGGGGTCGCCGAGACTTCGGCCCTCGGCCACCTTCATGGGGTCGACGTCTCCGATCAGGTCGGCAACGCTGGTGTCGGGGGTGGCCAGTTTCTCGGAATACCGCTCGTCCCGGCCGCGCCACGCGACGGGCAGCTCGTCGCCGAGCTCGGCCGCGCGGCGGAGGCTCGTCGTGGTGATTGGCTCGAAGGGATGCTCTCCGAGCTCGGATCCATCGATCACCGGAGTCCACTCGTCGAGCAGTCCGACCATCGTGCGCAGGAGCCGCGTCTTGCCCTGCCCGCGTTCGCCGAGCAAAACGATGTCATGCCCGGCGATGAGGGCCCGCTCGAGCTGAGGGATCACGGTGGACTCGAAGCCGTGCAAGCCCGGCCACGGGTCGCGGCCCTCGCGAAGGGCGGAGAGGAGGTTGTCGCGGATCTCGAGGCGGAGCGTCTTCTGCACGTGGCCGGAAGACCGGAGCGCGCCGGTGGTTGTCTGGGATGGGCGTATCACAATAAAAATTTTACGCCCGGCCCCTCCCGCCTTTTCTGTGAAAACCGGGTGCGGTTACGGCAGCACGTGACCCGCCGCGGTGAACAGCCGATACCACTCCGGCCGCGTGAGAGGCACGTCCGAGCCGGCCGCCGAGTCGCGCATCCGGTCGATGTTAGTGGTTCCCAGAACCACCTGCATGTTCGCCGGATGCCGCGTGATCCATGCGACCGCGATGGCGGCGGGTGGCACCCCGTAGCCGAGCGCGAGGTCATCGATCACCTCGTTCAGCTCGGCATAGTTCTCCCGGTCTCCCAGGAAGACCCCGTCGAAGAATCCCTTCTGGAACGGCGACCAGGCCTGGATGGTGATCCCCTTGAGACGGCAGTAGTCGAGGATGCCGTTGTCGCGATCGATCGACTGGTCGAGGCCGGCCATGTTGGCCGAGACTCCTGCGGCGATGAGCGGTGCGTGGGTGATGCTGAGTTGCACCTGGTTCACGACGAGAGGCTGGTTCAGTGATGCGGCGAGCAATTCGATTTGCCCGGGCGTGTGATTCGACACCCCGAACTGGCGCACCTTGCCAGCGGCGTGCAGCACGTCGAAGGCCTCCGCGACCTCCTCTGGTTCGACCAGCGCATCCGGGCGGTGCAGCAGCAGGAGGTCGAGATAGTCGGTCTGGAGGGCCGCGAGCGATTCGTCCACGGAACGGAGGATGTGCTCCCTCGAGTAGTCCCAGAAACCCGAGCGGATGCCGACCTTCGACTGGATTGTGACGGCCGCCCGATCGGCCGCCGACAACGTGACCGCGTCACCGAAGCGTCGTTCGCATCCGTGGGTGCCGGTGCCGTAGATATCGGCGTGATCGAAGAACGTGATCCCGGTTTCGATCGCGGCCCCCACCAGGGCGCGGATCTCCGGATCGGAGAGGGGTTCGATGCGCATCAGTCCGAGAATGATGTTCGGAACCTCGACGGTCGAATGCTGCAGAGTCAGTGTCTTCATGCACCAAGTCTGCGCCCTCCCGGTCGGACCCGGTCAGCCGTCCCCTGCCGGATGCGACCCCAGGTGCAGGATCGCAGCCTGGGTGCGACGCTGCAGGCCGAGCTTCGCCAAGAGACCCGAGACGTAGTTCTTCACGGTCTTCTCGGCGAGGGAGAGTTCCGCACCGATCTGGCGGTTGGTGAGACCGGCGGCGATCAGGGAGAGGATCTGGGTCTCGCGTGCGGTGAGGGATCCGAGGCGGGGGTCGGTGTCACTGCGGGTGTGGATGCGCTCGATGACCTTGCGGGTGAGCCTCGGATCGAGGAGGGAACGGCCGCCTGCCACCTTGCGCAGCGAGTCGACCAGTCCGCTACCGCGAACACCCTTGAGCACATAGCCGGATGCGCCGGCGATGACGGCCGCCGACAGCGCTTCATCGTCGTCGTAGGCGGTGAGGACGAGGCACTTGACCTGCGGGTTCTGCGAACGAACGTCGCGACACACGTCGATGCCGCTGCCATCCGGCAGCCGTACATCGAGCAGCACCACATCGGGAAGCGTCGCGGCGATGCGTGAACGGGCCTGTGCGGCGGTACCCGCCTCGCCGATCACCTCGATGTCGTGTTCGGCTCCGAGTAGCTCGGCTATCCCGCGCCGCACGATCTCGTGGTCGTCCACCAAAAACACCCGGATCATGCGGCATCCGTTCCGTCATCCAAGCCGTCGATCGGAACGCTCCAGCCGACACTCGTGCCCTCGGGTCCGGTGTCCACGACGAAGGATCCGCCACGCGCAATCGCCCGTTCCTCCAGATTAGCGAGACCGCTGCGCCGCGAGGTGTCGGTGATCCCTCCCCCGTTGTCGGAGATCACGAGGTGGATCATGCCGTCAACGACATCGAGAGTCACACCGGTCTGGTCTGCGTCGGCATGTTTAGCAGCATTTGCGAGGGCCTCACGTGTCACCGCCACCACATCATCCGCGAGCGAGCCGGTGACCACGAGGTCCACCGGACCGCCGAACGCGACGGTGGGGCTCTTCTGCTGCCCCGGCGCGAGGTCGTTGGCGAGATCGAGGATTCTGTGACGCACCGAGTCGCGGTTGTCCTGGTGCGCGGACATCGCGAAGATCACGGTGCGGATCTGGGTGACGGCGGTGTCGAGGTTGGTGACCGACCGAAGGATCCGCTCCCGGTCGATCGGCGATTCGATCGATCCGGCGATACTCTGCAGCTCGAGACCGGTGCCGAAGAGCTGCTGGATCACGTGGTCGTGGAGGTCGCGGGCAATTCGTCCGCGATCCTCGAGCAACAGCATCCGCTGTTCGGATGCCCGGGCGCGCGTCAGCTGCACCGCCAGGCTGGCCTGTCCGGCGAAGTCTGCCGCCATCTCGAGGTCCGAGGGAGCGAAGCGCAGTCCTCCCGCCATGCGTGCGACGAGCAGCACCCCCTCGGCACGACCCGCGGCGATCAGGGGCACGGCCATCATCGGTCCGAGAGGATGCTCGAGGGAGAAAAGTTGGGCATCCGGACCGCCGTCACCCACGAGTCGAGGCTGCTTGCCTTCGAGCACGCTGGCCGCGAGGGTGCCGATCGCGGGGAAGGTGCGCCCGATGAGATCGGACTCCCCCTGGCCGCGAGCGATCTCCACGACGAGCGTGCCCTCGGCGGGCCCGGGCAGGATCATGCAGACGAGATCGCTCTCGGCGAGCACGAGCACCCGGCTCACGAGCGTAGACAGGGAGTCGGAGTGGTTGGAGGAGAGCATCGCGGCGGTGATCTCGGCGGACGCCGCTGACCAGGCCTGTCGGCGACGGGTCTCGGCGAAGAGTCGCGCGTTGTCGATGGCGAACCCGGCCGAGGCGGCGAGTGACTCGACGAGCTGCTCGTCTTCGGGGCTGAAGGCTCCGGAGGACTGGTTGCTCAGATAGAGGTTGCCGTAGACCGCATCGCGCACTCGGATCGGCACCCCGAGAAAACTCTCCATCGCGGGATGTCCGGCGGGGAATCCGCTCGACCGGGGGTCGTCATGAAGATGCTCGAGCCGGATGGGGCGCGGGTCGTCGATGAGCGCGCCGAGCAGGCCGTGTCCTTCGGGAAGGTGGCCGATGATGGTCGCCTGCTCCGGAGGGATGCCCACATGGATGAATTGCTCGAGTCCGCCGCCCGGGGCGATGACGCCGAGCGCGCCATACTCGGAGCCGACCAGCTCTACCGCTGCCTGCACGATCCGCTCGAGCACAACCGGTAGCTCGAGATGCTCTACGACGACGAGATTGGCCCGCAGCAGCGCACGAAGGCGCCCCTGCGTGGCGAGCACATCCTGGGCGCGGTCGACGAGATCGCCGAGAGCCCGGTCCAATGCTCCCCGCGGTTCGTCGGGAAAAGTGAGCCATTCATCGGGCGAGACCACATGACTCCTCTGTCGGCGCTGATCCAGTAACACCGATCCGGAACCGACTCGACGCACGAGCCGGTATGACCGAGCGTAGCGCGTTGCTGGGCGGGGTATCCAGCGATGTCGGGACTTTAGGCCCGTTTCGGATCTGAGTGCTCCTCCATGCTGGTGGAGACAGGGAAGTGGGGCAGTGTGATGAACGGAATGATCCTGGTCGGGGTGGACGGGACTTCGGCGTGCCGTGCGGCGATCAGCTGGGCGGTGCGGCGTGCCGCATCCCTCGACTCCCGCATCGTGCTCGTCCATGTGGTCGACGACGAGTGGGGGATGATCGGCGAGGAGTCGATCTCCGAACTCCACCCCTCGGCCTACGCGCTCGTCGAGAATGATGCCGTCTTCGCCCGCTCGGTCGGTCCAACAGTCTCAGTGACGACACGGGTGCTGCTCGGTGATCCGATGGTCGAACTCGGAGTCGCATCCCGGGAGGTCGATCTCGTGGTGATCGGCACGCACAAGACCGGGTTCCTGCACGGTCGGGCCTTCGGCTCGCGCAGTCTCCAGCTCGCCGCGACGGCGTGGTGCCCGGTCGCTGTGATCCCCGAGGTCTCGACCATCGGACGCCACGGAATCGTCGCCGGTATCGATGACTCGGAGGCCGGTCGCGCCGCCGTGCGTTTCGCGGCCGTTGAAGCCCACCGTGCGCAGGAAGAACTCCTCCTGCTGCGGGCCTGGGGTTCCAGTGCCGTCGGGACCGGATCGGATGCCGAGGCCACCGACAAGCGTGCCAGGCACGCTCACGAAGCACTCGGCTCCCAATCGGTTGCGCTCGCCCGCAGCGCCGGTGACGACCTGCTCGTGCGGACCCGCACTCTCCGGCGGCCCGCGGCAGAGGCGCTCGTCGACGCCAGCATGTCGGCCGAGCTGCTCGTGATCGGCAGTTCTCGTCGACACGGCGCCCAGATGTCTGCTCTCGGCCCGGTCAGCCACGACGTGTTGCTCAACATCGCGGGCCCCACCCTCGTGGTGCATGGCGACGCCGTGGTCGACCCCTCAGTCGTAACCCTCGGCCAATCGATCGGAACCCATCAGTGAACGACATCCTCAGTCCCCTCATACTGTCGCAATGGCAGTTCGGGCTCACCACGATACGGCGAAGGTGAAGTACCTGCACCTCACTCAGTTCTTCGGCAAGATCTTCCTCATCAACTTCGCGATGGGAGCGGTGACCGGCATCGTGCAGGAGTTCCAGTTCGGCATGAACTGGTCGACCTACTCGCGATTCGTCGGCGACGTGTTCGGCGCGCCGCTCGCGATGGAGGGCCTGCTCGCCTTCTTCCTCGAAGCCACTTTCATCGGCCTGTGGATCTTCGGATGGGACAAACTCCCCAAGGGCATCCATCTCGCCACGATCTGGACGGTACACACCAATAAAGCGTCGCCCGCGTCGTTCCCCCATACGATCGCCGCGCGGTTCATCGTCTCCCCTGCGCTCGCGATCTGTATCGCGGCCTAGCACCTCGCCCGCGCACAGAATCTCGAACTGTGCGACCGGCGATGGTGTTTGCGCTCTGGACGATGATCGGTGCGGGCATCCTCACCGTACTCACCGGCGACCAGCTCGGGCTTCTTATGGTGCAGACACGGCCGATGAAGATGGCGGCCGCGGAAGCTGCCTACAACACGGCGAGTGGGGCGGATACCTCGTTCTCGATCTTCGGCAGACCGTGCTGTTACGCACGGCAGAGGGCACGAAGCTGCTCGAGCTCATCATCAATCCGCTGGTGGCGTTAATAAACAATCAGTACCGTGACGTAGACGCCTGCAGCCTAGCCGTGAAGGGACTCACCAGGGTGATCGAGGGCCAGCCGGAGATATTCGCCGCCGATCCGTTGCCGCTTACTCCGTGGAGCTCCTTGCTCTGCTACGCCTGCCTGCATGGCGAGCCGACGGAGAGCAGTGGACGTCGGTTCCAGCGTGGTCCGGAGCCGGAACGATGCCGACCTGATGGCCTGGCGCCGTTTTGCCGTCGATCAACCCGCGCACCTCCGCGCCCATCAGTGACACGCGCGCCCAGAATTCTGGGCGCGCGTGTCACTGATGGGCGCGGATTCACCGGGCGCGGGTATCTCGGTCCGAGGAGGGGTCTCGGTACGAGGGGTTGCCGCGATCGCCTGCACGCGACCGAGAGGTGCGCTCCACAGTTCGGCGTGCGCCGGCACCCCACTCGGGTCGGTCACCGCACCGCGCGTGCGGTCAGTGAACGACAAGGACAGGGCAATGCGCTCTCTCCGCACAGGCGGAACTCACCGATCCGAGCAGGAGACCCACCACTCCCCCGTGGCCACGGCTGCCGACGACGAGCATCTCCGCTCCTTCGCTGGCGTCGATGAGGCGCTGGGCGGGGCTTCCTTCGGAGGAGCCAGCGGTCACCCATTCCGGGAGGGACTCTCCGAACTGGCGACGACACGCATCGCCCAGGATTTCTGTGGCGTCCTTCTCTGGTGACCAGTCGGACACGCCGATGCCGTTGTACTCGGTGAAGAATTTCCAGGTGGTCACGATCTGCAGCCCGGTGTCCAGCGAACCGGCAAGGGTCACGGCCTTGGCCAGCGCGCGGAGCGATGCCTCGGAGCCGTCCACTCCCACGACGATGCGCCCCACTCGACGGGCGGGGCGCGTCGCATCCGGAGCGTGCAGTTTGCGGTCCTCAGACTCATAACGCGCCCCATCGGGGTCGGCCACGAAGTGCGAAGGCCGGGTAGGGGGGGTGCCACTCATCGGTTGCATGAGACCAGTCCACGCCCGCATGGCGTCGGGGCCTAGGGACCTAAGGCCCGATTTCAGAAGGGGTGTGCGCTTGAGACGTGACGCGTCGCCCTCCGAGCGGTCGTTCGTCGAGTGGCAGCACCTCAGGTGCGCCGAAGACACCGGTGAATGACGCGGCCGTGAGCGCTCCTGCCGCCAGGATGGCGGCGAGCACGACGAGCTGGAACTGCGCCGCCTGGATGGGGGATGCTCCGGCGAACACCGCACCGACGAACGCGCCAGGGAGGGTGACGATGCCGGTGGTTCGCGTCTGGTCGGTCGACGGGATGAGGGCCGTTGACGCAGCCGAACGCACTGCCCGCAGTGCTGACCGGCGTGGCGTTGCGCCGATCGATAGCCAGGCTTCCATTTCGTCACGCTGGGAGAGGTACAGCGACCCGAGCGTGCGGCCCATCAGGGTGCACACCGTCATCGTGTTGCCGATCACGATACCGCCGAGCGCGAGCAGGTATCGCGGGCTGAAGGCGACAGCTCCGGTGGCGAACACGACCACGAGAGGAATCGCGGATGCCACGATCACGGTACCGACGACGGGCAGCAGGTATCGCGACGCGACTCCCAGCCTCCGGACCACGACCCAGGTCGCCGCCGTCACCATCACGGCGAGGAATGCCGCCACCAACCAGCCACTGCTGATCACCCCGCCCAGGATCACGCTGAGGATGCCCAGCTGGATGACCGCACGGACGATCGCCCACGGTTGCAGCCAGGGGTGCTCGAGCCGCAGAGCCAAGACCACGGCGAGGGTGATCGCGGCGAGCAGGGCTATGGCGATGATCGTGACGAAGGGCGTCACCGCGGCTCCCCATTCCTGCCACACTCACAATCGGCGGCCTCCCGTCGATTAGACCATGACTGGTGGGGGGCCGCTTGTGGTCTCCCGCCGCCACGGTCTCGGCGTCACCCTGCACATCGGCCTCGGCTCGCTGGCCGCGGTGAGCATCTTCGCTGCCTTCACCCCGCGGGTATAGGCGAGCCTGTCCTACGTGGAAATCCTGCCGAAAACGGGGTTCCATAGGGATATGACTTATCAGACCGCTCCGGACCAGCAGGCCAACGAACCGCACGTGGGTGGCGTCGCCCAGAGACTCAACTGGCTGCGGGCGGGGGTGCTCGGCGCCAACGACGGCATCGTTTCCGTCGCCGCTATCGCCGTCGGCGTCGCCGGTGCCACCACCGCGACCGCCCCGATCCTCACCGCCGGACTCGCCGCCCTCGTCGGCGGGGCCATTTCGATGGCCCTCGGCGAGTACGTGTCGGTGAGCGGCCAGCGCGACAGCGAGCACGCCCTCATCGAGAAAGAGCGCCGCGAATTAGAGGAAACCCCTGAGGAAGAGCTCGCCGAGCTGGCCGGCATGTACCGGGCGAAGGGACTGAGCCGGGAGACCGCGCTCACTGTCGCTACGGAGCTGACCGCGCACGATGCGCTCGCCGCACACCTCTCGATCGAGCTGAACATCGACCAGAACGACGTGGTCAGTCCCTGGCACGCCACCTTCGCTTCCGCGGCAGCCTTCCTCGTTGGCGGCATCATCCCATTGCTCGCGATCCTGCTGCCGCCTGAGCGGTTGCGCGTGCCGGTGACCTTCGCGGTCGTTCTGATCGCCCTGGCCGCCACCGGGCTGATCAGCGCCCACATCGGGGGCGCGGGTCGAGCGCGCGCGGCCGCCCGCGTCGTCATCGGGGGCGCTCTCGCCCTCATCGCGACCTTCACGATCGGTGCGCTGCTCGGTACCACCGGCGTTGTCTAGCCCTCAGCGGGTCAGTCAAACGCGCATTCTCGTGGTCGAGGATGACGAGGCCATGGGCACGCTGATCGAACGTGGGCTCACCGGCGAAGGTTACGACATCACCCTCGTGACCAACGGCATGGAGGCACTTATCGCGGCCGCCAAGTCTGACTTCGCTGCGGCGGCAATCGACGTCATGATGCCTGAAATGACCGGTTTCGAGGTCTGTCGCCACCTACGGGACAGTGGCAGCATGCTGCCGGTGCTTCTCATCACCGCCCGCGATGCAGTCGAAGACCGGGTCTTCGGGCTCGATTCCGGAGCGGACGACTACCTCACCAAGCCTTTCGCCTTCGCGGAGTTCAGCGCACGCATCCGTGCTCTCGTGCGGCGGGATGCGTCCACGCCCAAGCCCGTGCTGCGACTTGGAGCCCTCATCCTCGACACCGCGAGTGTGCGGGCCACCGTCGAACATAAACCGCTGCCGCTCAGTACGAAAGAATTCTCGCTGCTGCGGTATCTCGTGTCGCGGCAGGGCGAGACCGTCTCGCGCGCCGAAATCCTGCAGGAAGTCTGGGGTACCACCCGGCACATAGACCCGACGATCGTGGACCAGTACGTGCGTTACCTGCGTCGCAAACTCGACCCGGTGATTGCCGGGGTCGCCATCGTGACGCTGCGCGGTTCGGGCTATTCCCTTGTCGCCAACGGGTCCTGACCGTGCTGCGGCGTCTCACCATCCGTGCTCGAATCACCAGCGGAAGCCTCGTAATCGCGGCGGTCATCTTTGCGATCGCCCTGGCAGCCGGCCACGCCCAGGTCGTGTCGATCCTTGCCACCTCAGACACCACACTCGCCAGGGCGGACCTCGACTCCTACGCGACCGAGGTGTTAGCCAACCCCCGGGGACTCGTGGATGACTCGGGCAAGGGCCTCCTCGTCTTTGTGCGTGACCCGGCTGGCGCGGTGAAGCTCGACACTCTTCCGCACGACATCCGTCGGGATGTCGTGCATCGCCCCGGGAATGATGAGACTTTCACCTCCGGCGAAGACGGGGCTGCGTTTGTCGTGGTCGGTCGACTGGTGCACACCAACACCGGCGAATGGTCGCTGTGGGCGGCCCGCAGCACGGCAGCGAGGGGCATCGCACTGGAGGGTCTCGACCGAGCTTTTGTGATCGGCGGAATCGTGCTGCTTGCAGCGTTCGGTTTCGCCTCCTGGCTGCTGGTCGCAGCCGCCCTCGGACCGGTGCGGCGCATGCGGCACAACGCAGAGTCCCTCGGCATGGATTCGACTGACGTGCTCCCGGTCGGCCAAGCGAAGGACGAACTCTCCGATCTCGCCACGACGCTCAATGCCTTCCTTGCTCGAGTTCGGGCCTCGAACGCACGCGAGAAGCAGGTGGTATCCGATGCCGCTCACGAGTTGCGCACTCCGCTTTCCGCGCTCAAGACCCAGCTCGAGCTCGCCCATGACGACTTCGACGATGCTCCCGCTCTCGCCGCCCAGGTCGCCGCCGCCGAGAAATCGGTTGCCCGTCTCTCGTCACTCGCGACCAATATGCTCGAGCTCTCTCGGCTCGATGCGCGAGTATTGCCCGTGCGGCCGAGCTCCGCCGAACAGCTCGTCTCGGAGCTCATGGGGAGTGTCGACCGCGCTCGCATGATCGGGCTCGCGACCGGCGCCGAGGGAGTTTTCACGGCATCCGGGGCGGATTCCGGAGCCCGCTTCGCCATCAGCACG
>JBBRDX010000038.1:0-20151 GCA_038203515.1 Actinomycetales bacterium | reverse complement strand
GAGGCTGCGGGGCCTCGGTGAGGGCGGCGGGCTGCGCGGCACTGCGCTGGAGCTCACTGATGCGGGATTCACCGGCGACGAGGCGCTGGCGCAACTCTTCGTTCTCCTGGTTGAGACGGCGAAGTTCCACGACGACCTCGTCGAGGAAGTCATCGACCTCGTCCTGGTCGTACCCTTCGCGAAACTTGGTCGGCTGGAATCGCTTGTTGACTACATCTTCAGGCGTAAGTGCCATGGGTGCCACCTCTAAAAAACTCATCTGGTGTTGCGCTAATAACAGTGAGCTAACGCTAGCAAACTGGCGGCCTCAGCGGGTCGTGATACCGCGTGGTGTTCAGCCACGCTCCCAGAGTACACAAAGGGGCCGGTGCATCCGGGTCTACGGCGCGCCGTCCTGGGATCGAGCAGGCGAAAACCTGTGACGGAGGTCTCACCTGCTGAGAGCGGATGCGACCGAGAGCAGGATCAGCGTGACGATCATCACGATGCTCCAAGCGAAGTCCAGCGCGAAACCACCGATGCGGATGGTGGGGATCACCCGCCGAATAAGTGAGATCGGAGGGTCGGTGAGAGCGAAGACGATCTCCGAGGCCACCAGACCAAAACCGTGCGGGCGCCATCCGCGAGAGAAATTCCGCACGAGATCGAGGATAAAACGGCCCCACAACACAAAGAAATACAGCAGCAACAGGTAGTACGCGATGCCGGCGGGGATAGCTAAGGGATTAGGAGTCACTCTGTCAGACTAGGCCGCGTCTACCGGCAGGAATTACCGAGGAGAACTGTAGGAGTGCTCAAGACTGGGCGAAGAACGAGGCGTCGACGCCGGATTCGACTGACGCTTGATCGCCGCTCACGGCGACGTGCGCCGGGGACAAGAGAAATACCTTGCTCGTGACTCGCTCGATCTTGCCGTAGAGGCCCTGCGAGAGTCCGCTGGCGAAGTCGACGAGTCGACGGGCCTCCGGCTCGCTCATCTGGGAGAGGTTGATGATCACCGGGATGCCATCGCGGAAGGCCTCGGCGATGGCCTGGGCGTCCTTGTACTGGCGTGGGTGGACAGTGAGGATCTCGTTCATGTCAGAGTGGGAGGCATTCTTCTGGGATGGGGCGCGGCGGAGCGGGGTGACGGGGGCGCGGACGCCAGTGGGCTGCGGGGCCTGGTGTGACTCGCGCACCTCCCTGGCGACAGGTGCCGGAGCCGCGGGAGCGGCATCCTCGTAGTCGAACTCCTCATCGGCTAGGCCAAGGTAGACCATGGTCTTGCGAAGTGGGTTAGCCATTACGTGCCTCCTGTGGTGGAACTGATGGGTTCAGATTAACCGGGGGTCGGGCGGTTTCCCGTGATTGAGGAACCAATCCGCAGGTGTGTCGCTCCCTCGAGGATGGCCTCGCGGTAGTCGCCCGACATACCTGTTGAGATGAAGCGCGCGCTTGGCGCGAGGCGCTGCATCCGCCCGGAGGCTTCGCGCACTCGCACGAATGCCGGCCGGGGCTCCTCGCCCACGGGAGCCACCGCCATCACGCCGAGCAGTTCTAGTCCTGGAGTCGCGAGGACGAGCTCGGTCGTGCGCTCGAGGTCGGCATCCTGCACTCCCCCGCGGCCCGGATCATCGGTGAGGTTGAGCTGCACGAAACACTCGATCGTCGTGCCATCACTGCTGCCGAGCGCTTCGATGACGGATGCACGGTCGAGCGAATGCACCGAGTGGACGTAGGCCCGCGCCTGCTTTGCCTTCTTGCTCTGGAGCTGGCCGATGAAATTCCAACCCAGGTCGAGATCGGCGAGTTCCGCGGCCTTGGCCTGGGCCTCCTGGTGACGGTTCTCTCCCACTTCCCGCACACCCAGCGCATAGAGCTCTCGCACGAGGGACGCCGGATGGAACTTGGTCACGATTATGGTCGTGATCTCGTCCACCCCGCGACCGGCTTCGGCGGCCGCCGATGAGACGCCCGCGCGCAATTCTTCGAGGCGCTCGGCGAGGGACGGACTACTTGAGGAAATCGGGGACATCGAGGTCATCATCGCCATCATCGAACACCGGATCTTTTGGAGCGGTCGGCACCTCAGACTCCGCAGCCCAGTTGGGCACTTTGCTCGTCTCGGGTTCGGCGGCACCAGTGGCCGCGGTCGCCGTCGCGAACGCCGTTGCCGGCACCGCGACATCCCCCGTGTTACCGCGACGCTCGTCTTTTTTCACGGCTGGCTCTCCGCCGTCGAAGCCGGCGGCGATGACGGTGACCCGCACCTCGTCACCGAGGGTGTCGTCGATCACGGCGCCGAAGATGATGTTTGCCTCGGGATGCACGGCCTCCTGCACGAGGCGGGCGGCATCGTTGATCTCGAAGATTCCCAGGTTGGACCCGCCTTGGATCGAGAGGAGCACTCCGTGCGCCCCATCGATGGATGCTTCGAGCAGTGGGCTCGCAACGGCGAGTTCGGCGGCCTTGATGGCCCGGTCGGCGCCGCGGCTGGAGCCGATGCCCATCAGAGCAGACCCTGCACCCTGCATCACTGACTTGACGTCGGCGAAGTCGAGGTTGATGAGACCCGGTGTCGTGATGAGGTCGGTGATGCCCTGCACACCGGCGAGCAGCACCTGGTCGGCCGTCGCGAAGGCCTCGAGGAACGAGATGCCGCGGTCGCTGATCTCGAGGAGACGATCATTGGGCACGACGATGAGGGTGTCAACCTCTTGCTTGAGGGCGGCGATACCCACATCCGCCTGGGCGGCTCGGCGCTTGCCCTCGAAGCCGAATGGACGCGTCACGACACCGATGGTGAGCGCACCGATGGTCTTGGCGATTCGGGCTACGACAGGCGCGCCGCCGGTACCGGTGCCGCCGCCCTCTCCCGCGGTGACGAAGACCATGTCTGCGCCGGCGAGGGCCTCTTCGATCTCCTCCGCGTGGTCCTCGGCGGCGCGACGGCCGACCTCGGGGTCGGCTCCGGCGCCGAGTCCGCGGGTGAGCTCCCGACCGACGTCGAGCTTGACGTCGGCGTCACTCATCAGCAGCGCCTGGGCGTCTGTGTTGATGGCGATGAATTCGACCCCGCGAAGGCCCAGTTCGATCATGCGGTTGACGGCATTGACTCCGCCGCCGCCTATGCCGACGACCTTGATCACGGCTAGGTAGTTCTGGTTCGTTGTCACGTCCGGCCTCCGGTAGGAACTTTCAACCTCTACCTGAGTGTTAAACTTATGCCCGGTATAGGTTTCTTGTCTTGAAGTTAAGGGGCAGCGCACCTTGCCGCCGAGAAGCCATCCAGCGTGTCGCCAAGTCGCGGCAAGATTGGGCTCAGTTGCCGCCGAGCACCGGATGATTCGGAGCCGACACGTCATACTTCGTGGTCGTGCCACCCACCGTGATGACAGCAGCGAGCACTTTCGCCTTCAGCGCGGACTGCTCCGCGCTGCCCCAGACCACCGACTGTCCCCCCATCAATACCAGCGTGACATCGTCCGAGGTCTGGGCGGTCACCGTGTCGACTTTTTTGAGCAGATCGGAAGGTAGGGCAAGCAAGACTCCGACCGCCGCCGTGAAGGCCGGGGTGTTTTTAGTGGCGGAACCGAGCTCGATCAGTGGGAGGCCGGGCTGCCGCTCCGCTGCGCTGTCGATGACGATGCCGGCCGGATCCACGACGGAGAAACCGCTCGACGTCGCCAGCGTGGCGATCGGCGCGCGTTCGGCGATGCGGATGATCAACGTGTCCGGTGGCACCGTCTCCGTGACGAAGCTGCGGATCAGGGGGAACGTGCCGAGAGCCCGGGTGATCGAGTCGAAGTCGACGAGGGCGAGCGGCCGGCCGATCTGGCCCCCGACAGCAGCCCGCACGCTCGCGGCGCTGACCCGAGATGCGCCCTCGATGCGGATGGTCTTGAGCGAGAGGAGCGGGGAATAGACGGCTCCGGTGACGAACCCCACCACCAGCAGGAGAGATATCCCACTCACGAGCCAGGTGATGCGACGACGACGCGCACGACGGGTGAATCGACGTGCCTCACCGCGCTCATAGGCCCGGCGCGCCTTCTCGGCACGCCTCAAGTCGTGACGGGCCGCGGCATCCGCCGGTCGTTCGGATGCCGCCGCACGTCGGGCGCGCCCGCGGGGCTTCGGCGGGGTCGGATCGGTCGATACCGGGGTCGGCGACGGCGAGGTCTCCGTCTTCACGGCGGTCTTTCGCGGCGCAGTCTCCCGCGACGCAGTCTCCCGCGACGCAGTCTCCCGCGGCGCAGTCGCTCCGGCGGTCGAACCCGCCGTGCGATCGAACCCCTCCGGCCTTTTCATCGGGCCTCGGTCCCGGGCCGACCCGTCGGGAGGGCAAGGATCTCGAGCAGTTGGGGGATCATCCGGTAGACGTCGCCCCCGCCCATCGGGATGACGAAGTCACCCTCCCGCGCGATCGAGGCAGCGAATTCCGCGGCATCCTGCCACTGGTCGAAATAACGCACACGCGACTGGTCCCGAAAGAGCCGGGTGATGAGCTCGCCGGTGACACCGGGCTCGGGGTCCTGGCGTGCACCGTAGATCGGAACGACGATGGTGATGTCGGCCAGTGTCTCGAAGGTCTCGGCGAATTCGGCTGCCAGCTGTTTCGTGCGCGAATAAAGATGGGGTTGGAAGATCGAGATCAGGCGCCCGGCACCGACGACTCCGCGGGCACCGGAGAGGGCGGCCCTGATTTCGGTGGGGTGGTGCGCGAAGTCGTCGTAGACGCTCACCCCGCGGACGGTGCCCCGCAACTCGAAGCGTCGCTCGGTGCCGTCGAACAGCGCGATCGCGTCGAGCGCCGCCTGCGGCTCCAGACCGAGGCAGACGAGCACCCCGAAGGCTCCGGCGGCATTGATCGCGTTGTGCAGGCCCGCGACGCGGAGCCGTGTTCTGTAGTCGGCACCCCGGTAGTGCAGGGCGAAGGCCACAGTCTGGGTGCTGTCGATCGAATGCAGCCGGATGTCGGCATCCGCATGCTGGCCGAAGGTGAGCACGCTGCGATCGCCAAGTCGGGTCGTCACGGAGACGGCTCGGGCGTCATCGCTCGAGATGACGACCCGTTCGGATGCCGTTCGCGCGAAAGCGACGAAGGCCTCCTCGAAGGCCTCTTCCGAGCCGTAGTGGTCGAGGTGGTCGGGGTCGACGTTGGTGATGAGCGCGATTGCGGTGTCGTAAAGCAGGAAAGAGCCGTCCGACTCATCCGCCTCGACCACGAAGACCTCGCCAGCCCCGGCGGCGGCACTGACTCCCAGTGAGCGGATCACTCCCCCGTTGACGAAACTCGGATCCTTCTCCAGCGCGAGCATCGCGGTCACGATCATGGCGGTGGACGTGGTCTTGCCGTGAGCTCCGGCGACCGCGACCACCCGGTGATTCCGGGTGAGCCAGGCCAGGGCTTGGGCACGGTGGACGATCGGAAGGCAGCGCTCACGGCCGGCGACGAATTCGGGGTTATCTTCCGCGATCGCTCCGGTGACGATGAGTGTGTCGGCGCCGTCGATGTTGGCGGCAGCATGACCGATCGTAACCGGCACTCCGCTCGCGCGAAGTGCCTGCACGGTCTCCGTCGCGCGGATGTCCGACCCCGTTATCGGCAGGCCGGCCTGGAGGAAGAGAAGGGCGATGCCACTCATTCCGGCGCCACCGATGCCGACGAAGTGCACCCGGCCGAGGTCCTCGGGCACGCTCTGGGAGAAGTCTGACTTGATCACGGGGTCAAATCTACGGTGGAGTCGCGGGCATCCCCGACGAGGTCGACCATACGATCGGCGCCGTCGAGCACGCCGACCGGAAGAGTGCGCGCGGCCATCCCCGCGATGAGCGCACGGTCTTCGAGAAGCGGTACAAGGTGGTCGAGCACCCAGCGGGGGGTGAACTGGGCGTTGTCCACAATCAGTGCCCCTCCGGCGTCGACGACCTCGCGGGCGTTGAGCCGCTGCTCGCCGTTTCCGATCGCCAGGGGAACATACACCGCAGGTACCCCGAGGGCGCTGAATTCGCTCACGGTCGCGGCTCCGGCCCGGGCAACGGCAAGATCCGCTGCGGCCAGGGCCAGGTCCATGCGGTCGCAGTACGGCAACTGGAGGTAGTGCGCCAGTTCGGTGGGCGGCAGGAGCGAGCGTTCTCCCGTGACGTGGAAGATCTGCCAGCCAGCCCCGATGATGGTGGCCGCTGCCGCATTCACCACCTCGTTGATGTGCTGGGCGCCCTGGGAACCTCCGGTCACGAACAGGGTCGGGCGCGTTGGCGAGAGTCCGAAGTGCTCGAGAGCCTCCCGACGTTTCGCCGGTCGGTCGAGGGACTCGATCTCCCGGCGCAGCGGCATGCCAACAAAGCGGGCGTGCGGAAGGCGGGCGGTGCGGAAGGCGGTGCCGACGAAGCGAGTGAACCGGGCCCCCAACCGATTCGCCATACCCGGCCGGGCGTTTGCCTCATGGATTGCGATCGCGACTTTCTCCCGGTGGGCCGCCAGATAGGCCGGGGCGGACACATAGCCACCGAAACCGACAACCACGTCGATGCGGTGCGCACGGATGAGGGCGCGGATCTGGTTGACCAGTCGGATGAACCGGCCGGGGAAGCGCGACGCGTCTGCGTTCGGGCGGCGGGGGAAGGGTAGGCGGGGAACGACCAGCAGTTCGTAGCCCCTCGCGGGCACCAGGCGCGACTCGAGGCCTTCCACCGTGCCGAGCACGAGGATGACCGCGTCCGGTTCGCGCGCGAGGAGGCGGTCTGCGACGGCGAGCAGGGGGTTCACGTGGCCGGCGGTTCCCCCGCCGGCAAGGAGGTACCGCGTCACCCCAGGCGACCGCCGGTCGGGGGCACCGGTGCGGCATCCGGAGCCTGGCGCGCGAACGACAACACGATTCCGATTCCGAGCAGGGTGGTGACGAGGGCGGATCCGCCGGCTGAGATCAGGGGAAGCGGCACCCCGAGCACGGGCAATAGTCCCAGTACGACCGCGATGTTGACGAAGGCCTGGCCGATGATCCAGACCAGGACCGCGCTCACGGCCACCCGCGCGAAGGCGTCGGTGGATGGCCGTCCACGGATGATCCGCACGAAGGTGACCGCGAGCACCAGCAGCAACACCAGCACCAGGATCGCCCCGATGAGTCCGAGTTCCTCGCCGATGATCGCGAAGATGAAGTCGTTGTCGGCCTCGGGAATCCAGGACCACTTGCCTTTCGAATTGCCGAGTCCCACCCCGAAGATGCCACCGGCGGCGAGTGCCCACCAGCCATGAACGGTCTGGTAGCAGAGGCCGAAATAGTCACTGTCGGTCTGGCAGCCCTTGAGCGTCGCCGCAATTCGCGAGGCCCGCGAGTCCGAACCGAGGGCGATCACCGCGCCGGCGATCAGCATTGCGACCAGTGGGATGGCAAGAAGGCGCAGGTTGACTCCGGCGAAGAACAGGGCGGCGAACACGATCGCGAGCAGGATGATCGCCGTGCCGACGTCGCCGCCGAGCACCACGAGTACGATCGCGATGCCGGCCGGGATGAGAGGCCTCAGCAGCTCGCGCCAGTCGTTGAGGCGATCCTTCATGTCGGCGAGCGATTTACCGAGCCAGAGCACGAGCACGACCTTGATGAGTTCGGACGGTTGGGCCGTGAATCCACCGATGTTGATCCAGTTGCGGTTTCCGTTGATCTCGACGCCGACATGGGGAACGAACACCAGCAGTTGCAGCACAATCGCGATCCCGAGGAACCGACCGGCCCACTTCTTCCAGAAGAAAGCGGGGAGCCGCGCGGCGATGAGCATCAGCGGCACCCCGATGGCGGCGAAGAGCACCTGGCGCACGAATCCGTTGTAGAAGTCGCCGCTCGCTTTGAAGGACTCGACCGCTGATGAGGAGAGCACCATGATGAGGCCGAAAACCACGAGGAACAGGGTCGTTCCGAGCAGAAGGAAGTAGCTGCCGGTCTCGGCGGCGAAGAGACGCTTGACAGCGACGACGGCACCAGGTCCACGGGAGTCAGTGACTGCGGTGGGAGGTATCGGGGGCGCGGCCGACTTAAGCTTCGAACGAGGGCGCGTTGGGCTCGTCGTCATCCGTGTCCTCTCCTCGCGCTTCTCTTACCGCTTCTGCGAACCGGTTTCCCCGTTCGGCGTAGTCGGTGAACTGGTCCATGGATGCGGCCGCCGGTGCGAGCAGAACTGTGTCACCGCGTCGGGCAGCCGCGACCGCCAGTCTCACGACCGTCGGCATCACCTCTTTAGTGTCAGCGGTGTCGACCTCGAACACCGGCAGGGTTGGCGCGTGTCGCGCGAACGCATCGCGAAGCGCCGAACGGTCGGCCCCGATCAGGATGGCTGCGCGCAGGCGGGTGCGGCTCGCCGAGACCAGTTCGGTGATGTCCACTCCCTTGAGCAATCCACCGACCACCCACACCACGGACTCGAACGATTCGAGCGCGGCCTTGGCCGCATGCGGATTGGTCGCCTTCGAGTCGTTCACCCAGCGGACACCGTCGCGCTCGAGGATCGTCTCCGTGCGGTGATGGTCCATGCGGAATCCCTGGAGGGCGGAGCGGATGTCGCCGGGCGATACCTCGAACGATCGAGCGAGAGCGGATGCCGCCAGCACGTTCGCGATCATGTGCGGAGACCCGAGACCGACGGTTTCGAGTTCGTGGACGGTGGTGATCTCGGTGGCCGCCTTCCAGCGGTCGGCGAGGAACGCGCGGTCCACCACGATCTCCTCGACAAGACCCACATCGCTCGGCCCGGGAATGCCGCGACCGAAGCCGATCGCGCGGCATCCGTCCACCACCTCGGCCTCCTCAACCAGTTCGCGGGTGGTGTCGTCCTCGAGGTTGTAGACGCAGGCGACCCGGGTGCGCTCGTAAACGCTGCCCTTGGCGGCGCGGTAGGCCGCACGTGAACCGTGCCAGTCGAGGTGGTCGTCGGCGACGTTGAGACAGACACTCGACCAGGCCGACATCGACTGGAGGTAGTGCAACTGAAAACTCGAAAGCTCCACCACCAGGGCGTCGAAGCCGACCGGGTCGCGCACGGCGTCGAGCACCGGGACGCCGACATTACCGCAGGCGATCGATCGCTTACCACCGGCGATGAGCATTGCGGTGGTGAGCTGTGTGGTGGTGGTCTTTCCGTTGGTGCCGGTGATCGCGATCCATTCGGCGACTCGTCCCGAACAGTCGCGAAGACGCCAGGCCAGTTCGACATCGCCCCAGACCGGCACGCCGGCCGAGGTGCACCATGCGATGAGCGGATGCGTCGGGGCGAAGCCGGGCGACACCACGACGAGTTCGGGGGCGAACGCCGCCAGCTCGCTCTCGAGGTCCACTCGCGCCAGGCGCACTCCGATCACGTCGAGCAGGTCGGCGGTTTCGTCACCGGCATGATCCGCGAGCACGACGAGTTCGGCGCCGAGCTCCGCGAGGGTGTCCGCGACGGAGAAGCCGGTGACGCCGAGACCAAGCACGGCCACCCGCAGTCCTGCCCAGTCGGCGTTCCACCCCGTGAGTCTGGCGACGTCATCCGCAGTTCGTACCATCAGCGAACCCGGGACAGCCATTCGAGATAGAAGGTGCCGACGCCGGCACCCACGAAGAGGCCGGAGATGATCCAGAAACGCACGACGATCGTGACTTCGGCCCAGCCCTTCATCTCGAAGTGGTGGTGAAGGGGGCTCGCCCGCCAGATGCGTTTGCCGTGGGTGAGCTTGAAATAGATGCGCTGCACGATCACCTGGCCGGTGATGATGAGGAAGAGACCGCCGATAAGCACCAGGAGCAGTTCGGTGCGGGAGAGGATCGCCAGGGCGGCGAGAGCCCCACCGAGGCCGAACGACCCGGTGTCGCCCATCGTGATCTGTGCGGGCGCGGTGTTCCACCAGAGGAACCCGATCAGCGAGCCGACGATCGCCGCGGCGACCACCGCGATATCGAGTGGGCGCGAGACGGTGTAGCACTTGAAGAGATTGTCGCCGACGGTACGGCTGAAGCAGGACTGGTTCGACTGCCAGAACCCGATGATGATGTACGAGCCGATCGCAAGGATGGATGCGCCGGCGGCGAGGCCATCGAGTCCGTCGGCGAGGTTCACCGCGTTGGTGGTGGCTGTCGTGATCAGCACGATCCACGCGATGAACAGGATGATTCCGAAGGTGGCACCGAACACGACGACGAAGTTGAAGTTGAGGTCGCGAACGAAGGAGATCGACGTCGAGGCCGGAGTCCGGTTGTTGGCATCGCGGTACATGAGCGCGATGGTGCCGAACGCGATGGTCACGATCACACTGCCGACGATCTTGAAGGGGCCGGCAAGTCCGATGCTGTTTTGGCGCTTGACCTTGAGGAAGTCGTCGATGAAGCCGATGAGGCCGAGCCCGGCCATCATCGCGAGCACCAGGATTCCGGTGCCGGCGACGGAGTCCCCGCCCACGAGGTGGCCGACGAAATAGCCCACGATCGCCGCTGTGATGAACACGATTCCGCCCATCGAGGGCGTTCCGCGCTTCATCACGTGCGCGGTCGGAGTGTCGGCGCGGATGAACTGGCCGAGCTTGAGTCGCCGGAACGTCTTCGCAAACAGCGGGGTCAGCAGCAGGGTGAACACCATACTGACGCCGCCGGCGGTGAGGAGCGCGATCACTCAGGTCACCTCGCCGAGGCGGTCGCCGAGGAAGCGGAGGTTGGCGGACTTCGATGACTTCACCAGCACGATGTCGCCCGCGCGCAGATCGTCACGGAGCTGATCGTAGGCCTCGTCGGCGGTCGCGACGAGCATCGACTCCCCGTCCCAAGAGCCTTCCAGTCCCGCAGCATTGTGGATGTGGCGGGCACCGTGGCCGACGACGATGAGTTTCTGGATATTGAGACGCACGACCAGACGTCCGATGCGGTCGTGCTCCTCGTCCGAGAACTCCCCGAGTTCCGTCATCTCGCCGAGGACCGCAATGGAACGCTGGCCGGGTTCGATGATCTGGGCGAGCGTCTTGAGCGCGGCCGACATCGAGTCAGGGCTGGCGTTGTAGGCATCGTTGATCACGATGATGCCGTCCGATCGGGTCAGCAACTCCATGCGCCATCGTTCTGCGCGCGGCACGGATTCGAGCGCGGTGACGGCGGTGTCGAGGTCGACACCGAGCTCACGGGCCACCGCGAGGGTGGCGAGGGCGTTCATGACGTGGTGTTCGCCGAGGATCCGCAGCAGCACCGGCCGGTGGATGTCACCCTCGATGAGGGTGAACGCGGTTCCGGAGGCAGTGGCGCGCAGGTCGTCGCCGCGCACGTCGGCCGAGGCATCCAGTCCGAACCACACCGGCCGGGCCTTCGTGAGGGAGGCCATGGCTGCGACGCGCTCGTCGTCGACATTGAGAACCGCGACGCCATCGGCCGGCAGCCGGGTGACGATCTCGGACTTCGCCCGCTGGGTCTGCTCGATACCGCCGAATTCGCCGGCATGGGCGAGGCCGACCTTGAGAACGACCGAGATGTCCGGGATGGCGATGCCGACGGTGCGGGCGATCTCCCCGATTCTCGCCGCCCCCATCTCGACCACGAGAAAGCGAGTGTCGAGGTCGACGGACAGCATCGAGAGCGGTGCACCGACCTGGTTGTTGAAGGAGCCCGGAGGCGCGATGGTGGCGCCCGCGGTCTCGAGCACCGCCCGCAGCATGTTCTTTGTGGTGGTCTTGCCATTGGATCCGGTGATGCCGATCACCTTCAGCGCGCCCGCGGCTCGTGCGGTTGCGACGACGAACCGGGCGAGATCGGCGAGGGCCGTGAGAGTGTCCTCGACCACGACCTGGGACACCGCGAGTTCGAGTTCGTGGTCGACGAGCAGCAGGGCTGCACCGTTGTCGATCGCGGCCTGCGCGAACAGGTGGCCGTCGGACACCTCCCCGGGCAGGGCGATGAAGATCGACCCGGGGGTGACCAGCCTCGAGTCGGTCTGCACCGAGCCGGACACCTCGTCGAAGTTGTGGGAGCCGGACGCGAGGCGAAGGGTACCGCCGATTGCCGCCGTGAGCTCGGCCAGCGTGAGAGAGATCACTTCAGGCCCAGCCTGCCTCTCGCAGCGCCCCACGGGCCTCTGCGCGGGCGGAATACGGCGTGCGCTCGCCGCGGATGTCCCGATAGTCCTGGTGCCCGGGGCCGGCCCAGAGGATCGAGTCACCCTCCTGCGCGAGCGCGACCGCAACGCGGATCGCCTTCTCCGGCGGGCTGACCTCATGCAGCTCCGCCTGGTGCTCCGCGAGATTCGCGCCCTCGATCAGGGTCGCACGAATCGATTCCGGATCTTCGAATCGCGGATGGTGGTCGGTGATCACGAGGATGTCCGAGCCTTCGGAAGCGACTCGGCCCATCTCATGCCGCTTGGTGCTGTCGCGGTCACCATCGGCGCCGAACACCATGATCACGCGGCCCGTGGTGAACTTGCTCACTGCGCTGAGGGTATTGAGGAAGGCATCCGGACTGTGGCCGAAGTCCACATAGACGCTCGGCCCACGGTCGCCGGAAACCCTTTCGGTGCGCCCCGGCAGGTAGACATCGATGCCGTTCCGGATCGCCTGGCCGATGGCTTCGAGCTCGAACCCTGCCTCGACCAACATCACGATGGCGAGGGCGGCATTGGCGGCCATGTGCCTGCCGATGAGCGGCACGTGGCTCGTGATCGATCGTCCCTCCGGCCCGGTGAGGGTGAATTCGACGCCGGACGCGCGCTCATCGAGAATCTCGACATTCCACTCGCCCACGACGCCGTCCGTCGCCGAGATTGTGGTGACGGGGATGCGCGAGCGGTCGACGACCTTCTGGCCCCAGGCGGTGTCGAGGGAGACGACCCCGCGTTTGCCGCGCTCGGCGTCGAAGAAGTCGAGCTTCGCCTCGAAGTACTCGTCCATGTCGACATAGTCATCGAGGTGGTCGTGGCTGAGGTTGGTGAAGGCCACGACATCAAACATGAGGCCGTCGACCCGGTTGCTGGTGAGCGCCTGGGCGCTGACCTCGACCGCCACAGCGCGCACCCCGCTCTCGCGCATCCGAGCCAGAAGAGCGTGCATCTCGCTCGCCTCCGGAGTCGTGAGCCTGGAGACGACGCTCTCGTGCCCGATATGGCGCTCGGCGGTGGAGGAAAGCCCGGTCACGAGTCCCAGCTGCTTGAGAATCGCTTCGAGGATATAGGCGGTGGAGGTCTTTCCGTTGGTGCCGGTGATACCGAGCATGAGGGGCGGATTCTCGTTGGTGCGGTACACCCAGGCCGAGATGTCACCGAGGGCCGCGCGCGGGGAGTCCACAATCACGATCGGAAGACCTGCGTCCGCGGCCAGTTCGGCCCCGGCCTGATCGGTGAGCAGGGCCACCGCACCACTCTCGGCGGCCTGCGCAGCGTATTGGGCCCCATGGCTGTGGAGACCCTGGATTCCCACATAGAGGTCGCCCGCTTCCACCTCGGTCGAGCGAAGGGTGACACCGGTGATTTCGACGCCGTCGAGCGAGCCGACCGAGTCGAGCCCGAAGTCCGAAACGAGTCCGGCGAGAGGCCTGGCCAGCGGATGCTCCGGTCGAAGAACCGGGGGGATCCGTGCAGTCACAGCGTCTACTTTCTTACCAGGTCGTCGCCGGATAGGTGGATGGCGATGTCGACGGGGGTACCCGGTACTTTGTGAGCACCTGGGACATGATCTTCTTGAATGTCGGCGCCGCGGCGGCCGAACTCTTCATGGTAGCTGGCTTCGTGTAGGTGACCACAACCACGTACTGCGGGTCCTCGGCGGGGGCGATGCCGGCGAAGGAGACGACGCGGTCACCGGTGTAACGCCCGTTGGAAGCGACTTCGGCGGTGCCGCTCTTGCCGGCCACGCGGTACCCGGGGATCTTGACGGCCTTGGAGAGCTCGCCGGCCTGCACGACGCTCTCGAGCATGTTGACCACCGTTTTCGCTGTGCTTTCGGAGACCACCCGGGTGCCTGTGGTCGAGGGCACCGCGGTCACGGTTCCGTCGGCCTTTGTGCAGCTTTCGACGAGCGTCGTCGGCAGTCTCATGCCTCCGTTTCCGAGTGTCGCAAAGATCTGGGCGACCTGCAGTGCGGTGGCCGAGACTCCCTGGCCGTAGAGCACGTTGTAGTGGGTCTGGTTGTCCCAGGGCAACTTGTTGATCAGACCCGTCGCCTCTCCGGGGAAGCCGACCGCAGTCGCCTGGCCGAGCCCGAACTTCTTCATGTAGTCGAGACGGGTCTTCTCGGGCACCTGCGAGCCGAGCTTGGAGATTCCTACGTTCGAGGAGTTCTGCAGCACCCCGGTGAGCGTGAGCTGTTGCTCCGGATGCGGGGCGGCGTCATTGACAGTGGCGCCCTCGGGGGTCACCCAGTGGGACGGCACCACCGCCTGCATGGCCGGGGAGCCGATGCCGGTGTCGATGAGCATCGCCGCCGACATCGCCTTGAAGACGGAGCCGGGCTCATACTGGGCCGTGAATGCGTGCGACCCGTAGTTGGCGAGGTCCGAACCATCCACGTTGTTCGGATCGACCGGTGGCCAGTCGGCCACCGCCATGAGGTGGAAGTCCTTGATGCGCAGCACGATCGCGGTGCCCGACTGGGCGCCGATCGCGGTGCCCTGCTCCGCGATCGCCTGGAGGGCGAACCACTGCAGATCACTGTCGATGGAGAGCTTGAGCGTGCCGCCGGGTTTGGATGCCTTCTTGATGACCTCACTTCCGGGGATCTGCACCCCATCCGCACCCTGTTCGTAGGTGGTGCTTCCGCTGGTGCTCCTGAGGCAGCTTGTGTTGTCGCCGAGCTCGAGGCCGCCGCCCGGGCCATCCGTGCTCATATAGCCCGTGAGGTTGCCGGCGACAGCGCCATTCGGATAGGTGCGGCGGGGATGCAGTTGGAAGATGGTGCCCGGGATCTTGAGCTTCTCGATGGCGCGCTTGGTGGCGAGGTCGACGGATTTGGAGACCAGCGCATAGTTCGAGGTCGAGTTCTTGGTCAGCGACGAATAAATCGTGGCGGGATCCTGCTTGGTGAGGTTCGCGATCTCGGTGGCGGCCTGCATCACTGTGACCCGCGACTTGGTGCCGTCCTTCGCCACACGAAGAAATCCCGCAGCATCGATCAGTGCGATGTTCGCCGGAGACACGGTGAGGTCGAACCGGTTCACGCTGTCGGCGAGCACCACACCGTTCGTGTCGACGATTGCGCCCCGTGCCGCATAGGTGGGGGTTTTCACGGCGCGCTTGCCGAGCGAATCGGCGGTGAGCTGGTCGGCTCGCACGAGCTGGATGTCGACGAGACGCACGGCGAAGATGCCGACGACCGCGAACACCATCACCATGGCGAGGGCCAGGCGACGGCGGCTGCGGCGCGGGTTGGTCACGGGCGCTTCCTCACGGAGTTCGGATGGTGCGGATGGTCAGTGGGTGATCGGTGACGGCAACACCGTTTGTGCCGGTGTCCCCGGGGTGGACGCTACCGATCCCGCGCCCGTGGACCCGGCAGGCGCGCCCGTGCCCACCGCCGCAGCAGCAGTCGCGGCAGCCGCTGCGGCCCCGAGGGCCGAGATGTCGGGGGTGATGAGTGCGTTCGGCGTGTAGCTCGCGGCATCCGCGGCCACGGCCGTGTCGGCCGTCGCGGCCGTGGGGGCGCGGGTGACTCCGCCGGAGAGGCTGAGGAAGCCCTGGCTGCCGGTGTTCATCACCATTCCGAGCGCGGATGCCTGGCCCGCGAGATTCTGCGGGGACTGCAGCACGTTGAGGGACTCACCGAGAGCCTGCTGGTCGCGGGACAGATCGCGCTGGGTCTGCTGCAGGCCGGAGATCTGGTAGGCGCCATCCGACAGCCAAATGCTGAGCAGAAGCTGCCCCATCAGTATCACGAAGAGGCCCGCCACAGCGACGAGAGCGTAAATCACACGGGGGCGGGCACGCTTCTGGCTGCGGGTCGAGACGATCTCGATATGGCGCGGATGGCTGTCGTTTTCCGCCGGCAGGAAGTCTGGCAGATCGATGGCGAGAGTGTTGCTCATGCGGCCCTCCGGATTCGTTCGGCGGCGCGCAACCGCACGGGGGTAGACCGTGGGTTCAGTGCCTTCTCATCGTCGGTGGCGAGTTCGGCGCCGCGCACGAGCAGTCTGAGTTCTGCACGGTGTTCCGGCAGTTCGATCGGGAGTCCCGCCGGGGCGGTGGAGGAGGATGCCACTGCCAGGGCCCGCTTCACGATGCGGTCTTCGAGCGACTGGTACGCGAGCACGACCATGCGGCCCTCGACGGCGAGAGAGCGGATAGCGGCAGGGATTGCGCGCTCGAGCACCGAGAGCTCCTGGTTCACCTCGATGCGCAGCGCCTGGAAGACACGCTTGGCCGGGTGTCCCTTGCGCTGGATCGCCACCGGGGTCGCGGCGGTGATCAGTTCGACCAGCTCCGCCGAGCGCACGAGCGGCCGTTCCTCCCGGGTCTCCACGATCTTCTTGGCGTAGCGCTGAGCGAGACGCTCCTCGCCGAACTCCCAGAAGATGCGACGCAGTTCGGACTCGCTGTAGTCAGCGAGGATGCGCTCGGCGGTGAGTGGGGAGGTCGCATCCATGCGCATGTCGAGCGGGGCGTCCTTCGAGTAGGAGAAACCGCGCTCCACCCGATCGAGCTGGAGCGACGAGACGCCGAGGTCGAAGAGGATGCCGGATACCTCGGGGATCCCGAGTTCGTCGAGGGACTCCTCGAAGCTGTCGTACACCGTGTGCACGAGGTGCACGCGGCCGGCAAACGGGGCGAGACGCTCCCCCGCGATCGCGAGAGCATCGGTGTCGCGGTCGAGACCCACGAGCACGAGCTGGGGAAAACGCTGGAGGAAGGCCTCGGCGTGGCCGGCCATGCCGAGGGTGGCATCCACGAGCACGGCGCCCGGGTGAGAGACCGCTGGGCTGAGCAACTCGATGGTTCGTTCGAGCATCACGGGGGTGTGGATCTGGTTGTCGACCATAGTGACCGGTGATTCTGATGCTCCTTGGTCCTGATCCCCATCCGTCCGACCTGTCACCGGGGAAGTGATGTCAGGGCGAATCGACGGCTGGGAGTCAGGAACAAGGACGCTAGAAGAGCCCGGGGATCACCTCCTCCGTGGTATCGGCGAAGGCACTCTCCTGCTCGGAGTAATAGGTCTCCCAGGCGGCGGTGTCCCAGATCTCGGCGCGGTTGCCCACGCCGATCACGGTGAGGTCGCGGCCGAGGCCGGCGTAGGAGCGAAGTCCGGCGGGGATCGTGACGCGGTGTTGGGTGTCCGGCACCTCGGCGTTCGCTCCGGAGAGGAAGAGCCGCTGATAGTCGCGGGCCTGCTTGCTGGTAACCGGAGCCTGGCGGATGCGGTCGTGCAGTGCCTCGAACTCGCGGGTGGAGAACACGTAGAGGCAGCGCTCCTGGCCGCGGGTGATCACGATGCCGGATTCGAGTTCTGACCAGAATTTGGCCGGAAGGATGACGCGGCCCTTGTCGTCGAGCTTGGGGGTGTGCGTGCCAAGGAACATCGACGACTCCCCTCATTCTCCGGCCTGGATTCTGGTGGACTCCACTTTACTCCACTCTCCACCACAAAACAATAAAAAGCGCGCCGAACTGCCCCGAACTGGGGTCGACTTCCCAGTGATACAGGCGATGTTAGCCGTGGAGGGAAATGGAGTGAGTTGGCAAGATGCGGGGTAAAAAGGGCACAGAAAAGGGCACAAAAAAGGCCGATCTTTCGATCGGCCGTTAGTTGTGACGTCTGGTTACTGCTCGCGTCCGTCCTGGCGCTTGTCCCACCGCTCATTCATACGATCCATGAAGGTCGCTTTCGAACGTGATTCCGTGGGCCGCGGTGCCTCTTCGACCAGCCGCCGTGGCGAGGAGATCGAGACGAGCACGCCCACGAACATGACGACGAATCCCGCAACGCCCAGGATGGCCAACTGGAGCATCACTCCCGTCACGATGACCGCGATTCCGGCAAGCCCGACGAGCACACCAATGACGATGGCGCGGTAGGTGGGGCGTCCCCGACCCGATCCGACGGTCGCGACGAAGTCGGCATCGTTGTGATAGAGACTGCGTTCCATCTCGTCCAGGAGACGCTGTTCATGTTCCGACAGCGGCATAGTGACTCCCTTCGGGTCAGAGGCGTTGTGTTCCGTCTGGTCAATTGTAGGCTCCCCCACGTGGCTAGGCTATAACTGTGCCTGAGAGTAAGCGGTTAGTTGACCTAGTCCAGAGCGACATTGATGCCTTCCTGGATAATCGTGAGCCGTTGCTCGCCTCTATCGGGTCGGACCTCGCGCCGTTCATCGACTTCTCACGCGATCTGCTTCGGGGCGGCAAGCGGTTCCGCGCACTGTTCTGTTACTGGGGCTGGCAGTCCGTGAGCGGGCACACCACCGCCTTCGACGGGATGCCCGACCGCACCCCGGGAAGCGACCTCGAAGCGATTGTGCTTGCCGCGAGCGGTCTCGAGGTGTTTCACGCGGCCGCTCTCGTGCATGACGACATCATGGACAACTCCGACACCCGGCGCGGCATGCCGAGCGCGCACAGGCGATTCGAGAAGCTCCATGACGACGGCCGATGGACCGGGAGCGCGCGCGGATTCGGCCAGTCGGCCGCGCTACTGCTCGGCGACCTGCTTCTGAGCTGGAGCGACGAACTCTTCGACTCCGGCCTGCAGGCACTCTCGTCCCCGGCGGCCCGAGTGGCCGCGCGGTCGGAGTTCAACCGCATGCGCACCGAGGTCACCGTCGGCCAGTACCTCGACGTTCTCGAGGAACGCAGCTGGCGCAACTACCCCGAGCCGGAGCTCCTGTCCCGGGCCCACCGGGTGATCGTCTACAAATCCGCCAAGTACAGCATCGAGGCGCCTCTCGCGATCGGAGCGGCCCTGGCCGGCGGATCCCTCGCACAGGTAGCTGCGCTGCGCGAATTCGGGCTTCCACTGGGGATCGCCTACCAATTGCGAGACGACCTCCTCGGCGTCTTCGGTGATCCGGAGACCACCGGCAAACCGGCGGGCGACGACCTCCGCGAGGGAAAACGAACGGTGCTCATCGCGCTCGCCCGAACCAAGCTCCCGTCCAATTCGACGAGTCTGCTCGACGAACTGCTCGGAGACCCCGAGCTCTCTCCCCAGCAGGTGACGATGCTCCAGGCATCTATCCGTGACAGCGGCGCGGTCGAGCATGTCGAGCGCATCATCGATCACAACGTGACGCTCGCGATCGCCGCGATCGAGGATGCCCCGCTGAGCGCGGCTTCGAAGCAGCAGCTGGTGCAGCTCGCCGACACCGTGATCAAACGCTCCGCCTGAGAGCGCGCTCCGCCTGAGGGCGCACTCAGTCTGGGGGCGCGCTCCGCCGAAGGGCGGGAAACCGCTAGAACCCGAGGGCCTGGGCGACCCGGCGCACCTCGGCCTTGCGGCCAGCGCGCAGCGCGTCGATGGGGGGAATTCCGATGCTCTCCTCCGCGGTGAGCAGCCAGTGCATTGCTTCGTCATCGCTGTACCCGCTGTCGTGCAGCACCAGGATGGTCCCGCGCAGTTCGGGCAGCGGCTCCGCATCACGGATGAAGGCCTCCGGCACTTTCCAGACGCCGTCCACCTTTGAGGCGAGCAGGCTGCGGTCCTCGATGAGCCGACGCACTTTGCTCACGCCGATTCCGAGGATGTCCACGAGTTCGGGGAGGGTGAGCCAGCGGGTGTCCGAAGCAATAGTCACGAGGTCAATGCTGCCAGACCCGCGCCGCCAAGCAAACTTCTCTCTTGTGTTTCGGTTGCGTTAACTGAAACAACTTGCGTCACGCTAATTGACACTGCTATAGATCTGTGTCAGCGTTCTCTCATTGTCGCGCGCCCGTTCCCGGGCGGGAGAGATGTCTCGGGGCGGGAGAGATGTCTCGGGGCGGGAGACAGGCGAGGTGTGACCATGACGAAAGCATTCGACCAGGGCGATGACGGCGACCGCCGACGGCGGGCCGCTCGGCCCGAACAGAACAGGATCGTCCGCGGTCTCTTCACCACCATCCCGATCGTGCTCGCCGGTTCGATGGCGATGAGTCTCAATGTCACCGGCCCTCTCCACACGACCGATCTCCGCCGGGACAAGCCCCGGGCCACTCCGTCTGAGCTCGGCAAGAGCATCCGTGATGCGTTCACCGCGGCCGCTCGAG
>JBBRDX010000037.1:0-20299 GCA_038203515.1 Actinomycetales bacterium | reverse complement strand
CCCACCCCGCTCACCCCGCCCGCCAACCCTCGAGATGCCTATTTCCGGCTCAAACTGCGCAGAGAGCAACAGAAAGTGGCATCTCGAGGCGGGGGCGTGCGGCAGGGTGGGTGGGAATGCGGGCCGGGCGTGCGGCGTGCGAGTGGAGTGGGAGCCGGCCTCGACGAAACGCTCCCAGCGAATGATGTCCTTCTCGCATTGGGCCCGGTTCGAGCGGTGCTGGTCGCCGTCGTGCTCCACCGCCGTGCGGAACTCGCGGCGCACCAGGTCGGCACGCCCGAGCCAGCGCCCGCGTCATCTCTCACCTCGCGGTTTGGCAGAGGTTCGGGCAGTCCCGTCCGCTGAAGGAGGAGGCGCAGCAGCGTTTCGGGCCGCGACTCGGATCCACACCGCGCCAGGTCGAGAGCGGATGCCACGCGCCGCGCTCCCCGTCCGTGGAAGTCCCGGACCGCCAGCCGCAACTTCTCGATCGATGTAAACGGTCGGATGTCCCGCGGGTCGAGCTGATACGGATCGAGCACGAGGTGGTCAGCGGCCACCACGAGCGGGCAAGCCCGCCGACACGTGCAGCGGCTCGGTGGTGGCCGTGCCCAGGGGGCACCCCCAGAGTCGGGCGGCAGTGAGGTGGCTGAAAAAGTGGTGGTGTCCGAACACCGGGAGATTCTCCACGCACCGACGAATCGTGTCGCTCACACTGCCCGGGTGGGCGTCGCGGACACCCGCGATCGTCGTGCCTGAACGGGCCACTCGCACGCCACCGTGCTCGATCCATCCACATCTTCACTGCACCCGCGCACCCCCACCGCACGCCCGCAACACTGCGGTCCATTCACATGCCGCTTTCCGTCGCTCCGGCCCGTCGGAGCAACGGAAAGTGGCATTTCGGCGCGCGGGTCGCGCCTCGCAACTCGAGTCGGAGCCATGGCGCCCCTACCCTTGAGTATCGAAGAAGGGAGGCATATGTTCGACGTGAAATCCTGGATCGAGCTCGGCGTCGCCGTGATTATCGCTCTCGTGGCCGTGCTCGTCGTGGTGGTGATCACCTCGGTAACAGCACGACTGACCGCCCGTCGGGAGAGCTGGGCGCGGGCGCTGATTCTGCGAGCGCGTCTGCCCTATCGACTCTTCCTCGTCGTAGTCGCCACGTGGATCGCCGTGCACTTCACCCTGCCGGCAGGAGCTCCGCTTCGCACGGTGGATCACGGCTTTCTCATCGCCGCCATCGCCGTGGGAACCTCACTTGCCGCGGCCCTCGTGAACTTCGGCCTCGGCCTCGCCACCGGCAGATACCGCACCGACGTCGCCGATAACAGGCGCGCCCGTCGCGTCCAGACCCAGATCGCGATCGTGCGCCGCCTCGCGAGCATTGCGATCGTGATCGTGGGAATCGCCTCCATCCTGCTCACCTTCCCCGGGGTGCAGGTGGTCGGCGCCAGCGTGCTGGCCTCCGCCGGGGTCGTGAGCATCCTCGCCGGCCTCGCCGCCCAGTCGACTCTCGCAAATGTCTTCGCCGGAGTGCAACTCGCCTTCAGCGATGCGATCCGAGTGGATGATGTGGTGATCGCCGAGAAGGAATGGGGGCGCATCGAGGAGATCACCCTCACCTACGTCGTCGTGCATATCTGGGATGACCGACGACTAGTGCTGCCGTCCACCTACTTCACCAAAACCCCGTTCGAGAACTGGACGAGGCATTCCAGCGAGCTCCTCGGCTCGGTGGAGTTCGACCTGGATTGGCGGGTAACCCCGACCCAGATGCGCGAGCGGCTGGGTGTGATCCTCGCTGAGACGCGACTGTGGGATGGTCGCACCGGGGTACTGCAGGTGACGGATGCGGTCGGCGGCTACGTGCGCATCCGCATCCTGGTGTCCGCCGTGGATGCCCCGACTCTCTTCGACCTGCGCTGCCACGTGCGGGAGCACATGGTGGAGTGGCTGCACCAGAGCGCTGCGGAGGCCCTGCCGCGCACGCGCATCCTGTCTGTCGAACCCGCTTCGCATCCGACGTCGGTGCCGGTGTCCACCGGACAGATCGGGCTCTTCACTGGCACGCCGGAGGCCGAGGAGCGGGCGAGCCAGTTCACCGGCACGCTGCCGGTGGTTGGAGATGCAGGTGATCCCGACCGCAGCTGAGCCGCGGGCGCCCGGCCCGAGAAGAGCGAGGCCGAAATAACCGAGGCCGAGAGGAGCTAGGCCGAGACGAACGCTGCGATCGCGCTCGTGAAGACGGTGAGCCCATCGGTGCCGTTGCGCATGGCGAGGGCGGTATCCGGACCGAAGCCCTCTTCGGTCGCGTGCTCCGGATGCGGCATCAGCCCCACGACGTTACCGCGGGCATTCGAAATGCCGGCGATGTCATTGAGCGACCCGTTGGGATTGACGTCGACATAGCGGAAGGCAACCCGGCCCTCACCCTCCAGCCTTGCGATTGTCTCAGCGCTGGCGATGAAGCTGCCTTCGCCGTTTTTCAGCGGGATGGTGATCTCACTCCCGGCGACGAACCCGTTGGTCCAGGCCGTCGAGGTGTTCTCCACGCGCAACCTCTGATCTCGACAAATGAAGCTGCCGTGATCGTTGCGGATGAGTCCGCCCTCGAGCAGGTGGGCCTCGGTGAGCATCTGGAACCCGTTGCAGATGCCGAGCACCGGCATCCCCTTCGCCGCTGCATCGATGACCTCGGCCATGATCGGGGAGAGCGAGGCGATGGCGCCGCAGCGCAGGTAGTCGCCGTAGCTGAAGCCACCGGGGAGCACGATCGCATCCACGCCCCTGAGGTCGTGTTCGCCGTGCCAGAGGGCGACCGGGGTTGCGCCGGCGAGCCGCACGGCGCGCTGGGCATCCCGGTCGTCGAGCGAGCCGGGAAAGGTGATGACGCCAATGGAGGTCATGCGCGGGTAGGGGAGGGTTCGACCACGATCGACACCACGTCTTCGATCACGGAGTTGGAGAACATGTCATCCGCGAGCTGTGTGACCTCGGCGAGCACGGCATCCGTGACTTCGTCCACCGTCACTTCGAAACGTTTACCGATGCGCACGCCGGCGATCCCGGACTTTCCGAGGCGGTGGAGAGCACCGGCGACGGCCTTACCCTGGGGGTCGAGAAGCTCGGGCTTCGGCATGACTTCGACGACGATTACGGGCACGAGTCACTCCAAAAGTTCGCCTGTAGGTGGATGATCCCAGCCTACCGGAGTGCACGATCGGACCCTCCGCGCAAGGCCCGCACGAGATCAGCCGGTCATCGATACGCTCGATGGATGTTCACGAAGAAGCAGGTCGCCATCCCCGTGCCCACCCTGCGTGCCCCGACGGCGGTGTGGAGCGACAGCTTCGGCCGACTCGCGCTGCGCTGCGGGCAGGTCCTGCTCGTGCTCTCCATCGCGGTGATCATCGTGTTCGCCGCGACCAGGCTGCAGCTCGTGGTGGTGCCACTGCTGATCGCGCTGATCGTGGCATCCGCATTCCGCCCGGTGGTTCGCCTGCTCGAGAAGCACATGCCGCGGGTTGTCGCCGCGATCATCTCGCTGCTTGCCGGAGTGCTCGTGTTCGGAGGGGTCATCACGATCGCCGTCGTGCAGGTGCAGTCGCAGTTCGCCACACTGCAGAAGTCGGTGAGTTCCGGTATCAACACCATCGCCGACTTCATCCAGAACGGCCCGCTCACTATCGATGCAAAGCAGATCAGCGCGGTGCAGAAGACCCTCGTCGACTTCGTCACGAGCGCACAGTTCGGCTCGGGCGCGCTCGCCGGGGTATCCACCGCCGCCGAGCTCGTCACCGGCGCGGTACTCACGGTGATCGTGCTCTTCTACTTCATGAAGGACGGGCCGATGATCTGGGCCTTTCTGATCACGCCGTTTCGACCGGTCCTGCACGCCAAGCTGCGCCGTGCCGGGGACAGCGCGGTGCAGACCCTCGGGGGGTATGTGCGGGGAACGGCGATCATCGCCCTCGTCGATGCGACGTTCATCGGTGTGGCCATGCTGATCCTTCAGGTGCCGCTCGCGATCCCCTTGGCCATTCTTGTGTTCATCGGTGCGTTCATCCCCTTGGTCGGCGCGACGGTCACGGGCATCATCGCCGCTCTCGTCACGCTCGTGACCAACAACCTCACCGCGGCGATCGTCGTCGTGATCGTGGTGATCGCCGTGCAGCAGCTCGAGGGCAACTTCCTCTCACCGTTTGTAATGGGCAAGTCACTCAAACTGCACGGTCTCGTCGTGCTGCTCGCACTCACCGCCGGAACGATCCTCGGCGGCATCTTCGGCACCCTCATCTCGGTGCCGGCGGCAGCGGTCGCCTGGGCGGTCATCAAGCACTGGAATGACCGGATCGTGCCCGAGCCCGGCGTCGACACCGCGAAGCGGGCGTCAGTCGCGGCGTGAGGGCCGGCGCCGCAGCGGCGCCAGCAGGCTGAGAGGCACGGTGTCGAGCACGAATTCCGCCCACTCCCGATACCCCGATGGGCCGGGGTGGAAGAGATCGGTTGCCCAGAATGTCGGCGTGTAGGGCGGCGGTTTCGGTAGCGCGAATACCCGATCGACGCCTCGCACGGCGGCGCGGGCGGCGTCGTCAAGGCTGGCAGCGTGCAGTGCGAGGTTCCAGCGCAGGGGACTTTGCAGGCTGCGGAAGCGGTCGAACCGGGGCATCAGAGAGACCAGGAGCAGGGCATCCGGGTTCACCTCCCGGAGCCGGCGAACGATTTCGCGAACGTCCCGCGCGAACGCGCGGCGCGACCGCAACCCGAGTGCGTCGTTGGCACCGACCGTGAGGAACACCACGTCGTAACGCCCGGTCGTGGCTTCGTCGATGAACCGCTCCAGGATGTCGCGAGAGCTTGCCCCGTTCTCTCCGATGGCCGTCCAGGCGGTTCCGCGGTCGAACCGGTCTCCGAACTCCTGGGCGAAACTGCCCGGCAGCGCCTCGTTCTGGCTCTCGACCCCGACCCCGGCCGCGGTCGAGTCGCCAAGCACGAGCAGGCGGATCAGGTCCGCTCCCGGCAGCGATCCGGTCCAGGGAAGCGCGGCATCCGGAAGGCGCGGGATGCTTGCGCGCGCCTTCCTCGCCTGCATGAGCAGAACGGGGACGAGGGGTATCGCGGCGGCCCGGCTCAGGAGGTTTGGGCGGAAATTGATCACTCCACCGATTTTAGGCCGCTCTCGCCGGGCGGATTGCCAGAAAAAACCCGCGATCTGCTGCATCCGTTTGCCGTGATTGCACAGAAGTACCAGATAAGAACATGACCAGCATGTTCGGGACTGGAGTAGACACGTGAAAACTCGAATCATGGCCGGCAGTGTTGCCGGTGCTTTCCTTCTCGCCGCGCTCGCGATTCCAGTGTCCGCTTCTGCGGCCACGAACGCCCAGCTGTCGGTGCTGCATGGCGTGCCCGGAGTCACCGTCGACGTGTGGGTGAATGGCGCCCTCACGCTCAACGACTTCAAGCCGGGAACGCTAGCCGGCCCGCTGAGCCTGCCACCCGCTACCTACTCGGTCGCGATCACGGCATCCGATGCCACCTCTGCCACCGACAAGGTCGTCATCGGCCCGGTCGACCTTCCTCTCGCCGACGGAGGCAACTACACGGCGGTCGCCCACCTCGATCCGGCGGGCAAGCCCACGGCCACCCTCTTCACGAACGATATCTCCAAGACCACCCCCGGACAGGGTCGACTCACGGTCCGCCACGTGGCCGCGGCCCCGGCCGTTGACGTGCTCGCGGGCACCTCCCCCGTGATCAAGGGCCTCACCAACCCGAAGGAGCAGATCCTCAACCTTGCTCCGGCCACCATCTCGGCCTCGGTAGTCGCGGCGGGAACCACCACTCCCGCGCTCATCGGACCGGCCGACGTACCCGTAGTCGAAGGCCAGAACACCATCGTCTACGCCTACGGGAGCCTCGCTGACAAGTCTCTTGCCGTAGCGGTGCAGACCATCACCGGACTGCACACCCCGCCGGCGGGCGTTCCCGCCGGACAGACCGGCGCGGCAGCACGCGCCGAATCGGCACAGACCCGGTCGACGATCGGCTTCGGAGCATTCGGGTTGCTCCTCGCTGCCGCCGCTGTGCTGGTAGTCGCTCGCAGGAAGGCCGGGTCGCGCGCCTGACGGCGCGCCGGCCGAAGAGGAACCTGGAGTGAAGATGACGGGAAGGGCCGGTCTCGGCGTCGCGCTGGCGCTGTGCCTGGTCCTTCCCGTGCTCGCCGGGTGCTCGGCATCGCCCGCACCGCCCGCATCGACGGCACGGCCGACCGCTTCTGCAACTGCCGCGCCGCGGGTGACCGTTCCCGACATCCCGCGAGTGGATGCTTCGCTCGGCAGCCTCACGGTGGACGCGGTCGTGGCGCCGGTGCGCATCCGATTCGACCGGCTGGGCATCGACATGAGGGTGACCGCAGAGGGGCTCGACGCCAAGGGAGCGATGGCTCTGCCGGCCAACGCCGCCGAGGCGGGATGGTATCGCTACAGCCCGGGGCTCGCCGCTCCGGAGGGCGCGACCGTAATCGCGGCCCATATCGATTCCCGGCACGACGGTATCGGCCCGTTCAGCAAGCTCAAGAATGCGACCGCCGGAGACACGATCACGGTCTACGGAGCGGATGGATCGACGGTCGCCTACACCGTGAGCGAGCTGAGGCAGGTGGGCAAGATCGACGCCCCGATGGCGGATGTCTTCGAAACCACCGGGGCGCCAAAGCTGTCACTGGTAACCTGCGGTGGGGTCTTCAACTCGAAGACGGGACACTACCTCGACAATGTCATCGTCACGGCAACCCCGGTTGCTGCGGCGACCGCAGGCAATTGACCCTTCACGGCCAGGGTGGGGCGGGACTATCGTGAGTGACAATAGAGCCGCCTCTCCTGGCGACCAATCCCGACCGGCCGCCGTCAGGATCCCCGTGTCCGACCTCATGAACAACCACGACGAGTCGTCTCTCGTCGCGAGCTTTCAGGCGGGTGATGAACATGCCCTCGCCACCATGTACGAGCGCTGGGCGCGACTGGTCTACGGCATGTCGCTGAGGTCGCTCGGCAACTCTGCCGATGCCGAAGACGTGACCCAGCGGGTATTCGTGGCCGCCTGGCTCGGGCGGGCCACCTTCGACTCCGATCGGGCGCGGCTCTCGGCCTGGCTGGTGGGCATCACCAAGCACACAATCGCGGACGCGCATGAGCGGCGCGCGCGCGATCGTCGGGACCGGGAAGCACTCATCCAGAGCCTCGACCGCGAGGTGACGGACTGGCCCGACGACCTGGCCGAAAGGCTCGTAGTGGCGGATGCCCTCGCCGACCTGCCGACGACGCCTCGCCAGATCATGAGACTCGCGTTCTACGATCGGCTCACGCACACGCAGATCGCCGAGCGACTCGGTCTCCCACTCGGCACGGTGAAAAGTCACATCCGTCGAAGTCTCGATCGGCTACGAACCAGATTGGAGGTGAGCGAAGATGAATGACCGACCCGTGCACGGTGATCCGGAGATTCTGGCCATGATGGCCATGGGCGAGCCCGATATCCCGCTCGCCGACGAGCTTCATGTGCAGGGCTGCCGCCACTGCCTTGATGAGCTCAACAGCCTGGTGCGCGTGACGACTCTTGCCCGCTCCGGCTCGCCTCTCGAGCATCCGCTCGACGCTCCGGGACCGGCGGTCTGGCGGTCGATCAGTCACAGCCTCGGCCTTGCGACCGATGTCATGCCGGCCCCCTTCGAGACCGAGGCTTCGCACGCTGCTTCGGACCCCGCGGCGTCGCCACTCCCGGTCGCCACGAGCTCGCCTGCAGTGTCGTCTCCGCGAGGCCACCGCGCCCACCGACGCCGCCGCCGGCTGGTCGCCCCGGTGCTCGCGGGAACGCTCGCGGTCGCCGCGGCAACCGGGGCGATCCTCGTCGCTACCAATGCCCTCGCTCCGAAGACCGTCACCCCGAAGCCGACCATTCTGGCCGAGGCGCGCCTGTCGGCTCTTCCCGATTGGGCCGGGGCCTCCGGCGAAGCCGTGATCGAGAAGACGGGTTCAGGGCGGCAGGTCGTCGTCACCGTCTCAGAGTCGCGAATTGCGCCCGGCTATCGCGAGGTCTGGCTCATTTCGAGCGACCTCACAAAGCTGATCAGCCTGGGGGTTCTCGCCGGCCCGGAAGGCAGATTCACGATTCCCAGCGATGTGAATATCGCGGACTATCCGATCGTGGATGTCTCGAGTGAGAAGCCGGACGGCAACCCGGCGCACTCGGGCGATTCGATCGTGCGCGGCACGCTGTAGCGGTCTCTAGGAGGATGACGCGGTCACCCGGATCACGTTGGCTCAGGGGTCGTCGAAGCTCAGGGTCTGCCCGTCGTTGCGCGTCGCGATGCCGTGGTGCGACATCCGCTCGCCGAGGGATGCGAGGTCGTCCGCTCCGGGCACGACGATGTCGACCCGCCCGAGACCGAGCGTGCGACCACGGCGCCCCGCTCCCGCACTGTTCCAGGTGTTCATTGCCATGTGGTGGTGGTATCCCCCGGCACTCTCGCTGAGATGCTCCCGCAGATAGGCGTTCGGGTCGAGGAAGAGCGTGGACATCTCGTCCTGGCCGTGCACCCAGCCCCATTCGGCGCGGTCGCGGTCCCAGTACAACTCCACACCATTCCCCCCCGGGTCGGTGAAGTAGAAGGCCTTACTCACGAGACGGTCGGAGCTGCCGGTGAACGTGCCCGGCGCCTTCGTCGCGACCGAGTAGACGGATGCCGCGAGCGTGGCCTCCGAGTCGAACAGCAGGGTCGTGTGGAAGAACCCGGCATCACGCGGGCTCGCAGGCACGAGCTCGGGCGCGGCGCCGGCGGCGCTACTGGCACCCCTCGCAATCGACTTCGCCGGCCGGGTCGATCGCGAACAACGGTTTCTCGAAGCAGAGCGAATGTTGCGAGTCGGCATAGTAGGCGAAATCCGGGATGCGAGTGAAGCCCTCGCGCTCGTAGAACCGCACCGCGTCCGGCTGTCGGTCACCGGTTTCGAGTACCAGCCGCGACCAGGCTCGTTCACGACCGAACCGCTCCAGTTCGAGCAGGATCGCACTCGATACGCCGGTGCCGCGGTGCGACGAGGCGACAAACATCCGCTTCACCTCTGCTTCGTTTCCGGGCAATTCTCGTAGGGCACCGCATCCGACGGGCCGGTCGGAATTGTCGTACGCGACGAAGAACGCGGTGATGTCCCGAGCGGTCGGCGCCGGACCGGGCTCGGAGTCGGGCGTGCCGTATCGCGCCTCGATCTCCATCCGCATCGCTTCGCGAAGGGCCATCGCTCCCGGATCGGACCACGCGGTCCTTCGGACGATCACGAGCCGGTGAGCCTCTGGATCAACTCCCGGTAGCGGGCGGAGGTCTGCTCCACGATCTGTGGCGGGAGGGCCGGAGGGTCGCCGGTCCTGTCCCAGTTCGCACCCAGCCAGTCGCGCACGATCTGCTTGTCGAAGCTCGCGAGCCGTCTCTGGCCGCCGGCCGAGTAGGTCTCAGAATCCCAGTATCGCGAACTGTCGCTCGTGAGCACCTCGTCCGCGAGCGTGATCACACCGGTGTCGCGATTGGCTCCGAATTCGAACTTTGTGTCGGCGAGGATCACACCGCGCCCCTCGGCGATGGCGGATGCCCGCGCAAACACCTCCAGGCTGAGGTCACGCAAGGCCGTGGCGGCCTGCGATCCCACGAGCTCGACAGTGCGCTCGAAGGGGATGTTCTCGTCATGCTCGCCGAGGGGAGCCTTCCAGGCCGGTGTGTAGATCGGCTCGGGCAGACGGTCCCCGTTGTCGAGGCCGGGTGGCAGGCGGATGCCGCACACCGTCTGGTGCGCCTGGTATTCGAGCCAGCCCGAGCCGGCGAGGTACCCGCGAACCACACATTCGATCGGGTACATGTCGAGGGTGCGTGCGAGCATCGCTCGCCCGGCCACGGCATCCGGGATCAGATCGAGCACCGAGTCTCCGCGCAGCTCGTGGTCTGCGACCAGGTGATTGGGTACCCCGGTGAGCCGGTCGAACCACCACAGGCTGAGCGTGGTGAGCAGCTCGCCCTTACCGGTGATGCCGGGGGACAGCACGTGGTCGAACGCGCTCACCCGGTCGCTCGCGACCATCAGCACGCGCTCGGCGTTGGCGAGATCTGCGGTCCCCGTCTCGATGTACAGGTCCCGGACCTTGCCAGAGTAGGCGTGCGCCCAGCCGGGCAGGTCTGTGCTCATTCGGCGACTCGCTGCGCGATGTCGGTGCGATACTGGCCGCCCTCGAGGTCGATCGCTCCGAGCGCGAGATAGGCACGGGATCGGGCTTCCTCGAAATCGCGGCCGGTCGCGACGACGCTGAGCACGCGTCCCCCGGTCGCGACGAGGGCGCCGCCGGAGAGCGCCGTCGCCGCGTGAGCCACCGTCACCCCGTGGATCGCCAGCGCGGTGTCGATGCCCGTGATGGTGCGACCGGTGATCGGGGTCTCGGGGTACCCCTCGCTCGCGAGCACCACCGTGACGGCGACATCATCGGAGAACCGCGGGCGCGCCATCCCGCCGAGTTCACCACTCGCCGCGGCGAACAGCAGACCGCTGAGCGGCGTGATGAGCCGAGGGAGGACCACCTGCGTCTCTGGGTCGCCAAAGCGTGCATTGAACTCGATGACTCGCGTGCCCGCCGCGGTGATGATGAGCCCGCAGTAGAGCAGGCCGATGAAGGGGGTCTGTTCGGCCGCGAGGGTGCGCACGGTCGGGATGGCAATGGTATCGATCACCTCGTCGACGAAGCTGGCCGGAAGCCAGGGCAGGGGAGAGTAGGCGCCCATGCCGCCGGTATTCGGGCCCTCGTCGTTGTCGGAGAGGCGCTTGTAGTCCTGGGCGGGTTCGAACGGGAGCACATTGTGGCCGTCGCTGAGGAGGAAGAGGGAGACCTCCTGGCCGTCGAGGAATTCCTCGACGAGCACGCTGCCCTGCCCGATCCAGTATTCGGCGTGAGCGACCGCGGCATCCCGATCGGTTGTGACGAGCACACCCTTGCCGGCGGCCAGGCCGTCCGCCTTCACGACGTAGGGGGCCCCGAGCGCGTCGATGGCCGCGATTGCCTCGTCGAGGCTGCCGACCCGGGTTGCGCGGCCGGTCGGCACGCCCGCGACATCCATGATCCGCTTCGCGAAGGTCTTGCTTCCCTCGAGTTGGGCGGCTGCCTTGCCCGGTCCGAATACCGCGATACCGCGCTGACGCAGGCGATCGGCGACGCCCGCAACGAGCGGTGCCTCCGGACCGATGATCACGAGCTCGATGTCGTTCTCGAGCGCGAATTCGGTGACGACGGCGGGATTCGCAGGGTCGAGCGCGATGACCTCTACCTCTGCGGCGATGCCGGCATTGCCGGGAGCCGCGATGATGTCGTGATCGACGTCCTCGCGAAGGAGGGCGGTGATAATTGCATGCTCGCGGGCACCGGAACCGAGGACGAGGATTCTCACTGGGTAAGCGTACCCATCCCATCCGGTACCCGGTGGTCCGATACCCAGCATCACCGGCCAGACTGGGTGAATGGCTCACCGTCAGCGATCCCTCGAATCGGCCGCGGCGGTCGACAAGACCTGCGTCGCCTGCGGCCGCCGCATCGAGTGGCGAGCAAAATGGGCTCGCGACTGGGAGTCCGTGCGGTATTGCTCCGACGCCTGCCGCCGCCGGGGAGTGACCGAGGGCGACCGGACGCTCGAAGCCGCGATCCTCGCACTGCTGGCTGTTCGCCCGGCGGGAGCCACCATCCTCGACTCGGATGCTGCCAAAGCGGTCGGCGAGGAGAGCTGGCAGGAGTTCGCGGAGCCGGCCCGGCGCGCGGCGCGACGGCTCTTCGCGGCGGGGGAGATCGACATCCTTCAGGCCGGTGCGGTGGTCGACGCCTCGAGTGCCAAGGGGCCGTTCCAGCTGCGTCGGCGCCGGCGGTGAGGCAGAGCCGACGGTGAGGCGGAGCCCGCCATCCCTGCCAAGCTAAAGGGATGACTCCCCGCCACACCCTTCTTGCACTCCTGGTCGTGGTGATCTGGGGCGTCAACTTCGTGGCCATCGACCTCGGCCTCACCAATGTTCCTCCGCTGCTCTTCCTCGCGATGCGTTTCGTGCTCGTGGCCATCCCCGCCGTGTTCTTCATCCGGCCGCCGGCGATCGGGTGGCGCAACATCCTGTTGATCGGGGCTTTCCTGAGCCTTGGCCAGTTCACCCTCCTCTACCTCGCCCTTTCCCTCGGTATGCCGCCGGGACTTGCCTCGCTGCTGCTGCAGACCCAGATCGTGTTCTCGGTGATCGTGTCCTCCCTGCTGCTTCGGGAGCATCCCACCCGACGTCAACTCATAGGGATCGTGATCGGCATGGTCGGCCTCGCGGTTGTCGTCGTCGGTCACACCTATGCGGCACCCTGGCTCCCGCTCGTGATCACCCTCCTCGCGGCGCTCTCGTGGGCGATCGGTAACGTGCTGTCGCGGCGAGCGCGAGCGGCATCCGGGCTCTCCCTTGTGGTGTGGTCCGGACTGGTGGTGCCCATCCCCTCCATCGCACTCGCCCTGCTGGTAGACGGGCCGCAGGCCGTGGGCTTCTCGCTCGCCCACCTGTCGCTGGCCGCCATTCTCAGCACCGTCTATACCGCGGTGGGGGCGTCTCTTGTGGCGTACACGATCTGGAACTCACTGCTTGCCCGCTACCCGACCGGTGCGGTGGTGCCGTTCACCCTGCTGGTGCCGGTGATCGGCATCCTGGCCGCCTGGGCGGTGTTCGGTGAGAGGCCGGCGGGCAGCGAACTCGTCGGCGGGGCGATCATGCTCGGCGGGCTGGCGGCGGCCGTGCTCACCCGGCGCCCGCGCGCGCCGGACTTCGCCACCGAGTGAGGTCCCGGTAGGTTCGACAGATGGATGCTTCGCCGATCGACCTCCACCACCTCGCTCGTGCCGTGGAGCTCGCGCGCGATGCGCGAGCCCGGGGTGATCATCCGTTCGGAGCTGTGCTGGTCACGGCTGACGGCACCGTCGTCGAGGCGATGAACTCGGTGACGACGGCGAACGATCCCACCGGTCACGCCGAGACCAATCTCGTGCGCTTCTCGGCCTCCCTCGGCTCGGAGGTGCTCGCCTCGAGCACCCTCTACACCAGTACCGAACCGTGCGCGATGTGTGCCGGAGCGATCTACTGGGCGGGCATCGGCCGCATGGTCTATGCGCTCTCCGGTCACGCGCTCGTGCAACTGGTGAGCGAGGCATCCGGGGGAGGCAGTGCCGATTCACGCAGCGTTGATTCACGCAGTGCCGATTCACGCAGTGCCGATTCACCCAGCCTCGACCTGCCCAGCCGCGAGGTCTTCGCCCGCGGCCGCGGTTCTATCGAGGTGGTGGGGCCGATCGATGTTGTCGGCGCCGTCGAGGTGCACGACGGTATGTGGGCCTGAGGCACCGGGCCGATCGCAATCCCCGGCTGGCAGCAATCTGCGGCTGGCAGCATCCACGGCTAGCGTAGGACCATGGCTAAATCACGAATTACGGATGCCGCCGGCCGCGAAGCCGTGGAGCGCGCGCTCGCGACGGTGACCGACCGCGACACCGAGGCTACCGCCGTGCGTTACCTGCTGCAGGTGCTGGCGGATGGTGCCCCGGGCAACTCTGTGGAGGTGCGGGTTCCCCCCTTCGGCGCGGTTCAGTGCATCGCCGGGCCGGGGCACACCCGGGGAACGCCGCCGAACGTCGTCGAGACCGACGCGCTCACCTGGCTCGCGATCGCGACCGGGGGCACCGGGTGGGTGCACGCCCTCGAGCACGGCCGGATCGCGGCATCCGGGTCCCGTGCCGACCTCTCCGCCCACCTGCCACTCCTCTGGGATGGGGCGGATACCCCGCACCCGTCAGGGACACTGGGTACATGACCCCCGATTCCGAGCCGCGGCCCGTCCCGGATACGCAGCCCGAACCCGCGCAGCCCGAACCCGCGCAGCCCGAACCCGCGCAGCCCGAACCCACGCAGCCCGAACCCACGCAGTCCTCCGTCGAGACCGAGGTCACCGTTCGGCGGATCCCCCGATACTCGCGCTTTCTCATCATCGGGGCGGGACTCGGGGCCGTCGCGACATTCATCCTCACCGCATCGTTTCCGTCGGATCCGAAGGTCGGGTTCGGTGCCCTCTTCGGCTACTTCCTGCTCTTCGGAATGCCGGCCGGGGTAGTGATCGGGGCCGTCGTGGCGATCCTGCTCGATGTCGGGCTCAACCATCGCGCCCGTACCGTGATGGCCGAACGCACCACCGTTGACCCGCTGCCCTCTGACGACGAACCGACAGCCCCCGAAGCTGCCGAGAGCCCCGGGGAGCCCGGGGGGACCGCCACTAGATAGTTTCACTATCGGATAGTTATACTATCCGTATGCGAATGGCCGAGCTCAGCACCACCAGCGGCATCCCGGTGGCGACGATCAAGTACTACCTGCGCGAGAAGCTGCTGCCGGTGGGCGTGAGTGAGACGGCCAACCAGGCCCGCTACGGGACCGGGCACCTCGATCGCCTTCGCCTCATCCGCGCCCTCATCGACGTGGGCGGGCTCAGCGTGGCAACCGCCCGCAGGGTGATCGAGGCCATCGACTCGGATGCCTCGCTGCCCGAGGTCTTCGAGGTGGCGCAGCACTCCGTGTCGGTCACCATCGAGCCGAGCGTTCTCGACCCCGCAGACCTGGCCAGCGTCGACGCGCTGCTCGAGGGCTGGCATGTCTCGCCGGAGAACCCCGGGCGTCTCGCCGCAGCGCGGGTGCTCTCCGCCTTCCGAGGGGTCGGGCAGACGGATGACCGGGGCTGGTTCGCTCGCTATGCCGAGGCCGCGCTTCTCATCGCCGCCGCCGACCTCGACGAGATCGAGTCGCGCTCCGACCGCGCAGCCAAGGCCGAAACCGTCGTCGTGGGCACGGTGCTCGGCGATGCCCTGATCTCCGGGCTGCGTCGCGCAGCCCAGGCACACGTCACATCCGAGCGATATTCCTGACAGGAGAATGACCATCATGACCCGCACGATCGACGCACCACCCGCCTCCGTCCTCGCTCGCTTCGGCTGGCACCGCCCACTGCTCTGGCTCTCATCCGGCATGATCGCGCTCGCTGGGATCGCCCTCATCGGCCTGGTGGCCGATCCCCGCACCCTCACCGGTATGCCCCTGTGGGCAAAGCCGCTCAAGTTCTCGCCCTCCGTGCTCGTCTATAGCGTCACACTCTCCTGGTTGCTCGGCCAGCTTCCGCGCGGTCGTCGGCTCGCCTGGTGGGCCGGTACCGGTGCCGCATTCTTCCTCGCGGTCGAGCTGACCGTCATCTACGGGGCCGCCTTCGCGGATACGACGAGCCACTTCAACGTCTCGACGCCATTTGCGGCGGCGCTCTGGAGCACCATGGCAGTGTCCATCGTGATCGTCTGGGCCGTCACCGTCGTCGTGGCAGTGCTGCTGTTCCGCGCCGATCTCGGTGACCCCGCGCGCAGCTTCGCAATCCGTTCCGGCCTCATCATCGCGGTGATCGGCATGGGCCTCGCGTTCCTGATGACCGGTCCCCAGGGCGATCAGATCTCGAACTACGCCGGGATCATCGGTGCCCACACCATCGGGCTCGCCGACGGCGGACCTGGCCTCCCTCTTCTCGGCTGGAGCACAGTTGCCGGCGACCTGCGCATCCCGCACTTCGTTGGGATGCACGCGATGCAGGTGATCCCCATCGTCGCGCTGCTGCTCGAACTGGGCTCTCGCCGGATGTCGGTCTTGCGCGACCCCCGCACCCGGCTCGGCATCCTCGTCGTGATCGCGGCGCTCTACCTCGGCGTCATCGCGCTGCTCACGGTGCAGGCGCTGTCCGGCCAGTCGATCGTGCACCCGGATGCCGCGATCGCGACGGTCTCGACGACGCTGGTGCTCGCCGCAGCGGTAGGGATCGGAATGGTGGTGGTGCGTGGTTTCCGCACGCCGCCCGTCACGGTGCGGGCGCCACGCACGCCGGGGCTAGCTGAGCTGGGTGCGCTCGACCCAGGCGAGGTATTCCGCCGTCACGGTGCCGGTGACATAGTCTCCGGTGAAGCAGCTCATCTCGAGGGCATTCACGTTCGAGCCCTCGAGGATGGCCGCCTGCATGTCCGCGACCTCCTGGTAGATCAGGTAGTCGGATCCCATCTCCATGGTGATTTCCGGGATCTTGCGGTTGTGGGCGATCAGCTCCTGCCGGCTCGGCATGTTGATGCCGTACACGTGCGGGAAACGCACGGGGGGTGCGGCCGATGTGAAGGTGACCTTGTTCGCGCCGGCCTCGCGGGCCATCTGCACGATCTCCTTTGAGGTCGTTCCGCGCACTATCGAATCGTCCACGATCAGGATGTTCTTTCCGCGGAACTCGGATCCCATGGCGTTGAGCTTCTGCTTCACCGACTTCTTGCGCTCGGCCTGGCCGGGCATGATGAACGTGCGGCCGATATAGCGGTTCTTGTAGAAGCCCTCGCGATACTCGATCCCGAGCTTCTGCGCCACCTGCATCGCGGCCGGCCGGGAGGAGTCCGGAATCGGCATGACCACGTCGATATCACCACGCGGCGTGTACTCCGCGATCGTGTCGGCGAGGCGGTTGCCGAGACGCAGGCGAGCGTCATAGACCGAGATGCCGTTCATGATCGAGTCGGGGCGGGCGAGGTAGACGTACTCGAACGAGCAGGGGACGAGGGTCGGATTCTTCGCACACTGCTTCGAGGTCATCTGCCCGTCCAGCGCGATGAACACCGCCTCGCCCGGCGCGATGTCACGCACGAGCTCGTAGCCGCCACTCTCGAGCACGAGGGACTCGGATGCCACGATCCAGTCGTCCCCGACGAATCCGCGCGCCCGCTTTCCGAGCACGAGTGGGCGGATACCGAAGGGGTCGCGGAACGCGAGAAGACCGTATCCCGGAATCATCGCGATCGTGGCGTACGACCCCTCGACGCGCTCGTGGACCCGCTCGACGGCCGCGAAGATCTGGTCGGGATCGAGGTCGGGCCCGGTGACCTGCTCCTGCAGCTCGTGGGCGAGCACATTGACGAGCAACTCGGTGTCGGAGCTCGTGTTGAGATGTCGGCGGTCGATGTGGAACAGCTCATCGGTGAGCTCACGCGTGTTGGTGAGGTTGCCGTTGTGAACGAGCACGATTCCGTAGGGCGCGTTGACGTAGAACGGCTGGGCCTCCTGCTCGTTGAAGGCGTTACCCTTCGTCGCATAACGCACGTGGCCGAGCCCCATATTTCCGGGGAGGCTGCGCATGTCACGGGTGCGGAACGCCTCGCGAACCTGGCCGCGTGCCTTCACCATGTGGAAGGTGCGCCCTTCGGCAGTGGCGATGCCGGTCGAGTCCTGGCCTCGGTGCTGCAGGAGCAGGAGGCTGTCGTAGACCTGTTGGTTGGCGGGTTCCGAAGAAACGATGCCGACAATGCCGCACATTCGCGGTGAGTCTCCAGACCGTAGAATTGAAGGGGGATTTACCCCAGTCTTTCACGCTTTACGAACGGACAACGAATGGCCGACAGGTACGCCGAGGCGGGCGTCGACACGGCGGCCGGAGACCTGGCCGTCGAACTCATGAAGTCGGCCGTTTCGGCTACTCACGGACCACGGGTCATCGGCGGCGTCGGCGGGTTCGCCGGACTCTTCGACGTCTCGTTCCTCACCTCCTTCGAGCGGCCGCTGCTCGCGACATCCACCGACGGTGTCGGCACGAAGGTCGCGATCGCCCAGGCCATCGACAAGCACGACACAATCGGTGTCGACCTCGTGGGAATGGTCGTCGACGACATCGTGGTGGTCGGAGCCACGCCACTGTTTATGACCGACTACATCGCCTGTGGCAAGGTCGTGCCTTCTCGCATCGCAGACATCGTCGCCGGTATCGCTCGCGGCTGCAGTGAGACGGCAACCGCGCTCGTCGGCGGCGAGACCGCCGAGCATCCCGGGCTCCTCGCGCCGGATGACTATGACGTAGCCGGAGCCGCCACCGGCGCCGTCGAGGCGGGAGGGCAGCTCGGTGCCCATCTCGTGGCGGATGGCGACGTGGTCATCGCGCTCGAATCATCCGGTCTGCACTCCAACGGTTATTCGCTGGTGCGCAGCATCATGCAGCGGGCGAAGGTGTCCTACCTCGATCACTCCGACGAACTCGGCGGACTCGTCGGCGAGGTGCTGCTCGAGCCCACACGTCTCTACACCTCGCCGCTGCTCGGTCTGCTTTCGGATGTCCCTGGCGCAGTGCATGCGCTCAGCCACGTGACCGGGGGCGGCATCGCCGCCAACCTCGCTCGCGTGTTGCCCGTCGGCAGCTGGGCGGAGCTCGAACGAAGCTCCTGGTCGCCAGCGTCGGTGTTCCGTGTACTCGCCGATTGGGGATCAATGAGCCTCGAAGAGGCCGAGGGCACCTGGAACCTCGGCATCGGCATGATCGCCGTGGTCGCAGCATCCAGCGTCGATACCGTGATCGCACACCTCGCCGCCGACGGCATCCCGGCCTGGACGCTGGGTGTCGTGTCCACCATGCCCCGAGATATAGCGGGCATCGAATGGGCCCAGGGCGCCAAGGGCGTCGACGGCGGAGCCGTGCGGCTGGTGGGCCAGTATCGCGATTAGCGATTACGATGGCCGAGCAGGTGCCGCGCCGATCTCATCGAGACCCGTCACGGCGCTCCTGAATTTCGCAGGCGCGAGATGACCCCGGGAAGAGTGCTGCTCTACGCGGTCTTGTTCTGGTCGGGTTCGAATTCGTCGTCGGAGAAGTCCGAGACATCGGGGGAGTAGGCGCTGGCGCTGAACTCCGGCCACTTCTCGAGATCTTCTTCGAGCTTGGGGTCGATCGGGGCACCGGTGACGGGATGCGTGAGTTCGCGTTCGAGCGCGTTGTAGTTGGTGTCCGGGCTGAAGTACTTCAGCTCACGGGCCACCTTGGTGTGCTTTGCTTTTTGACGGCCGCGCCCCATGGCTTGACCCCCTCACGATTCTTATCCCGGACGAACAGAGCCTCGACTGGCGAACAGTTGCCCGGAATTGACCAAATAGGGAACTGAAAACTAAAACCCAACTTTAGCACGCACGCGCCGCCCGGCCGCGTTCGCGATCCGGCCTCTCAACGGCGGCTAACGTAGATGCGTGACGTCCTCGCCTGGCTCCCCCTCTGTCGTCGTCATCGGCGCGGGACAAGCCGGCCTGTCGGTCTCTTTCTATCTCAAACGACTCGGCCTCGAACCGGGCTCCGATTTCGTGGTTCTCGACCGCGGCCCGGGCACCGGCGGTGCCTGGCAGCTCCGCTGGGAGGCCCTGCGCATCGGCTCGGCCCATCACATCAACGACCTGCCCGGCATGGATGAGCTGGGCATCAGTTTCGATTCTGCGGACCGCACGCAACCGGCGAAGGATGTCGTCGCGGACTACTATGCGCGGTACGAAGCGCACTACGAACTCCGGGTGCGGCGACCGGTCGACGTGAAGCGGGTGTTCAACCGCGGAACCGACCTGGTCGTCGGATTCGAGGCGAGCGGCGGCATCGGGGCGCTCGAGACGGATGTCGTGGTCAATGCCACCGGCACCTGGGGCTCGCCATTCATCCCCTGGTACCCGGGGCTCAACGGCTTTGCCGGACGGCACGTGCACACGGCGGACTACGACTCGGCCGCCGAGTTCGCAGGTCAAAACGTGGTCGTGGTGGGCGGGGGAACCTCGGCGATCGGCTTCCTGCTCGAGCTGGAGGGCAGCGCTGAGAGCCTCACCTGGGTGTCGCGCCGACCGATCGAGTTTCTTGACCAGGGTGAACTCAACATGGAGGCGGGCACCGCGGCGGTCGCTGCCCAGGACGAAGCAGCTCGCAGTGGTCGCGCCCTGCCGAGTGTCGTCAGCGGTACCGGGGTGCCTCGAACCCGCCGCATCCAGGCGGGTATCGATCGAGGAACCCTCGTCGCCAAGCCGATGTTCGCCTCGATCGAGCCGGATGGGGTGCGCTGGGCCGATGGCACATTCCAGTCGGCGGATGCGATTGTCTGGTCCACGGGATTCCGCCCGGAACTGCGTCATCTCGCCCCGCTCAAGCTGCGCGAGAAGGAGGGCGGCATCTCGGTCGGCGGAGGCTCATCCTGGAAGGACGGCCGTATATTCTTCGCCGGATATGGACCCCAGGCGAGTACGATCGGCGCCAATCGAGCCGGTCGGCAGATCGCGCGCCAGGTCGTCGCGCTCCTGTCGAACCTCTGAATGCGTGAACTCCCGGGTAATCGCTGGGCCCCGAGGGGCGCTACTCGACCTGCACGGCCGCGCCG
>JBBRDX010000036.1:0-20453 GCA_038203515.1 Actinomycetales bacterium | reverse complement strand
TGCACGGCGACGACTGGGCTGGTCAGCACGACCCGCCACCCGCCGTCGTCGACCCCGCCGGTCTGGTGCAGGCCGATGTCGATCTGCAGATTCGGGTCGCGGAATTCGATGGGCGTCCCGCCCCCCGGGATGCCGCCGAACCCGTCGAGCTTCAGGAGGCTGGTGGCTAGGTAGGCCTTGGTCCAGACTTTCCAGTCGCCGTCAAGGGTGGGGCCGCTGCCGCCCGCGGCCTCCGAGAGAGCGTCCTGTAGCTCGGATAGCACACCGGCATTCTTCGCCGAGTCCGGCAATTCGGTCCATTGCGACATCTCGTGCCTCACAGTCTGACAACTGCGCGAGTAATCTGATCCCCCACACACTAGGGGGTTTGTGCCCCCCCAAACAAGGGGCGTGCGGATGACCGAACGCCGCATCACCGGAGCCCGCGCCAGCGCGACCATAGGCGTGAACGCCATCGACCCCGTCGCTGTCAATCGCGCTGCCCGTTGGAGCACCGAGATAAGGGTCGCAACCGAAGCACACCGCTGGAAGGGGCCCCGGGATATTGCACCAATGGTGGGGCGTTTGTGAGGGTTCTGTAGGTTTTCTGACGAATTTCACGCTGGTCGAGATAGAAACCCGCCTGATCGCACGGGATTTTTTGGCCTACCGGACTGCTGTCGGTTCGCCCGACTCGTTGATCGACAAACCGACAGGAGTCCCTTGCCCTGTCTAGTGGCACCGGGTTCCGCGTCCGCGTGGGACCCCCTTCCGAGGGGTGCATCGTTCGCTGGGTGGTCTGGCCTGGGACGCGAAGTCCCTCCGTTCGTCGATGGCCACTTCATCGGGCTGCGGGAGACGCGGAACGCGATGGAGGCAAAACTGAAACGTGGCGGCATCTAGGCTCCCCTCTTGGGTCGGCGTGCTGAGGCGAGGAAGTCGGCATCCCGTTAAGACCGCGAAACGCAACCTAACGACTGGGTCGGTGCGATCGGGGCGTCGCCGGCGCCTTCGGCGCTATCGGCGCGCTGATCTTGGCGCCTCGCGCGAACTCTCGCTCGTCTGACGCGAACAGAATCGCTGAGAGTGTTCTCGACAGAGAGTCGCTTATCGACGAACGGCACCGCGAGTTTCGCGCTGTCGAATAGGATCTCAAGTTCCTTGACGACCAAGACAACGCGCCGTTGCATTTCGAGCTGAGCAATGTTGGCGACACCACCGCCAGATCAGTCACCATCGTTCTTCACCTCGCCCCCGAGCGGGAGACCCGCGAGCTCGGAGATATCCCCGCGAAGAGCGGTGCGAAGCTCACGTCAGACAGCTTTGCCGAGCGGATGCGCGGGGCCCGCGAACAGGAAATCGTACATCCGTCGTTTCTCGTGCATCGATCGAGTCCGCTCGGCGAGGTCAGCAATGAGACGATACAGAGTAGGACCGTTGACGACTTCATTGACTGGAATCGCGAGGACTATTAGGCAGCGAATGATCTGCACGCTTGGAATCATGCCTGTCTCTACTGCGGAAGCCCCATAGTGGTGGCCAGCCCGATCTTCTTCTGTGAGGGCCCCACTCGATATGGTGAGCGTGGGGCCCCAGAGATTCCACTTGGGTGCACTCTGCCGGTCACCGTCATCCCGACGCATGGAGCGTGACCGTTGTCCTGATGCCGACCTGTCACCGATGTCCTGATGTGGGACATCTCAATCTTGGAGCACGATTTTCCCACATTTTGCCCACACTTGGGTGGGAACGCATGTGATCGTAGAAGGCGATGGGAGACCAAATAACTGACATTCCGGGAGATTTGTCGCCAACAACCCGCCCAGAACTTGGGCTGCACGGACTTTTAATCCGTGGGTCGTCGGTTCGAGCCCGACGGGGCCCACCCTCTTCAGCCGTCTCGCTTGCCTGTGGAGAGATGGTTCGATGAGGATGTCGTCGCTGAAAACCGTCGGAGTGCAGGCTGGCCTACCCGCCGCGATCCTGTTCGGCGCCGATCTCGGCACGGTCTGGCCCTCACTGGCGATTTTGGGCGCGTGCCTGCGCTGGAGCATCGATAACAACCCCACCCGAAAGATCGCGCTGACGGACGCCAGCTGGCTCGCGGCAGTGAAGGGCGGAGTCGCCGGACCGGTGAATCTCGCCATCGCCTTCGTCCTCGGCGCCGCCCTGCCTCCCGTGATCAGTATCGCGGCCTCGATGGTGGTCAGATTCTTTGCTTACCGGGTGAGCGTGGTGCTCTTCATCATTGCGATGCGGCACGTCGGCACAGCGCGTGCCGGCGCCTATTTTTCCATCGCACCGTTCTTCGGGGCGCTGCTCGCGGTCATTCTCGGGGCGCCGATCACCCTCATCCTGGTGATCGCCGCCCTGCTCATGGCACTTGTTGTCTGGCTTCACCTCACCGAGCGCCATGAGCACGAGCACGTTCACGAGGCGATCACGCACGACCACTGGCACGTGCACGATGAGCATCACCGGCACGAGCATCCGGAAATGGTGGCGCCGGACTTCCGGCACCGGCATGTGCCCACTCACGATGCGATCACGCACAGCCACGAGCACTATTCCGCCGCGCACCATCGTCACAGTCGCTAGCCCGAAGAGGACCGCGGGGTGGTTTCTCGGGGCCGGATCTCAGGCCTGTGCGGCAACCGGGGCGAAGGCGACCAGCCTCACGACGCGAGCGAACCCTCGAGCGCGGGCGTTATGCCGAGTTCGTCCCGCAGGCGGATGAGGGCCTCTCGCAGGCGTGACTTCAGTGTGCTGACCGGTATCTCCAGACGGGAAGCCAGCTCGGGACCGGTGAGCCCCTCGAAGTAGGTCATCGAGATCGCATCGCGCTGGATGGGAGTCAACCGTGCCATCGCGATGGTCACCCGCGCAGTCTCGGCCGAGAGCTCGCCCGCCTCGGATACCGGGTCGAAATGCACCTCGCAATCACGCACCCCGATGCGCAGGTCTCGATCCCGGCTGGCCTGGGACGCCCGCACACAGTCGACCGCACGTCCGTGGGCCCTGATCATGATCCAGCTGAGGGCGCAACCCCGAGAGGGATCGAATTGGGATGCCGACTGCCACACCTCGAGAAATACGTCCTGCGTTACTTCCTGGGACTGTCCGTCATCAACCAGCGTGCGCCGAATCAGGCCGTAAACGCGCGGGGAAATCCGGTCATACAGTTGCCGGAAGGCGGTGTGGTCACCCAGCGCGACACGTGACAGCAGGCCGTCGATGTGCGCTCGGGCTTCCGTCGCCGTTTCGGCATCCCGATGGTCAACCATGAGACCCGCCCTTCGAAGTCGGTGAACAGAATTGGTGGACAGAGGCTGACAGAGTCTGGGGCAGCGATTCGTAACGTTACGGCCAGAAGTGAATCGCTGCGCAGGGCTTGACCCGGCTATCGAGTCTGTGTACAGGGTTCTGAGATGCGCTCACCGCATGGACTTCCCGGCACAATTGGCTCAGTTTCCGTCGCGGCAGAGAGACGCCCCATCAGATTGGGGCACCGCAGTGAAGAAACTCGCCGGATTCCTGAGGCTTCTGGCCGCGCTCGCGATTCTCAGCGCGGTCATCGGCCACTTCGTCTTTACCGCCGGACGTGCGACGATCAATCCGCTCAACTTCTTCGGATACTTCCTGATCCGTGGCGCGACCGACGGCTGGGAGCCCTATCCGTTTCTGGACCCGGCCACCGGCTATGGATCGGTGACCACCTACCGCATCGCGATCTCGGCCATCACCGTAGTGTTCGGGCCCGCGGTGTTCGGGCTCAGCCGCGTGCGCATCCTCGCGGAGTGACGTCGCGGCGTGACGTCGCGCCGTGATGTCGCGCCGTGACGTCGCGGCGTGGAAAAGACCTCGTGGAGGGAGTTGGGCCTCCCGCCGCGGGACCGTGACGCCACCGCGACCGGGCATATCCCCCGCCACGAAACTCGAGACGGGAATTTCCGCAGCGACCAGGCACGGGGATCGCGCGCAGGCGAAGGACGGCATCCAGGGCCTCGCGACTACCCCGTCGTCGTGCCGAAGAGTAGGCCGAGCAGGTAGGTGACGGCCGCAGCGCCGTAGCCGATACCGAGCTGGCGAAGCGCACGACGCAGAGGCGGTCCGCCGGAGAGCAGCCCGACGACAGCACCCGTGCCGAGCAGCGCGAGCCCGACGAGCACGGCCGCAACCAAGAGGGCGGCGATTCCCTCCAGCCCGAGGAGGTATGGCAGCACCGGGATGACCGCGCCGGAGGCGAAGAAGCAGAAGCTCGAGATTGCTGCGCCGAATCCCGTGCCGACGGCTTCGTGCCTGTCGATCTGGGTTTCCTGCTCGCCGAGGCTGTGGTCGTGCAGGCTGCCCTTGTCGAGCATGGCGGATGCCCGGGCCACTGCCGCCTCGGGCGTCATGCCGCGCGCCCGGTAGACGAGCGCGAGCTCATTGGCGTCCACGTCGAGGTTCGGCAGCGCGCTGTTGCTCTCCGGATCGGGGGTGGATGCGTCCAGCAGCTCCCTCTGGGACCGCACCGACACGTATTCGCCCGCCCCCATGGAGAGGGCTCCGGCCAGGAGGCCCGCGATACCGGTGAGGAGTACGACCTGGTTAGGCACCCCGCTCGCGCTGATGCCGATCACGAGGGCCAGGTTCGACACCAGTCCGTCGTTGGCCCCGAAGACGGCGGCGCGAAAGGTGCCGGAGAGTCGGTTGCGTCCGCGTTCAGCGAGACCGCGCACCACTTCGGCGTGGATCCGCTCATCGGCGGCCATTGCCGGAGTGGCATCCGAATCCGACTCATAGGGAGAGCGCGCTTCCGCCCGTTGCGCGAGCGCGAGCACGAAGACTGATCCGAACCGCCGGGCGAGAAAACCGAGCGAGCGGGTGCGAAGGTCGCCGCGACGAGGCTTGCCGACCTGGTCGCCGAGCAGGTCGAACCAGTGCTGTTCGTGTCGTCCCTCGGCATCGGCGAGCGCGAGCAGGATCTCCCTCTCCTCCCCGCCGCGGCGGCTGGCGAGATCGCGATAGACGGCGGCTTCGGCCTTCTCGTCGGCAAGGTACTGGCGCCAGCGTCGAAGGTCGGAAGACGTGGGAGCAATCGGGGGCCAGTCCGGGCACGTAGCGCTCACGGGGATCCTTTCGGTCTCTTAAATCCCGCGGGCGTCGCCGGAGATTCCTGTCGGACCGAAGGTCTCGTTCGCCGCAGTGGCGATCTGCGCCGCTGCGGTGGGGTACCGGGCCGGTCGTCGTGACCCGCCAGTATGTCGATACTCCCGGCTACACCGGTCGTGCCGACCCGGCGCGAGGGAACTACTCCCCTTCGTTACCTCCAGAATAGCGGATGCCCCAGGAACCCGACCAGCTCTCGCCCGGTTCGAGCCAGCGCAGTCCCTGCCCGCTGTTGAGGGCGTTGGGCGGTGCGGTCATCGGTTCGACCGCGATCGCCGTGCCGAGAGCGCCGTCCTTCGGAAAGATCCGGGTGGTGAACACCTGCACATAGCCGAAATCAGACTCCTGCCACAGCTCTACGAAACGGCCGTCCGGCGCGGTGAGCCGGTGGCGGCTCACGCCATCGACCGAGGTAACGCCGCCAAAGGCATCGTCGAGATCGAGGCCGGCCACCAGCCGGCCCTCGCGCAGGTCGTAGTGCGTGCCGTCGACGGTTGTCTCGCGGATCGGGTTGAGCCGGGCATCCGTTTCGAAGCGGGTCCCGGCCGCCACCGTGAGGGTGAGCTCGTAGGTTGGCACCTCGCCGAGGCGCAGGAATGGATGCGTTCCGACCGCATAGGGTGCGCGCTTCTCGCCGACATTGACCACGCCATGGCTCACGCGGATGCCGTCCTCGACGAGTTCGTAGCGCACCGTGGTGTCGAGGGTGAAGGGGTAGCCGCGGGTCGGGTGCACGGTCGCGGCCAAGGTCACGGCATCCGTACTGCGCTCGAGCACCGTGTAGGGGCGGTCACGCAGCAGTCCGTGCAGGGCATTGTGCAGGGCCGGCTCGGTGATGTCGAGCACCTGGGCGGTGCCCTCATGAATCCACAGGCCGTCTTTCACCCGGTTCGGCCAGGGCACGAGCACGATTCCGTCGCCGAAGGGCGGCACCACGTCGTCGCCGTAGGGCTCGGTGAGGTCTATCCCGCCGATCGAGAGAATGCGAAGCGATGCGGCGACCTCCGTGATCACGGCGATCGCGTCGCCGTGAGGTGTGGACTTCGAGAGGGCGAACTGGTCTCCGGTGGGGGCACGCATCCGGTCAGCCTAACGAGCCAGCAGCACACGGAGGCCGGTGGCCGCGAGCCGTTCGAGCTCGAGCGTGTCGGCCTCGATCCCGGTGATGAGCGTGTCGATCTCGCCGATCGGCGCGACGCGGCTCTGTTGGGTGACCCCGAGTTTCGAGCTGTCGGCCACCACGATGCAGCGGGCGGATGCCTCCAGCATCCGTCGCTTGAGGTCAGCTTCCGGCAGGTTGACATTCGTGATGCCGGAAACCGCGTCTACGCCGCTGCAGCCGATGAATGCGAGGTCGGCGCGGATGCGCTCGAACACCACCCCGGCGAGCGGATCGACGAGCGAGTGTTGGAGCGGCCGCACGGTCCCGCCGGTGACGACCACGGTGAACCGCGGGATCACGGGCTCGAGCAGCAGAGCGATGTTGAGCGCATTGGTGATCACGACGACACCCCTCAGGTCGTCCCGCTCGAGGAGGGCGGAGGCGATCGCCGTGGTGGTGGTTCCCACATCCAGCACGATCGCTTGGTGGGACAGCACAAGGGACGCGGCTTCGCGTCCGATTCGCGCCTTCTCCCGTGAGCTCGCGAGCATGGACTGCTCGAAGGGGCGCTCGATCCCGGGCGGCCGGCCCGTGGCGACCCCGCCCGGTACCGCTCCCCCGTGGACTCGCTGCAGGGCGTTGCCGTCGGCGAGCGCGTCGAGATCCGATCGGACCGTGACCTCGGAGATGCCGAAGAGTTGGCTCAGCTGCGCCACTTTCGCGAATCCACGCTCTTCGACAATGGACCGGATCTGCTCGCGCCGGGCCGCTGCGGGCGGACGGGAACTCGCTTCTGTCATGCGCTCATCTTCGATTACTTGTGTTTTCTTGTCAATGACAGGTAACGTTCTGTTGTTTTCGAAAGTCCATCCGAGCCTCCCCCGCAGAGAGACGCCATGTCATCGATCGTCAAACGCGAATACCGGCTGGCCGATGGTCGCGAGCTCATCTACTTCGATGACGCAGACTCGACGCTCTCCCCACAGCGTGCCCCGGATGCGCGCCACCTCGATCCGCGACCGGATACCGCATCCATGCGCCAGGATCCGCTCACCGGAGAGTGGATCTCGATCGCGGCCGCCCGCCAGAACCGGGTGTTCCTGCCTCCGGCCGACCAGGATCCACTGGCCCCGGCGAGCGCCACGAACCCCTCCGAGATTCCGGATGCCTACGACGTCGCCGTCTTCGAGAACCGTTCGCCCAGTTTCGGCCCCGAATTCGCGGCACCGTTCGACACCGCCGAGCTCACTCGCATCGGCCTCGGTCGCAGCCTGCCCTCGATCGGCCGGTGCGAGGTGGTCTCCTTCAGCCCGGAGCACGAGGGTGCCTTCGGTAGCGTGAGCCGATCACGCGCCCGAACGGTGATCGAGGCCTGGGCCGACCGCACGGCGGCGCTGTCGGCGCTGCCCGGCATCCAGCAGGTCTTCCCGTTCGAGAATCGCGGCGAGGCCATCGGCGTCACCCTGCAGCATCCGCACGGCCAGATCTACGCCTACCCCTACATCACGCCGCGAACGACCCGGCTGCTCGACTCGATCGCTCGTTTCGGCCCCGACCTGTTCGCGGCGATCCTCGAGTTCGAGTCCGCCTCCGAGCGGGTCGTACTGCGCGGCGAACACTGGACCGCGTTCGTACCGTTCGCCGCTCGCTGGCCGATCGAGGTGCACATGCTTCCGCATCGCCAGGTACCCGACTTCGCCGCCACCTCCCCGGAGGAGCGCGATGAACTGGCCGGGCTCTACCTGCGGCTGCTGCGCGGCATCGACGAGCTCTACGACACCCAGACGCCGTACATCGCGGCGTGGCACCAGGCGCCGGTGGCTGTCGGGCGCGGCGACATCCGGCTCATGCTGCAGATCACCTCCCCCCGCCGTGCGGAGAGCAAACTGAAATATCTCGCCGGTTCCGAGGCCGCCATGGGCGCCTGGATCGGCGATGTCACCCCCGAACAGACGGCCGGCTTCGTGCGGGACGCCCTCACTCGAGTAAAGGATCCAAAGTGAGCTCAATCGACATCCGCGATGAAGTGCAGGCGAAGTTCCTCGCGCTCTTCGGCTATGAGCCGGCGGGGCAGTGGTCCGCACCCGGCCGGGTCAATCTCATCGGAGAGCACACCGACTACAACCTCGGTTTCGTGCTGCCCTTCGCGATCAACCGGCGCACCTTCGTGACGCTCGGGCTTCGCGAAGACCGCATCATCCGGGTCGCGAGCTCGTTCGCCGACGAGGTCGTGGAGATCCCCCTCGCCGAGCTCTCTCCGGGTGCCCTGCGCGGCTGGAGCGCCTATCCCCTCGGCGTCGCCTGGGCACTCAGCGAGCATGGTGCCGACCTGGCCGCCGTGTCAGGGGTCGATATCTTCATCGAGTCCGACGTGCCGGTGGGTGCCGGGCTCTCCTCCTCCGCCGCCATCGAGAGCGCCGTCGCCATCGCCCTGAATGACGTCTGGCGGCTCACCCTGTCGCGCCCTGTGCTCGCCCGGGTCGGCCAGCGTGCCGAGAACGTGGTGGTGGGCGCTCCCACCGGCATCATGGACCAGTCCGCGTCCCTGCTCGGCCAAAAGGACTGTGCCATCTTCCTCGACTGCCGCAGCCTGGCGTCGGAGATCGTCAACCTCGGTCTCGAGGCCGCCGGTCTCGTGCTGCTGATCATCGACACCGGAGTGAGCCACGACCATGCCACCGGCGGCTACGCCGAGCGCCGGGCATCCTGCGAGCTCGGAGCACGCATGCTCGGGGTTGATTCTCTTCGAGACGTGACCGTGGCCGACCTTCCCCGTGCCCGCGAAATCCTCGACGACGTCACCCTCCGTCGTGTGCGCCACGTCGTGACCGAGAACCAGCGCGTGCTCGACACGGTCGACGTGCTGCGCGACCTCGGACCAATCGGCATCGGCGACCTTCTCGACGCCTCACACCGCTCCATGCGCGACGACTTCGAGATCTCCGTGCGCGAGCTCGACCTCGCCGTCGAGACAGCACAGGCGAACGGTGCGATCGGCGCCCGGATGACCGGCGGCGGCTTCGGTGGCGCGGCCATCGCCCTCATCCGCTCCGATGATCTTTCCCGCCTCCAGTTTGCGATCGACGGCGCATTCGCGGAACATGGATTCGGTCAGCCTGATACGTTCGTTGTAACGGCCGCGCAGGGAGCATCGCGCGAGAACTGATTCCCCCCGAGCCTGCAGGAGCTTCCAGTGAGAGCCAAGTCGACATTCGGTGTGATCACCGGCGCCCTTCTGGTGGCGTTGCTTGCGGGGTGCAGCGGCTCCTCGACCACTGCCGGCCAGAGCGCAGCGCCGACGGCAGCGCCGACCCCCTCGGCCAGCTCGAGCGAGGCTCCGAAGCCGAAGGACGTGCTGTTCACCATCTCGGCGAAAGTACGGGACAAGACCGGCAACACCATCGCAATCGAACTCATCGCCCACAAGCCGCTCCCCTACAGCGACAGCGCCGCCAAATCCCTCGTCAGCGATTTCGTACGCGCGTGTGGAAGCGGCGCCGGTGGCACACCGGTCACCGCGGAGACACTGGCCGCCAACGGCAGCATCCTGTTGCCGATGGATCTCACCTCGAGTACGAACGGCAAGCAGTTCGCCTATCCGATCGACCTCACGCTCGGCAATGTCTACTACGGACAGTACGTGCTCGGCAAAGGCATCGCCGCGACGGACCCTCAGCACCCCTGCTCGAGCGGCTTCACCTGGACGACGTCCGGCAGCGGCCGCGTGATAGCCGACTTCGAAAGCGGCATCCCGGGCCCCGACCTCAGCCTGTGGAAGAACGCCCTCTACGGTTTCAGCGTTCCGACGGATTCACAGTCCACGATCGAAGCCTGCAAGGTGACGCTCACGGACGCCGCGAAGACGACGGTCGCGGGCATGGCCGGGTGGGATCCGAGCCAGGCCGCGACGGGCTACTACTGCACGATCGGGTACCTCGGCGAGTAACCGCGCCTGGTCGCTCGCTCCACTCGCGAAGTGAGGGCAGCCCGGCGCCCCGTGGTGGGGGTTGATGCATCGCGGAGGGAGTCGTATCTCCCGCCATGACAGTTTTTCGGCTCCGCGAGCGGGCATATCCCCCGCCACGGCGACACAGGCTGGACGATTACCGGCCGAGCAGGGTGCGCACGGACCCCGGCAGCGGAATTCCCGCAGCAAGGTCCGGTGCCGGGATCGCCCCGTCGTAGCCGGCGCGAAGCTGCAGGATGCCCGCCCAGGCCTGGCCTGCGACATCCGCCGGTCCATCCTCCGGCCAGCCCTCTGAGACCTTGAGCGTCCATTCGCCCACCGTCATACGCAGCACGAGGGTCGCCGCGAGCTCCTTGGCCGTGTGTGGGCGCAACTCGGCCACTCGTCCGGGGATGAGTCCCTCGGTCACGAGATCGAGAGCGGCCACCTTGTCCGCTGGGTTGTCGCCGACCGGCGCGCAGCTACCGAACAGTACGGCGCTGCGATAGTTCATCGACGATTCGAAGGCGGATCGGGCCACCACGAGAGCATCGATCGCGGTGACCGAGAGCGCGACGGGAATTCCCGTGGCGAGCAATCGCAGCCAGTGCGAGCCGGTGGATCCGTGCAGCAGGATGTGCGCGCCATCCGTCACGATCGCGATCGGGAGCACACGCGGCTCGCCGTCTTCCACGAAGGCGAAGTGCCCGACCCGCGCATCCCGCACCAGAGCGGCCAGTGCCGCGAGGTCCGGTGCGACGAACTTCTCGGGCATTCGAGTGGGAGCGGGCATTCGAGTGGGAGCGGTGCGACCGGGGGTGCTCACAACCGCTCCGCTGCGGCCACAACGTTGACCATGAGCATGGCCCGCGTCATCGGTCCGACTCCGCCGGGCACTGGTGACAGGAAGCCCGCCACCTCGGCGACCCCGGGGTCGATGTCCCCGATGAGCTTTGCCTTACCGGTGTCGGGAGTGATCACGCGGGTGATGCCGACATCGAGCACCGCGGCACCGGGCTTCACCCAGTCGGCCGTCACGAGGCCGGCCACGCCGACCGCCGCGATCACAATATCGGCGCGCCGTACCTCAGCCGCGAGGTCGACAGTGCGCGAGTGGGTGAGGGTGACCGTGGCATCCACCCCCCTGTTGGTGAGCAACAGTCCGAGCGGCCGACCGACGGTGAGCCCGCGACCGATCACCACAACGTGTTTGCCGGCGATCGGCACGTCGTAGCGGCGCAGCATCTCCACGAGGCCGGCGGGAGTGCAGGGCAGCGGGGAGTGCAGGTCTCCGCCGACCCCGAGCACGAGCCGCCCGAGGTTGGTGGGGTGCAGTCCGTCCGCGTCCTTCGCGGGGTCCATCAGCTCGAGCATGGCGTTCTCGTCGATGCCCGCGGGCAACGGTAGCTGGATGATGTACCCGGTCACCGCCGGGTTCTCGTTGAGTTGACGGATGGCCGAGCGCACCTCGTCCTCGCTCGCCTCCGCGGGCAGGTCTACCCGGATGGACTCGATGCCAAGCTCGATACTGTCCCGGTGCTTGCCTGCCACGTAGGACAGCGATCCCGGATCACTGCCCACCAACAGCGTGCCGAGACCGGGATGGATGCCGCGGGCCTTGAGCGCCTCGATGCGGCCGACGAGCTCGTGCTTGACGGCGGTCGCGGTTGCGACGCCGTCCATACATACCGCGGTCATCTCTTATCTCCTCTCCCGTCCGAAGTGTCAACTTCACCTGCTCGAAGCGAGCGGGAAGATGCGAAGTCGACCCTGCGCACGGTCTTGGGCAGTCAGGACCAGGTAGCGGGCGAGACGAGTCCCGGGTAGAGGGGGTATCCGTCGGTGAGCTTCAGCACGCGGGCGCGCAGTGCCTCGACATCCGGGGTCGGCTTGAGGGCGGTCGCGATGATGTCGGCGACCTCCGTGAACTCTTCATCGCCGAATCCGCGGGTCGCGAGCGCCGACGTGCCGATGCGCACGCCGGATGGCGTCATCGGCGGGCGGGGGTCGAAGGGCACCGCGTTGCGGTTGACGGTAACGCCGACCGAATGCAGGATGTCCTCGGCCTCCTGGCCGTGGATGGCGGCGTTGCGCAGGTCGACGAGCACGAGGTGCACGTCAGTGCCACCCGTGATCACGTCGATGCCGGCCGCGGCGGTATCCGGCGCGACAAGACGCTCCGCGAGGATCTGGGCCCCACGGATGGTGCGCTCCTGGCGCTCCTTGAATTCGGGCTCGGCAGCCAGCTTGAAGGCCGTCGCCTTCGCCGCGATCACGTGCATGAGAGGCCCGCCCTGCTGGCCGGGGAACACGTTCGAGTTGATCTTCTTCTGCAGTTCGAGGTCGTTGTTGAGGATGAAGCCCGAGCGCGGTCCGCCGATGGTCTTGTGCACCGTCGAGGAGGTGACGTGCGCGTGCGGCACGGGGCTCGGGTGCACCCCGGCGGCGACGAGGCCGGCGAAGTGGGCCATGTCGACCCACAGGGTCGCTCCCACCTCGTCGGCGATGGCGCGGAAGGCGGCGAAGTCGAGCTGTCGCGGATAGGCGCTCCAGCCGGCGATGAGCACGTGTGGGCGAGTCTCGAGGGCCTTTTCACGCACCATGTCGAGGTCGATGAGGAACGACTCCGGGTCGACACCGTAGGCGTGGGCCTCGTAGAGCTTGCCGGAGAAGTTGAGTTTCATGCCGTGGGTGAGGTGTCCGCCATGGGAGAGTTCCAACCCGAGGATTCGGTCGCCGGGGCTCGCGATCGCCGCAAGCACGGCCGCGCTGGCGGATGCACCGGAGTGCGGCTGCACGTTCGCGTAGGCTGCGCCGAAGAGGCTCTTCGCCCGGGAGATGGCGAGGGATTCCGCGACATCCACGAACTCGCAGCCTCCGTAGTAGCGACGACCGGGGTAGCCCTCCGCATACTTGTTCGTAAGAACCGAACCCTGGGCTTCGAGCACGGCACGCGGCACGAAATTCTCGCTCGCGATCATCTCGAGGGTATTCCGCTGGCGGTCGAGTTCCTGTTCGAGAACGCGAGCGATCTCGGGGTCGACCTCGCTGAGCGGTGCAGTCAAGGTGTTGGGTGCAGTGACGGTGTCGGGCATCTGGATGACTCCTCTTGGCGTGACCGGATCGAGAGAAAGGTTATCCGGTTCGGCCCAGGCGAACGGCCGAAACGTGGAGATGGTCACTCCCTGATGGATGCCCATCCGAACGCCAGTCGTGACTGCTTTAGTCTAAAGGGCTCAGCCGCCCGTCTGAGTGAGGTATCGGCGAATTGGACCCCCCACCACAACAGACGAACAGCACGCAGGCTGCTTGCCTTGAAGTCGCGCGCTGGCAGACCCAAACTAAGGACACCCATGGATTCATTGCTGAGGATGAACATCATCGACGGTCCGTTCGTTGGTGTTGTTTACACCCTGGCAGTCGGTGCCGTGCTCTTCATCGCCGTGCGTCGACCAACGCGACGCTGGATCATTACGGGCACCAGCGCGCTGCTTGCCGGGTCGGTGATCGCCTTCGTCGCGCTGTGGCTCGTGAAGGTGACCAATACTTTTGGGGTAGATCTCAGTGTCACCACCTCGATCTGGGTCTGTCTGACGTTCTCGGCCATCTGGCTTGCGATTGTCAACCTCTGGAAATCGCGCTGGCCTCGAAAAGTGGTCGCCTCGGTCGCGATCGTGCTGTTCACCATCACCGGTACCGTCGGGATCAACGCGGACTTCGGCCTCGATCGCACAGTCGCTGACCTGGTAGGCATCTCCACCGAGAAACCGATCGCCCTGCCGCCGCCGCCACCGACCCCCAGCCCTAGTCGGACGCCACTCGCCCGGGGAGCACTGTGGGCGAATTGGATACCGCCGAAAGATCAGCCCGCCACGGGAACCATCGGCTCAGTGACGATCCCCAACAGCCTCTCCGGTTTTCGCTCCCGACCGGCTGGCCTCTATCTCCCACCGGCCGCCCTCGTGAAAGACCCACCGCCGCTGCCCCTGGTTGTCATGCTCATGGGGCAACCCGGCAACCCGGATCCGTCTTTCCAGAAATCGATCCTTGATGCCTTCGCCTCACGACACAACGGGCTCGCACCGATAGTGCTCGTGGCCGACCAACTCGGCAATCCTGCGATAGACCCTCTCTGCCTCGACACCGCCAAGCACGGCAAGTCGGAGACCTTCCTTGTTGGTGATGTGGTGGCGTGGGCACGGGCGAACCTCCGTGTGCTGTCTGATGCCGCGCACTGGACGATCGCCGGATACTCGAACGGTGGTCAATGTGCCCTGTCACTCGGGGCCAAACATCCCGAGATCTGGGGCAACGTGCTCGACATATCCGGTGAGGAATACCCGGGATCTGCCAGGCCGAATCAGACCCTTGCCGAGTCCTTCGCCGGCGATGGAGCCGCATATCAGGCCGCCAAGCCGGTGACCATTCTCGCTGGCCACCGTTACTCGGACACCGTCGGCATATTCACCGTCGGTTCCAACGACGGCCACTACGTGACACAGGCGAAGAGGGTGGAAGCTGCGGCCAAATCATCGGGATGGAAGACGACCTACTTCGAAGTGCCCAACGGCGGCCACGTCCTTGGCGCCCTGAACGGCGGCCTCCAGGAAGGCTACCGGTCGCTCTATCCCCGACTCGGACTCTCGGATCCTGCCGCAACTCCCTGAAACCCCCGCCGGAGAGGCAGTGCTGGCTGGAGGGTCGGTGCTGGCTGGAGGGTCGGTGCTGGCTGGAGGGTCAGTGATCAATCACCCGCCGTGGTGGGCGTTGGCGCAGCAGTGCGTCAGAGACGATCACGAGCACGATCGAGATCACGAGGACGCCTGCGAAGACGAAGGGCAGCGATCCGAGTCCGAGCGTGTCGAGCAGAACCGCCCCGAGCAGGGCACCGCCGCCGATGCCGGCGTTGAATGCGGTGGCATAGAAGGCGCTCGCAGTGTCGCGGATGCGCGCGGGAGCCGCGTGCAGCATCCGTGTCTGGAGCAGGGGAGGAATGATGCCGATAGCCAGTCCCCACAGGAAGAATGCGGGCAGCGACACCGGCAGCACCCGGGGGAGGAGTGCGAGCAGCACCACGGCGAAGAGAAGCACCACCAACGACACCATCAATCCGAGGCGCGGCCGCGTGCCGAGCACCAGCGCCACAAGCACCAGCGACAGGCACCCGGCGATGCCGAAGGCGAAGAGAGCGGGGCTCACCGCCGCTTCGTCGAGACCGATAGCACGCACGAGAAACGGTGCGACGTAGGTGTAGAAGCTGTACTGGCCGATCATGGTGGTGGCGGTGATCACGCAGACGAAGACCACGGCCGTCGCGGAGTGGTCTCGACGCGGAGCGTTGGATTGCCGCATCTCGTCCTGCAGAACCGGGATGCCGCCGGTCACCGTGCCGACAACGGCAGCGCCCGCGAGATGGTCCACGCGGGGCAGGAATCGGTAGACGAACCCCGCCCCGATCACGAGCAGCACACCGAGCATGAAGAAGCTCGCCCGCCAGCCGATGGCATGGCCGAGAGCAGTGCCGAGGGGCACTCCGAGCACGAAGGCGAGCGACCCGCCGCCGAGGCTGATGGCGACCGCGCGACCGACCTGGTCGCGAGGCACGAGGTACGCGGCATAGGCGCCGACGACCGACCAGAACAGGCCGTGCGCGAGGCCTCCGAGAATGCGTGCGGCGACGAGTGCGGCGTAGTTGGGCGCGGCCGCGGCGAGCACGGTGCTCACGGCCAGAACGAGCAGCACCGACACGACGAGCGCATGACGCGGGATGCGCCGGGTGAGAACGGTGAGCGCCGCGGTCGAGACCACCACGGTGAAGGCGAAGACCGACACCGTGATACCGATGAGTGATTCGCTGACGCGCAGATCCGCGCTCATCTCCGGCAGCAGGCCTGTCGGCAGCATCTCGGTCGTGACACTCAGGAAGATTGCAACCGCGACGGTCACGAGGGCGAAGTAGGGAAACGGTGCGGTCGTTCGTGGCGCGGTCATGAGACCGGTATTCCGTTCGAGGGAGGGGTGGAACGTGACGCCGTCCGCGGGAGGCCGCGGCTCATGCGGCATCCTCTCCAGAGTAGGGGTGGTGAAGGCAATAGCCTAAGCACGTGACCCCTCTGCCATCGACCCACTGGGTGTTGACCCTCGTCTGCTCCGACCGGCCTGGCATCGTGCACGCGATCAGCGGGGCCATCGTGACCGCCGGCGGCAACATCACGGAATCGCAACAGTTCTCGAGCGCCGACACGGGCACCTTCTTCATGAGGCTGCAGGTGGAATCCGCCGTGACCCGCGAGACCTTCGAAGCAGCCATCGCACCGGTCACGGCGCACTACGACGCCACCTGGACCCTGGATGTCGTTGGCCGCCCCCTCCGCACGCTCGTGCTCGTCTCCACGGCCGCCCACTGCCTCAACGACCTGTTGTTCCGCGAACGAGCCGGGCAGTTGCCCGTCGAGCTCCCGCTCGTGTTGAGCAATCACCCCGATCTCGGCGGGCTCGCGGAGTTCTACGGTGTGCCGTTCGAGTCGCACCCCGTGACATCCGAGGGCCAGAAGCTGGCGTTCGAGGACCGCGTACTCGATGCGGTCGAACGATTCGACGTCGAGCTCGTGGTGCTGGCGAGGTACATGCAGATCCTGTCGCCCGCGCTCTGCGACCGGTTGTCGGGACGCATCATCAACATCCATCACTCCTTTTTGCCGGGATTCAAGGGCGCGAATCCCTATCGCCAGGCGCATGCCCGCGGCGTGAAGCTCATCGGTGCGACGGCGCACTTTGTGACGAGCGATCTCGACGAGGGTCCGATAATCGAGCAGAATGTGGTGCGGGTGGACCATTCCCGAACCTCCTCCGAGCTGATGTCGATCGGGCAGGACGAGGAATCGCGCACCCTTACGCAGGCGGTCAAGTGGTTCGCGGAGAATCGCGTGCTGCGCGACGGGGCCCGAACGATCATTTTCCGGTAGCGGCCGCACTGGCCTGTCACCCTCCCTACTCGCCCCCACCCACGTCACACTGCCCCCGGCCCCGGCCCCGGCCCCTGCCCCTGCCCCTGCTGCATAACTCCTGCAATTTGCCGGCGCGCGCTGACTTTCTCCCGTAAACACGGGGTCCGCCGCGGGAGGCTGCCCAGATTGCAGGAGTTATGCCGAGGGGGACGGGGGTGCATGCAGCCGACGTGCCTAGGATCGGCACATGAGCTCACTCGAACGGCACACGGACTATGGATCGACCGGCCTCTCGGAGTCGGAGGTGCTGCGCGACCCGATGGCCCAGTTCGCCACCTGGCTCTCCGCCGCCGAGGATGCCCAGATCTTCGAGCCGAACGCGATGGTCCTGAGCACTGTGGATGCCGACGGCACACCGAGCAGTCGCACGGTGTTGCTCAAGGGGCTCGACGGCGAGGCCTTCGAATTCGTCACGAACTACCGGTCTCACAAGGGACAGGCGCTGTCCGCGCATCCGGCCGTGTCGCTGCTCTTCCCCTGGTACTCCCTCACGCGCCAGGTGATTGTTCGGGGTGTCGCCCACCGCGCGGATGCCGCGATCTCGGATGCCTACTTCGCCACGCGCCCGCACGGGTCACGCCTCGCGGCCCTCGCCAGCGAGCAGTCGGAGCCGGTTGCCTCACGAGAGGTGCTGGAGGGCCGGATGCACGAGCTCGAGTCGCTCTATCCGGAGGGTTCGACCGTGCCGCGGCCGGAGCACTGGGGCGGATTCCGGGTCGTGCCGAGCTCTATCGAGTTCTGGCAGGGACGCACGTCGCGCCTGCACGATCGACTGGTCTTCACCGCCGTCGACGGCGGTTGGGTGCTCGAGCGACTTCAGCCCTAACCCGCGCCATCGAGCAGCCGCTGCACCTCGGCGATGGTCGGGGCGGTCGCCGGACCTCGGCGGGTGACGGCAAGAGCCGCGCAGGCGTTAGCCCGCAGTGCGGCGGCACGCGATGATTCTCCTGCGGCCAGTCCGGCGAGGAATGCCCCCGTGAGAGCATCCCCCGCTCCGTTGCTGTCGAGCACCCCGACCGCGAAGCCCGGCACGAGTTCGGCCTCATCTTCCAGTAGGAGGCAACCCTCCGGTCCGAGACGGATGACGACCGCGTGCCAGGTCTCGCGCAGAACCGCCGCGGCGCCCCAGGCATCTGCCGCACCACTCAACCGCAGCGCCTCACGCAGGTTGCAACTGAGCCAGTCGGCGCGACCGGCGACGGAGGCGAGCACCGCCGGAGGGATGTCCGAACCGAGCGGTCCCGGATCCAGCAGCACCGTGTGACCCGGCCCGATTTTCGCTATCCACGGCCCGAGCACGGACGCGTTGGTGCGATCGAGCAGTCCGTAACCGGAGGCGTGCACCAGGTCGCCATCGACGAGGCGGATGCCCGCGATCGCGGGTGCCGTGACCTCGGCCTCCGCTCCGAACACCGTGACGAAGGTGCGCTCGCCCTCGTCGTCGACCAGTGCGATATCGAACCCGGTGTCGGAATCGGCGGTCTGATCGAGCAGCACCTCGATCCCCTCGTTTCTCAGTGCTGAGCGCACCCTGTCGCCGAACGGACCGGTGCCGTGCCCTCCTCCGTAGGCGCAGCCCAGGCCCTGCCGCGCAGCCGCCGCGAGGGTGTTGAATGCCGCTCCCGGGGTGCTTCCGGTGTCGCGGGCGAGCACATCGCCTCCTCGCTCGGGCAGCGCGGGGATGCGCAGCGTGATGTCCACGATCACGTTGCCGACGCTCACGAGTCGGGCCGCTTTCATCGCAGCGCCAACAGGCGCTCCGCGACCGACTCGAGGTCGAGGGAGTTCACCGCGCTGACTGTCTCCCGGGCCTCCACGGGGAAGCCTGAAGTGCCGCAAACCGCTCCCCCGATTGCACCGGCCATCGCGGCCACGGTGTCGCTGTCGCCGCCGAGCGAGGCGGCGGCGCAGACGGCCTGCCACGGATCATCCGGGAAGGTGGCCAGGATGCCGAAGGCGACCGGCACCGACTCCTGCGTCAGAAGACTCGTGCCGATGATCTCGTAGAGACGGGTGAGACTGTCGTGAGGGTCGGACGGGTGAGCGAGGTCGATCGCGAGACGGATGCGCGCCGCGACATCTGCCGCAGCGACCCAGTAGCCCCGCAGTCCACCGAATCGCGCGGCGTCGAGGGCAGCGGCGAAGGCCTCCGCAAGGTCGGCGCCGTCGACGCCCGCACTGACCGCGGCCGCGACCGCCGCCGCTCCAGCGATTGCGACACCGGTGTTGTGCGTGACGAGGGTGGTTTCGACGACCAGGTCGACGAATGGGTCCAGCGAGATGCCGCCGAGGATGTCAGGAGCCTGCCATGCGCGGATGATGCCCACCGGAGTCACCCGCATGGCGGCACCGTTCGTCGTACCGAAGCGCCCCGCCCTGGCGAGCGGCTCCCCGTCGAGGACTGCCTGCACCGCTCGCTTCGTCGACGGCCCGAGGAGGTCGAGTGAGCCGCGCTCACGCATCCTGTCTTCCCAGGCGACCAGCGCCTGGGCGAACACTCCCGGATCCACATGGCCGTGCCCCTCGATGAGCAGGCCTGCGAGGAGAAGCGCCTGCTCGGTGTCGTCGGTGATGCGGCCGGCGGACATACCTCCCGCGAGCGGATGCCCGGCATCCGCCGCGCGGAACCGGTCGATCCGTCCGTAACGACTGGCGATCGCGGCCCGGGACATCAGCTGCGTCGGCATGCCGAGGGCGTCGCCGATCGCCAGCCCGTAAAGGGCGCCCAGGGCATGATCGCGCGCCGTCACTCGCGCGCCGCAAACTGGAAGTGCAGGCTGAAGTGCGCGGGATCGAGCAGGCTCTCCACGTGCTCCACGAGCTCACCGACGGCGTTGCGCGTGACGCAGCGCGACCAGAGGAACGCGGCCCCGGGTGCGCGGTCAAGTAGCGCGGCCTCGGCCTCGTCGAGCATCCGCACCTCCACCCACTGCTCGCCGGTCGACGCGACGAGGTCGGCCTCGAGCAGCATCTGGGTGAGTGATCCCGCGGCCTTGCCCGCCGCGACCGCGTCGGCCGCCCGGGGGGTCGACCGAACCCGCGACCGCTCATAGGAGAACACAGGGCCGTCGACGATCGAACGGAGGCGATCAATCGCGATGAAGCGCTCGCTCGGTTCGCCAAGGGCTGCGGCGAGCGCACCATCCTGCACCTGCTCGGCACGAACGACCCGCACGATCGTGTCGAGTCCCTGCTCCTGGAGGGCCCGCGCCCAGCCCAGCCTGACGTTGAGCGGGCGACCGTCATAGGTGACGAATGAGCCTTTTAC
>JBBRDX010000035.1:0-20508 GCA_038203515.1 Actinomycetales bacterium | reverse complement strand
GCATCAGTACGAACTAATGGTAATTCTCGATCCAGAGATCGATGAGCGCACCGTGGCTCCGAGCCTCGATAAGTTCCTCAACGTCATCCGCAATGATGGTGGTTCGATCGACAAGGTCGACGTCTGGGGACGTCGTCGCCTCGCGTACGAGATCAACAAGAAGACCGAAGGCATCTACGCCGTCGTCGCCCTCACCGCGAACCCCGACGCGACCGTCGAGCTCGACCGCCAGCTGAAGCTCAGCGAAGCGGTCATGCGCACCAAGGTGCTCCGTGCCGAGGAAGCCATCGCTCAGGTCGCCGAAGCCGCAAAGCTCTCCGCGGAGAAGGCCGCCCGCAAAGCAGCCGCCCCCGCGAAGGCCGGCGCAGCCGCAGGAAGCGCAACCAAGGCAGCGGATGTTGCAGCCGCTCCGGCAACGCCAGCCGCTCCAGCAGCAGCCGAAGCGCCCGCAGCCGAAGCGCCCGTCACCGCGGTCGCCGATACCCCGGCTGGCAACTGAGCGATGGCTGGCGAAACCGTAATCACCGTGGTGGGCAACCTCACGAGCGACCCGGAGCTGCGCTACACGCAGAACGGGTTGGCGGTTGCGAACTTCACCATCGCATCCACCCCGCGCACCCTGGATAGGGGTAGCAACGAGTGGAAAGACGGCGAAGCACTCTTCCTTCGTGCGAGCGTTTGGCGCGAGTATGCCGAGCAGGTGGCCGGATCCCTGACCAAGGGTTCCCGCGTCATCGCGATCGGCCGACTCAAGCAGCGTTCCTTCGAGACCAAGGAGGGCGAGAAGCGCACCAGTATCGAGCTCGAGATCGACGAAATCGGTCCGAGCCTCCGGTATGCGACCGCGCAGGTCACCCGCACCTCCCGTGAGGGCGGCGGCGGCAACGGTGGCGGCGCGCCGCGCGGCGGCCAGGGCGCAACAGAGCCGTGGGCCGCATCGGCTCCCGCCTCGGCGTCATCGGCAAGTGCCGCCGGCGGAGACGTCTGGAACACCCCGGGAAGCTACAACGACGAGACGCCCTTCTAGGTCGATCTCGATACGGTCGCGAAGCGACCTACTCGATCACTAATCCTTACGAAAGAAGTAGAAACCATGGCTGGAAAGAGCAGCGGCGACCGCCGCAAGCCCCTCCGCACTCTCAAGGGCGGCAAGAACGCCGCCCCGGCGAAGTCCATTCGCGTCGGTGTCATCGACTACAAAGACGTCGCAACCCTCCGCAAGTTCATCTCGGAGCGTGGAAAAATCCGCGCTCGTCGCATCACCGGTGTCTCCGTGCAGGAACAGCGTCTCATCGCCCGCGCCGTCAAGAACGCGCGTGAGATGGCACTGCTCCCCTACGCCGGCTCAGGCCGTTAGGAGTCACGAAAATGTCTAAATTGATTCTCACGCACGAGGTCACCGGCCTCGGTGCACCGGGAGACGTCGTCGACGTCAAGACCGGCTACGGCCGCAACTTCCTCATCCCCCAGGGCTTCGCCGTCGCGTGGACCCGGGGTGGGGAGAAGCAGGTCGAATCGATCAAGGCTGCCCGCGTCGCGCGCGAGCACGCCACGATCGAGGAAGCGCAGGACCTCAAGGCGAAGCTCGAAGCCACCACCGTCAAGCTGACCGTCAAGGCCGGCGAGGGTGGACGCCTGTTCGGTTCGGTGAAGACCACGGATGTCGCCGAAGCCGTCGCCGCTGCTGGACTCGGTGCCGTGGACAAGCGCAAGATCGAGATCTCCTCGCCCATCAAGGCCACCGGCCAGCACGAGGCCACCGTGCGTCTTCGTGACGACCTCGTCGCCACAATAACTCTCACCGTAGTCGCCGCGAAGTAACGGCAGAATAGCCCAGAAGTACCGCCGTCCCGGAGGGGGTAGCAGGAAGCGAAAGCCTTCCGCTACCCCCTCTTTGCGTGTCAAATTATCGACTGATTCTGCTCCCGGACCGCCCCTTTGTACACAACCCTTTCGCTGCGACCCCGAACCCTCAACCCGCACTCTAAACATCTTTCTGCACATTTCCAAAATTCAGACTAATAGCTGATCAGATCATTTATATTGCTCCAAAATCGGTAGTTATACACAGATGAGTGCACAGGTTGTTCACACGCCGCGCGGCGTTTCGCGCAATCTACTAACACTTTTATCCACAGGCTGTAGTTGCGCTGAAAGATGCGCGCTTGCCGAGCCTGCGGCGTGTCCCTAGTGTGTAGCAGTGCCTCCCGGGAGATCGGGCCGCATCCGACTCCCGGGGGTGGATGTCGGGTGCTTTCGGTAGAACTGGAAGCGGTACAACTGCATGCGCAGGCCGTGAGAAGAGAGAGTGGGCGAACGATGTCGATAGCCCACCTGGGTCTCGCGCCGAACACGGGTGACGGCATGGGGCGTGATTCGAACCTGCGCGATTCGAATCAGCGCTCTTCCGACCGAACCCCGCCCTACGACCTCCTCGCCGAACAGAGCGCGATAGGTGGCATGCTGCTGAGCAAGGATGCGGTGGCAGACGTCATCGAGTCTGTGCGCGCGGTCGACTTTTACATCCCCAAGCACGAGATCATCTTCGACGCGATCCTCTCGCTCTACGCGCACGGTGAGCCGACGGACGTGATTGCCGTCACCGACGAGCTCACCAAGACCGGTGAACTGATCCGGGCTGGCGGTGCGGAATACCTTCACACGCTCACCGGCATCGTGCCGACCGCGGCCAATGCGGGTTTCTACGCCACCATCGTTGCCGAGAAGGCGGTGCTGCGTCGTCTGGTCGAAGCCGGAACCCGCATCGTGCAGATGGGATACGCCAGCGAGGGCGAGGTAGTCGACCTCGTCAACAACGCCCAGGCCGAGATCTACAGCGTGATGGGCGGAGTCGAAGCGGAGGACTTTGTGCCGCTCACCGTCGCGGTAACGACAGCAATCGATGAGATCGAAGCGGCCAGAGGGCGCGACGGCTCGATGACGGGAGTGCCGACCGGCTTCGCCGAACTCGACGAGCTCACGAACGGACTGCACGGCGGACAGCTGATCATCGTGGCCGCTCGCCCGGCGCTCGGTAAGTCCACGCTTGCGCTCGACTTCGCGCGGGCCGCATCCATCAAGCACGACATGCCGTCGATCTTCTTCTCGCTCGAAATGGGCCGCTCTGAGATCGCAATGCGCCTGCTGTCGGCCGAGGCCGCCGTGCCGCTGCAGAGCATGCGCAAGGGCACGCTCCACACCGAGGACTGGACGAAGATCGCCTCGACCCGCGGGCAGATCAACGATGCCCCGCTGTATATCGATGACAGCCCCAACATGACCCTGGTCGAGATCCGCGCCAAGTGCCGCCGCCTCAAGCAGAAGGTCGGTCTCAAGATGGTGATCATCGACTACCTGCAACTCATGACCTCGGGCAAGAAGGTCGAGTCACGCCAGCAGGAGGTGAGCGAGTTCTCCCGCGCGCTGAAGCTGCTCGCGAAGGAGCTGCAGGTGCCCGTCATCGCCCTCTCACAGCTCAACCGTGGTCCTGAGCAGCGTTCCGACAAGATGCCGGCACTCTCCGACCTGCGTGAATCGGGATCGCTCGAGCAGGACGCCGACATGGTGATCTTGCTGCACCGCGACAGCGCCTACGAGAAGGAGAGCACTCGTCCGGGCGAGGCCGACCTCATAGTGGCCAAGCACCGCAATGGTCCCACCAAGACCATCACCGTGGCGTTCCAGGGCCACTTCTCCCGTTTTCAGGACATGGCTCCGGCCTAGCCTGGTCTCCTGACTTCGGGTGGTTCGGTTTGAGACGCACTTTGTACCGCTCTTACTGCTGTTCCGGATGATCACACCGCCAACGCGCGAACGATCGCTGTCGCGTGGCTCTGATGACGCGGCAGAATGGAGCAGTGACCCCGACGCCGAAGCCTCCCCGACTGTCCCGTTTCGGGATTCGCCGTAACCTGCTCCGACCTGAGGGCGGCGAGCAGAGCGATCGGGTTACCTACATTGAGTTGCTGTTTGACCTCATTTTCGTATTGGCTCTCACCCAGTTGTCGCGCTACCTGTACGCGAACCAGTCACCGACCGGTGCCCTTGAGTCCGCAGTGCTCGTGCTCGCCCTCTGGTGGGTCTGGGTGTATACGACATGGGTGACCAACTGGCTCGATCCGGCACGTTTTCCGGTGCGTGCCGCGGTCATCGGGCTCGCGCTCGTCGGATTCATCATGAGCGTCTCGATCTTTGAATCGTTCGGCGCTCGCGGCCTGACCTTCGCGATCGCCTACGTCGTGCTCCAGATCGGCCGCACGCTATTCATGATCGCCGCCGTAGCCCGCCATAATCGTGATCTGTCCAAGGATTTCGTCCGCGTGCTCATTTGGCTTGCTGCGTCGGGCGTCTTTTGGATTCTCGGCGGACTCCTGCCGATCGAATTCCGGATCTGGTTCTGGCTCATCGCGCTAGGGATCGAATACCTGTCAGGGGCGGTGGGATTCCGGCTCCCCGGACGAGGTTCAGTACGAGTCGAAGACTGGGACATCTCCGGTCCGCACATCGCCGAACGCAGCGCCCTGTTCGTCATCATCGCGCTCGGCGAATCGTTTCTCGTCACCGGGTTCGCGTTCGTCGCCCAGGAGTCTTCCGCTGTTGGCGTCGCCTCGGTGCTGCTTGCATTCGTGAATGCTGTGACACTGTGGTGGCTCTATTTCGACCATGCTGAGAATGCGGGGGCGAAAGCGATCGCTCGTGCCGACAAGCCGGGTCGGCTGGGGAATCGCGCGTACACCTACACTCACGCCATCATCGTCGCGGGGATCGTGCTCGGCTCGGTGGCAGACAAGGAGGTCCTCGGGCATCCGGATGACGCAATGAAAGTCTCGACCGCCATCGTGATCGTCGGTGGACCATTCCTCTACCTCGTCGGACTCACCGTGTTCCGCTGGGTAGTCGTGCGCGAAATGCTCCTGTCGCACATCGTGGGTGCCACCCTCATGGTCGTCGCCTTCGCGGCATCCGCGGGGATGACGCCGTTCGTACTCTTCGCCATGATGACCGCGCTGCTCGTGGCGACCGCGGCGTGGGAGACCGTCACCCGCGTGCGCGCGGGAGGAGACGACACGGAGGCAGGGTAGGGCGGTTCAGGTCAGCTCGGCAACGATGTACGCGTCGCTAGCGAACGCGCACTAGCCGAGGCGGAGGTACCGGGCGGCCGTGCACCGCACGGACACCGGGGATGCTGACGGGCAGGGCAGCGTAAACTGTACTGCGTTGCCCACCGGGCGGCGTCACCCGCGGGTGGCAGGGCAGGCAGGAGAGGGTTGGCCGTGGCACGCACCTCCGCCGCAGCATCCAGCGCCGCAGCGTTCCCCTCCGCCGTATCGGCCGAGGATGCCGCCCAGCGCGCCGCCTACTGGCCGATGCCGATCGCCCGTGCCGTGCCCGCCGCCGGACTCGCGCTCGTCATCACCTTCTCCGCCGATCACTCGGCCCAATTCGGCCTCACCGCCTTCGGTGTCTTCGGCATTGTGGCCGGCCTGGTGCTAGCCGCCCTGGCCTGGCTCCGGCTCGCTGGCTCACGCGTGCGCCCCTACTTTCTCACCCAGGCCGTGGTCACTTTCGCCGCGGGACTTGTCGCACTCCTGGTGAGAGGCGGCCATACGAGCAGCAGCGAGGTGCGATTCCTCTTCCTCGTTCTCACGATCTTCGCGGCAGTGACCGGGTTCCTCGAGCTGTACAGCGGCGTGCGAAGCAGGCGTCGGTTCGCAGCATCCGGCGACTGGATCGCCGTGGGCGCCCTCACGGTGCTCGCCGCCCTGGCCTTCGTGTTGATTCCCCCGGATTACCGGCAGAACTATGCCGGCCCGGATCATGTGAAGCGAGTGTTGGATGCCTCCGTCGTCGCGGTCGGAGCACTCGGTGCCTGGGCGGCCATCACCACGGTCTTCCTGACGATCGCAGGCCTCTCGGCCAAGTGGGGGACCCAGGCCGCTGTGGCATCCGTGACATTCACGGAGCCCATGGAAGAATCCGAATCGACCCACCCAGCAGAGAGTGAGAACCGGGCGTGACCGCTCAGAATAGCAGGCATCCGAGTCGTCGAGATCGTCTCCGGCCTTTCGAGTACGTCGTCATGTCCGCGGTGATCGCGGTGTTCATCGGATTCGTCGTCGTGCTCAGTACGCGCCAGGTGACGCTCGCACTCGTTTTCGCCGGGGTCACCTTCATCGTGTCGCTCGTCGTGATCGCGATGCTCGCGCTGGCCGTGAAGCCGGATGACGCCGAGAAGATCGACCTGACCGAGCAGGATCACCAGTCCGACAGCGGCCACTGAGCCAGCTGAACCGGCGGTGGCCCCGCACCCGGTTACCGCGGCGCGGCATAGTCCACGAGACCGCTCGCGAGCCCCGCGTATCCGGCCGGAGTGAGCTCCACCAGCCGGGCCTTCGCCTCGTCGCCGATGTCCAGCCCCTGCACGAATGCGACGAGCTCGGTCCGACCCACACGCCTGCCGCGTGTGAGCTCCTTGAGCATCGCGTACGGGTCAGCGATAGAACTGCGGCCGGCGGTGACCTCCGCGCGGATCACCGTCTGGATCGCTTCGCCCAGAATTTCCCAGTTGCCGTCCAGATCTTCGGCAAGGCGAGCGGTATTGACGGCGATCTCGCCGAGCCCACGCTGGATGTTGTCGAGCGCGAGCACGGAGTGCCCGAGGGCGACCCCGACGTTGCGCTGCGTGGTGGAGTCGGTGAGATCACGCTGCAGCCGGGAGGTGACGAGGGTCGCCGCGAGAGAGTCGAGGAGCGCGCTGGAGAGTTCCAGGTTCGCCTCGGCGTTTTCGAAACGGATCGGGTTGATCTTGTGCGGCATCGTGGATGACCCGGTGGTGCCCGCCTGCGGGATCTGGGTGAAGTAGCCCATCGAGATGTAAGTCCAGATGTCGGTGCAGAGATTGTGCAGCACCCGGTTGGCGTGGCTGATCCGCTGGTACAGCTCCGCCTGCCAGTCGTGTGGCTCGATCTGGGTGGTGAGCGGGTTCCAGTCCAGGCCGAGCGAGGTGACGAAGTCGCGGGAGATCGCCGGCCAGTCCCGGTTCGGATCGGCGGCGACATGCGCGGCGAAGGTTCCGGTGGCGCCGCTGAACTTCCCGAGGTATTCCACCGCGTCGACCTGGGCCAGGATGCGGCGCAGCCGACTGACGAACACCGCGAATTCCTTGCCAACCGTCGTGGGGGTCGCGGGCTGGCCGTGCGTGTGCGCGAGCATTGCATCCGCTCGGTGGGCGATCGCGCGAGAGTAGAGCGCATCGATCACCGCGGAGATCTTCGGTACCCACACCTCGGCGACGGCCGCGCGGATCGTGAGCGCGTAGGAGAGGTTGTTGATGTCTTCACTCGTGCACGCGAAATGTGTCAGCTCCGCGACATCCGTGAGCCCCGCCTCGACAAGGTGCTTGCGCACGTAGTACTCGACGGCCTTCACGTCGTGGCGGGTGGTGGCCTCGAGGGCGGCAAGCTCATCGATGTCGGCCTGCCCGAACTCGGTGACCAGGGCGCGAAGGGCGCGCGCCTGCTCGGCGTCGAGCCGGTGGGATCCGAACATCTCGTTGTCGGTGAGATAGAGCAGCCACTCGACCTCCACATGAACGCGAGCGCGATTGAGCCCGGCCTCGGAGAGGTGTTCTCCGAGGCCAGTGACGGCGGAGCGGTAGCGGCCATCGAGCGGGCTGAGCGGTTGTTCGGGGAGGGGATTCATGAGGGTACCCGTCGGATTCCTGGTTCGATTTGGCGGAACAGCGCCGCGCTGGCTTTTTCGATCATGCCGAGCACGCCGTCGAACATGGCGGCATCGGAGTAGTACGGGTCGGGCACGTCCACCTGCGTGGCCTGGTCACTGTCGAAGCTCAACAGCATCTGCACCTTGCCGCGGTCCTGCTCAGTATTGGCCCAGGCGCGCAGGATCCGTTCCTGGCTGCGATCGAAGACCACGACGAGATCGAGGTGATCGAACCATTCCGGATCGAACTGCTTCGCGCGGTGGTGCGACCCGTCGTAGCCGTGGGCGCTGAGGGCTGAGGTCGTGCGGGCATCCGAGGGTTCGCCCACGTGCCAATCGCCGGTGCCGGCCGAGATCACCGTGATCGCGCCTTCGTAGCCGGCCTCTTTCACGATCTCCCGAAAAACCGTTTCGGCCATCGGGGAGCGGCAGATGTTACCGGTGCAGACGAAGCAGATGCGGAAGAGCGCCGACTCGTCGAAGGTGCGGTCGAAACTCATGCGACCATTCTCCCGCACATCGTGTCTCTCGCACATCGGGGTGCGGGGTCAGGTCGACGCTCCTCCACAACCACCGCTGCCCGCGGTATTTGCGCGGCTTCCGCTCCCCCGCTGCCGGGCTCTGCCCCAGCGGCCGACCATTGGCCGAGGAAAGGGGTGCGGATGGATATCGGCACAGTGAGCGAAAGCGGAGTCGGTCTCGCGCTGCAGCGCCAGCTTCTGGCGCTCGACCGAGTAGCCGGTCGACTTGCCAACGCTCGGGCGGTGATGCCGTCCCAGGCGGGCGACGGAGTGTGGAGCGGCGACGCACGACGCATGTACGTGCGCGCCCTGCACCAACTTTCCACCCAGGTGCATGCGGCGGCAACACATGTGGACGAGGCGATCCGTGACACCCGGCAGGCGCTCGCACTTCTCGCCGGAGGGTCTCGTGCCGGGGGGTCTCGTGCCGGGGGGCGTCATGGCTGGTGACATCGTCATCGGCGGTGGAGGTTCCATCGCGGTCGCCACGTCGGAGCTCTTCGAGGATGCGCGGCGGCTCAGCGATCTCCGTGCGATGCTGTCGGACTGTCACGGGCAACTCATCTCGATCGACCGGCTGGTCGGAGTCGCGCAACTCGACGCCGTGGCCGCCCCTTCGAGTGCGCTCGCCGCCGAACGGGCCATGGATGACGCGGCGGCGGCACTCGCCCGCGCGGCCCCGTCGGCTGAGCGCCTTCACATCGCCCTCATCGCCTCAGCGGATGCCTACGGTATCGGCGAGCGCGTCGCCGAGCGTCTCGCGCAGGACGTCGCTGGCAGGTTCGGCTCGATGCTTGGGCTGTTTCTGCCGACGATAGCGCTCGAGGTGTTACCGGCGGTGCTTGGCATTGGCGCAGGAGCGGCCATCGGAATCGCACTTCTCCCGCCCGAGAAGCGGGCCGCCCTGTTCCGGGCGTTGCCCGAATGGCTGCGGCGCAACAGCGTGGTGCTCACCGACCCGAGGGTGGTGCAACTCGTGCGGCTCACGGTGATGAGTGCGGACGACTTCGGCGGCGGCTTGCTCAAGCTCCCCCCTGAGCTTGTGCATGCCATCGGCGATGAGGGCGTGGGACTCGTGGGGCTCGCGAGCTCCGCGAGCGTGGTCGTCGGAGTCGCTCGCTCCCGGGGCATGCTGGCCGAGTCAGCGGTGTCCGTGATGCGATCCGGTGCTACAGTGCCGGTGACTCGGGCGGAGAGCTACAGCGACCGGGCGGCCCGTGTTCCGCAGGGCGCCGCCCAGGTGCGCATCGACCGCTATTCGAAGCCGGGCGGACTCGACAGGTTTGAGGTCTACGTTGGAGGCACCCGAGACTTCTCGCTCGAAACCGGTTCCGAGCCCTGGGACATGACCAGCAATGTGAACGCTGTCGCGGGTCGGGAAACCGGGGCGTATCGTGCGGTGACCCAGGCGATGGCCGATGCGGGTATCAGCTCATCCTCACCGGTGCTGTTCACGGGCTATTCGCAGGGTGGGCTCGTCGCGGCCGAGCTCGCCGCATCCGGCGACTACGACACCCGCGGGCTCTACACGCTCGGCGCACCGGCGGCGCAGGTAGCTGTGCCATCGAGCATCCCGTGGGTCGCCCTCGAGCACAGCGATGACATCGTCCCGGCGGTCGGTGGCAGTCGGGCATCCGCCGATCCTGTGCTGGTGCGCCGGGAACTCTTCGACGGCCGTCCGGTCTCGACCGAGGTGATGTTCCCCGCGCACCAGCTGGCCGGCTATCGAGAAACGGCGGCTCTGGTCGATGCGTCCACCGAGACGCGGATCGTCTCCGCACTCGCCGCTTTCGATCGCTTCGGCGACGGCGCTACGAGCGTTGATTCCACCTTGTACCGGGGGATGCGGGAGACGGCTAGCGCTTATCCCGCCCCACGATCGGGCGGATGAGGATGCCGATGAGCCAGCTGAGCAGCGCGAGAACGAGGGCACCGAGCACGCCCCACCAAAATCCGTCGACCACGAGACCGAAGCCGAGGAGTCCCGAAATCCAGCTCACAAGCAGCAGGAGCAGCCCGTTGACCACAAGAGCGAGGAGTCCGAGCGTGAGGATATACAGCGGAAATGCGACGATGCGGATGAAGTTGCCGATCACTCCGTTGACGATGCCGAAGATGAGGGCGACCAGTAGATAGGTGAGCACCACCGCAAGGGTGTCCCGCGGCGGAAACGCCACGACGGTCACACCGGCCACGATGAGGGTCGTCAACCAGAGGGCGACGGCGTTGACCAGAAGGCGCACCAGGAATCTCATGCCTCAACTATGCCGCCCGGAGAGGGAGCCACACAATCGGCCCCGGCACCAGCACGCCTCGTATCGGCCTCGCGCACTCGCGCGGCACGTAGGCTTGTGGGGTGATCAATTCGCCCCCCACCGTCGTGCGACTGCGTCCGGAGATCGTGGCGCTCGCCGCCTACGCGCAGGGTAAGCCCGCCGATACGGATGCCTTTAAGCTGTCGTCGAACGAGAACCCCTTCGACCCCATTCCCGAGGTAGTGGCCGCCATCGTGGCGAGTTCCGGAGTCAACCGCTATCCGGATGCCGCCGGGCTCGAGCTGCGCGGCCGGCTGGCGGCGCGCTTCGGCGTGCGCAGTGAGGAGGTGCACCTCGGTGCCGGATCGGTGGCGATCCTCGCCCAGCTCATTTCGGCCGCCGCGGGACCGGGCGAGGAGGTCGTCTACTCCTGGCGCTCATTCGAGGCTTACCCGGGACTCGTCGCGGTGGCCGGGGCGACCAGCGTGCCCGTGCCGAACACCGCTGATCATCGGCACGACCTGCCCGCGATGCTCGCGGCGATCACCGATCGCACTCGCGTCGTGATTGTCTGTAGCCCCAATAACCCCACCGGCTCGATGGTCACGGCCGCGGAGTTCGCTGACTTCATGGCCGAAGTGCCCGCGAACATCCTCGTGGTCCTCGACGAGGCCTACGTCGAGTTCGTCACCGACGAGTCCGCGGTCAATGGCAGCGAGCTCAGCGGACGACACCCCAATCTCGTCGTCACGCGCACCTTCTCCAAGGCTTACGGCCTCGCTGGCTTGCGAATTGGCTACGCGGTCGGACCCGAGTACATCCTCGACGCCGCGCGAACGACGTCCATCCCCCTGTCGGTGACGGAGGCCGCCCAGCGGGCGGCCCTGGTCTCCCTCGACCACGAGGAGATCCTCCTCGAGCGGGTACATCGGCTCGCCGTGCTGCGCGACGAGGTGTGGAGAGCGCTCGTCGACCAGGGGTGGACGGTGCCGCGCCCGCACGGCAACTTCGTCTGGCTGGCGACCGGTGAGCAGACCGCGGCCGCGGCGGAGGTCTTTTCGGCCGCAGGAATCGTGGTGCGACCGCTCCGCGCTGATGGAATCCGGATCTCGATCGGTGAATCGCAGTCAGTGGATAAACTCCTAAGGGCCGCGGCGGAGGTTGTACGCACCCTACCAAGGCGCCGATCCGAGCCCGCGTTAGATTAGAACGTCGCCGAACAAAATTCGCGATGACTGCGCGACGCATTCCCCGCCCAACAGGCATTCCGATCGACAACAGGACCGTGAGGCCACCGTGGCAGGATCCGCACAGATGGTGCAGCTTCTCTCGATCGATGGCACCCTCCAGACGGATGACACGGCGGCGGAGTACCTGCCCTACATCGAGGCGCTCTCCCACGACGAACTACGCCAGTTCTACCGTGACATGGTCATCACCCGTCGGTTCGACCTCGAGGCGACCAACCTCCAGCGCCAGGGACAGCTCGCTCTCTGGCCTCCGAGTCACGGCCAGGAGGCCGCGCAGGTCGGATCTGCACGAGCCGCGCGGGCCCAGGATCATCTCTTTCCGTCCTACCGTGAACACTCGGTCGGAATGATCCGCGGCGTCGACGTGGTCGACATCGTGCGCCTGATGCGCGGCGTGACCAACGGCGGTTGGGATCCGGTCGAGCGCGGCAACTTCCACCTCTACACGCTCGTGCTCGGATCGCAGGCACTGCATGCCACCGGCTACGCGATGGGTATCACCCTCGATGGCGAGACCGGCACCGGCGACCCCGAGATCGATCGTGCGGTGATGGTCTACTTCGGAGACGGCGCGACCAGCCAGGGCGACGTGAGCGAGGCGCTGGTCTTCGCTGCCAGTTTCAACGCGCCGCAAGTTTTCTTCCTGCAGAACAACCAGTGGGCCATCTCGGTGCCGGTGCGCGTGCAGTCCCGTATACCGCTCTACCAGCGTGCGAGAGGGTTTGGCATGCCCGGCATCCAGGTCGACGGCAACGACGTGCTCGCGAGCTACGCCGCTACCCGCAAAAACCTCGACGAGGCCCGCGCCGGCAAGGGTCCCCGGCTGATCGAAGCGCTCACCTATCGCATCGGCGCGCACACCACGAGTGACGACCCGACCAAGTACCGCCGGGATGCGGAGACGGCATCCTGGGTGGCGAAGGATCCGATCGCCAGGTACGCGAGCTACCTCCGGGGTCGGGGCGAGGGCGATGATTTCTTCACTGCCGCCGCGTCCGAGGCCGACGACTTCTCCGCCGACCTGCGCCGCCGCACCCTCGAACTCGAGGTGCCGTCGACCGACCTGATTTTCGACCACGTGTATTCGGAGCAGCATCCGCTGATGGATGCCCAGAAGCAGTGGCTCGCCGACTATGAGGCCAGCCTGGGGGCACCGCCCGATGACTGAGGAACTCCCTCTCGCCAAGGCGCTCAACGCCGGGCTGCGTAAAGCTCTCGCCGACGATCCCAAAGTGCTACTGATGGGTGAGGACATCGGTCCCCTTGGCGGCGTATTCCGTGTCACCGAAGGCCTGCAGGCCGAGTTCGGGGAACAACGCGTATTCGACACCCCGCTGGCGGAGTCTGGCATCATCGGAACGGCGATCGGACTGGCGATGCGCGGTTACCGCCCCGTCTGCGAGATCCAGTTCGACGGATTCATCTTCCCCGGATTCAATCAAATCACCTCCCAGCTAGCCAAGATGACGAGTCGTCACGAGGGTCGGATCACCATGCCCGTGGTGATCCGTGTTCCCTATGGCGGCCACATCGGAGCGGTGGAGCATCACCAGGAGAGCCCCGAGGCGTACTTCGCTCACACACCCGGCCTGCGCGTCGTGAGTCCGAGCACCCCGAATGACGCCTACTGGATGATCCAGGAGGTGATTGCGTCCAACGACCCGGTGCTGTTCTTCGAGCCGAAGAGCAGGTACTGGCACAGGGGGCCGGTCGATTTCAGGGCCAGCGCCTCTCCGCTGCACTCGAGTCGGGTCGTGCGCACCGGCACCGAGGTCACGCTGGTCGGCCATGGCGCGATGGTCAATGTGCTCATGCAGGCGGCCGAGCTCGCCGAGCAGGAGGGAACGAGCGTGGAGGTCATCGACCTGCGCTCGCTCTCGCCGATCGACTATGAGCCGATCCTCACCTCGGTGCAGAAGACCGGGCGACTGGTCGTAGCATCCGAGGCACCGGGCTCGGTGAACGTCTCCGCCGAGATCGCTGCGACCATCACCGAGCGGGCGTTCTATTCGCTCGAAGCTCCGGTGCTGCGAGTCTCGAGCTTTGACACGCCCTTCCCGCCGGCAAAACTCGAGACCGTCTACCTTCCGGATGCCGACCGCATCCTCGAGGCTGTCGACCGCGCACTGGCTTACTAACTAAAGGACCGCCGTGACCAGCTCAGAATTCACACTCCCGGATGTGGGAGAAGGCCTCACCGAGGCCGAGATCGTGTCGTGGAAGGTCAAGCCCGGCGATGAGGTCGCGATAAACCAGGTGCTCGTGGAGATCGAGACTGCGAAGTCGCTTGTCGAGCTCCCCTCCCCCTTCGCTGGCACGGTCACCGCGATCCTGGTTGCCGAGGGCACCACGGTGGATGTCGGAACAGCGATCATCTCCGTTTCGTCGGGTACGGATACGTCGGGCACGGATGATGCGGGAACGAAAGACGCGACGGCCACGCTCGAGGGTGCCGATACGGTCGCCGAGACGGCCGGAAGCATTTCCGCTGAATCGAGCGACACCGGTGACGCCGTGCTTGTCGGCTATGGGATCAAGGGCCACGTTGCCTCGCGCCGCACACGACCACCGGCCAGCACCCCGGCTGGCGCCGGCTCGACGAGCACAGCGTCCGGCATCGCGGCTTCCGCGCCGGCCATCGCGCCGCGACCGACGTCGGTGCCCGCGGCATCTGCGTCTGCCATCATTGCGAAGCCGCCCATCCGCAAGCTCGCGAAAGACCTGGCCGTCATCCTCTCGGAGGTGACACCCACCGGGCTTGCTGGCGAGATCACGCGCGAGGATGTGGTGCGCCAGGCCTCGCAGGGCACCCTGTTCCGCAACATCGAGACTCCCGCGTGGGGCTGCGACCGCGAAGAGCGAATTCCGGTGAAGGGGGTGCGGAAGGTGATCGCGACTGCGATGGTCTCGAGTGCTTTCACGGCCCCGCACGTGAGCCTGTTCGTCGATGTGGACGCCACCCGCACCATGGAGTTCGTGAAGCGGCTCAAGAACTCCACGGACTTCGCCGGGGTGAAGGTGTCTCCCCTGCTGATGGTGGCGAAGGCGATGATCTGGGCGGTGCGTCGCAACCCCACGGTGAATGCACAGTGGACCGACAGCGAGATCATTGTGAAGCACTACGTGAATTTCGGAATCGCCGCCGCGACTCCCCGTGGACTTATCGTTCCGAACATCAAAGAGGCGCAGGAACTCTCGCTGCGCGAGCTTGCCTCCGCGATCGAGCAACTCACGATTACCGCGCGCGACGGTAAGACGAGTCCCGCTGACCAGGCCGGCGGCACGATCACCGTCACGAACATCGGCGTCTTCGGCATGGATACGGGTACGCCGATCCTCAACTCCGGGGAGGTCGCGATACTGGCGATGGGCACAATCAAGCAGAAGCCATGGGTGGTGGACGGCGAAGTGCGGCCGCGCTTCGTCACGACCCTCGGTGCGAGTTTCGACCACCGCATCGTGGACGGGGATGTCGCGAGCCGCTTCCTCGCGGACGTCGCGAGCGTCATCGAAGAGCCGGCCCTGCTGCTCGATTAGTTTCGCGAGATTCTGCGGGAGTACGCGGGGGTTTGCGGGGTTTGCTGGGTTTGCGGTACGGAATTACCCCCGCCGCGCCCCCGAGTGACACGCGTGCCCAAATTTCCGGGCGCACGTGTCACTGATGGGCGCGGTGGGGGGAGTTACGCGTGGCGCTGGCCGCCACGGCGTGATCGAAGCGAAAAAGGCGTGGCGCGGCGGCACTCCCTTGCGCAGTACTATTGATAACGAATCTCATTACCGTTATCCACCTCGTTGAGAAGATCGACTCTCATGCGCACAAAGTACGCACTCCCCCTCATCTCCGGCGCCATCGCGCTGAGCCTCGCGCTGGCCGGATGCTCGACTGCCGCGACCCCGCAGAAAGACGACGGACTCGTCCATGTCGTCGCGTCCACGAATGTCTACGGCGATATCGCGAAGCAGATCGGCGGGGACCGGGTGTCGGTCACCTCGATCATCTCCGACCCCGCGCAAGACCCGCACTCCTACGAGGCCGACGCCCGGGTTCAGCTCGCACTGTCGAAAGCCGACGTCGTGATCCAGAACGGCGGGGGCTATGACGACTTCGTCGACACCCTGCTGAAGGGTGCGAACAATCCGAGGGTGGCGCTGCTCAACGCCGCCACCATCTCGGGCTACGACCAGGCTCCGACCACCGGGGAGTTTAACGAGCACCTCTGGTATGACTTTCCCACCGTTCAGAAGGTGGTCACCAGGATCGAGTCGACCCTTGCGAAGCTCGACCCGAAGCACGCTTCCGTCTTCGCCGCGAAGGGTGCGACGTTCTCCGACGCCGTGAGTTCGATGGAGAGGAGCGAGGCCGCTCTCAAAATCACTGCCGGGGGTGAAGGAGCCGCCATTACCGAACCCGTGCCGCTCTATATGCTCGATGCCATAGGCCTTGTGAACAAGACGCCGAAGAAATTCAGTGCGGCGATCGAGGAGGGCACGGATGTCTCGCCACTCGTGCTGACACAGACTCTCGCGCTCTTCAGCGACCATGCCGTGAAGCTGCTCGCCTACAACGAGCAGACCAGCGGGCCCCAGACCGAGCAGGTGCTCGCCGCCGCGAAGAAGGCTGGCGTGCCCACCGTGCCCGTGCGGGAGACCCTCCCGGCAGGCAGGGACTACATCGCCTGGATGACCGCCACCCTCGCCGCGATTACCGCCTCGCTGAAATGAGAGCACTCAAATGACGGCTCCCATTCTCAGGCTCCAGGGAGCAACTCTCTCTTTCGGCGATCGCCAGCTCTGGCAGAATCTCAACCTCGAGGTGCAGCCGGGAGAGTTTCTCGCGGTGCTCGGCCCCAACGGCACCGGCAAGACCAGCCTGCTGAAGACGATCCTCGGCCAGCAGAAACTCAGCTCCGGCACGATCGAATTCCTCGGTGAGCCCGTGACACGGGGCAGTCGGCGCATCGGGTACATCCCCCAGCAGAAGCTGCTCGAGCAGGGCACCCCGCTTCGTGCCCGCGATCTCGTGGCCTTCGGAGTGAACGGCCATCGCTGGGGGCTACCGATCAATTCGCGGGCGGTTCGGAGGCAGGTGGACGGCATCCTCGAATCCGTCGGCGCCACGGATTATGCGAACGTGCCGGTCGCGACGCTATCCGGCGGTGAGCAGCAGCGTGTGCGGGTGGGCCAGTCGATAGCGGGCAATCCGAGCCTCCTGCTCTGTGACGAGCCGCTCATCTCTCTCGACCTGCACCACCAGCGCCAGGTGAGCGAGCTGATCGACGAACAGCGGGAGGCGATCAACACGGCGGTGATCTTCGTCACGCACGATGTGAACCCCATACTCGGGATGGTGGATCGGGTGCTCTATCTCGCCGGCGGCCGCTTCCGGGTGGGAACCCCCGACGAGGTGCTGCGAAGCGAGGTCCTCTCCTACATGTACGACACCCCGGTCGAGGTCATCCGCAGCCGAGGGCGCATCGTCGTGCTCGGTGCCCCGGAGGGCTACGGCGTGCACGACCACCTGCAGCACCACGTCGGAGCCGTAACGTGAACTCCGACCTCTGGCACCAGATCTTCGGATTCGACAACTACGGCGAACTGCTTGCCCTCGTTAAGAACTCGATCATCGCCGGTGCACTGCTCGGTGTCGTCGGCGGCCTCATCGGCCCCTTCGTGATGACCCGTGACCTCGCCTTCGCGGTACACGGAATCAGCGAGCTGAGCTTTGCCGGGGCATCCGCGGCGCTGCTGTTCGGGGTGAACGTGGTGGCGGGGTCCATCGGCGGCTCCCTACTCGCTGCGCTGCTCATCGGTGTGCTCGGCGCGAAGGCGCGCGAGCGCAATTCGATCATCGCCGTGCTGATGCCATTCGGCCTGGGGCTCGGCATCCTTTTCCTCGCTCTCTACCCGGGGCGCAGCGCAAACAAGTTCGGGTTGCTCACCGGCCAGATCGTATCGGTGGATAACCCGCAGCTGCTCATGCTCGTGATCATCTCGGTGGTGGTCATTGCCGCACTCTTCGTGATCTGGCGCCCGTTGAGTTTTGCGAGCGTGGATGCGGATGTCGCGCGCGCGAAGGGACTACCGGTCACCGGCCTCTCGATCGCCTTCATGATCTTGCTCGGTCTCGCGACGGCGGTGTCGATCCAGATCGTGGGGGCGCTGCTCGTGCTGTCGTTGCTCGTGACACCGGCCGCTGCCGCCATGAGGGTAACGGCCTCCCCTCTTCTCGCTCCCCTGCTCAGTGTTGCCTTCGCGGTGACATCCGTCGTCGGCGGCATCCTGCTCGCGCTCGGTGGCGGACTGCCGATCAGCCCCTATGTCACCACCATCTCCTTTCTCATCTACATCGTCTGCCGGGTGATTGGTGCGCGCCGCACCCGCCGGGGAGACGCCGGTCGGCTGGTCGCCGCAACGCCCGGGGTGGGAGCGCGATGACCAACCCCACCCGCAAGCGAAATACCTGGCAGCGCGAGGCCGTGCGCGGGGCCCTCGGCGCCGACGACGGATTCGTCAGCGCCCAGGGACTTCACTCCGTGCTGCGCGAGTCGGGGTCGCCGATTGGCCTCGCCACCGTTTACCGCGCGCTTGCCGACCTCGCGACCGAAGGGGAAGCCGACTCACTGCAGTCGCCAGAGGGTGAGAGCCTGTACCGCGCCTGCACGCCGGGGCAGCATCACCATCACCTCATCTGCCGCAATTGCGGACTCACGGTGGAGATCGAAGCGGATGCCGTGGAGCGCTGGGCGCAGTCGGTCGCCGCCGAGCACGGCTTCACCCAGCCGAACCACGTCGTGGACGTATTCGGGCTGTGCGCCGCCTGCTCACAGGCCCGCTGACCGGCTCGCCTTCGCGGCGGCCCACGGTTAAACTAAATTGGCGCACCACCAAAATATCTGGGGAACCTCATGTCCACGCTGTCTCGTACCGCTCTCACCACCGTGCTCCGCACTGCTGTCACCGGCGTGGCCCTGGCCCTCGCCCTCGCCGGCTGCACCGCCTCGGGTTCCGGCGCCTCTTCACCCGCGGCATCCGCACCCGCGCCATCCACCCCCGCTGCATCCACGCAGACGAAGGCGGCCGCCTGCAAGTCACTCGAGACTTCTGTGAGCTCGTCGACCGCCGAGCTCGCGTCGAGCTTCGGCGAGATCGCCACCAATCCCGACAGGGCGATCGCGGGACTACAGTCGGTGGCGGATGCCTTCGACGCGGGACTCAAGAAGGTCTCTAACGCAGAAGTGAAGAGGGCCGGCAGAGGGGCGGACGACTCGATCAAGGAGATGATCGTGCAGGTGAAGGCCGTGGTCGGCACTCCGTCCGCCGATACCGCCAAGCTCAAAGTCGCCGTCACCGATGTGCAGGCCGAGTTCACCGCGATCGGCACGCTCTGCTCCTGAGATAGGTCCCACCTTGCGAAGCGCCCGCAGCATCCGTAGTATTGGCCGTTGCTGCGCGCATTCTGCGCCGTGGCCTGTGCACAAACCCCCGCGTTCGTCTGGTGGGCTGTGTGTGCCGACAAGAAATCTTGGGTAGGGACAATTCGTCCCTACGGTAATCGGAGGAAAACCATGGCCGCAGTGTGCCAGGTGACTGGAGCCGTTCCCGGCTTCGGACACGCAATTTCGCACTCGCACCGCCGGACGAAGCGACGCTTCGACCCGAACGTGCAGAAGAAGACCTACTACGTCCCCTCGCTCAAGCGCAGCGTCACGCTGACGCTGAGCGCCAAGGGCATCAAGGTCATTGACGCTCGCGGTATCGAATCAGTGGTCAAGGATATCCTCGGCCGTGGGGTGAAGATCTAGTGGCAAAGCAGCAGGACGTCCGTCCGATCATCAAGCTCCGCTCGACAGCCGGCACGGGGTACACCTACGTCACCAAGAAGAACCGCCGCAACGATCCAGACCGCCTCGTGTTGAAGAAGTACGACCCGGTAGTCCGCAAGCACGTCGAATTCCGTGAGGAGCGCTAAAAATGGCGAAGAAGAGCATGATTGCCAAGAACAACCAGCGCAAGGTTATCGTCGAGCGTTACGCGGCGAAGCGTCTTGAACTGAAGAAGGCCCTCGTTGACCCGGCCGGCACCGACGAGTCGCGTGAAGCGGCTCGCCTGGGCCTGCAGAAGCTGCCCCGTAACGCGTCGCCGGTTCGCCTGCGCAACCGCGACGCGGTTGACGGTCGTCCCCGTGGACACCTCAGCAAGTTCGGCATCTCGCGCGTGCGTTTCCGCGACATGGCGCACCGCGGCGAACTGCCCGGTATCACCAAGTCCAGCTGGTAATACCGCACTATCCGCCAACCGGAACCAGCGGTTCCGAACGGTGAGGGGATGTCGACTTCGGTCGACATCCCCTTCTTGTTTGTGCCCAGAGCGCAAAATGAGCCGTTTCCGGGGGTGAAAGCGTCTCAAAACGCCGTAAATCCGGGGTTTTTGGCGGAACTCTGTTAGATTCAACGCGGTCGAACCGACCGACGGAGTCGCTCCTACGGGGCGTCGCCCGCATTTACGTGAAAACCTGTTTTTACAGACAAAGGTCCGAGGAGGACACTCAATGGCTGACAAGTCGCTGAACAAGACCGAGCTCGTTGCCAAGGTTGCCGCAGATTCTGGCCAGAGCCAGGCTGCAGTTGACGGCGTTCTGAACGCTTTCTTCGCAACCCTCGCCGACACCGTTGCAAACGACGGCAAGGTCACGATCCCGGGCTGGCTCGGAGTCGAGCGCACCGCTACCGCAGCGCGCACGGGCCGCAACCCGCAGACCGG
>JBBRDX010000034.1:0-20726 GCA_038203515.1 Actinomycetales bacterium | reverse complement strand
GGTGGATGGCTCGCTCGCCAAGCTCGGTCCCGATCCGCTCGTCGACGACCAGGCTGTCAGCGAGGAGCGGTTCGTGAGTGTCATCCGCAAGAAGCCGACTCCCATCGCCCTGCTGCTCATGGACCAGAGCGTGGTCAGCGGTATCGGGAACGTCTATCGCGCCGAACTGCTGTTTCGTGCCCGGCTCAACCCGCACACCCCGGGCAAACTCGTGCCGGAGGAGACCGTGCGTGCTCTCTGGCAGGACTGGTGTCGCCTTCTTCCCATCGGGGTGAAGACCGGCCAGATGTTGACCAGGGACGGGCTCACTGCTGCGGGCAAGCGCAAAGCGCTCACCCGTCGTGTCGACCGGCACTGGGTCTACCACCGTGAGGGGTTGCCCTGCCGGGTCTGCGGCACGAACATCCTGCTGGAGGAACTCGGTGGGCGGAAGCTCTACTGGTGCCCGGTCGACCAGGCCTGATCGGCTGCAGCACCGAGATCCACTGCAGCACAATGGACAAATGCGTCGTACTCCCGCCTACCTGCTCGCCGACTCGGACGAGGTGAAGCGTCTCATTCGTGAGAACCCGTGGTCGACCATCGTCTCCACCACCTCGAACGGTATCGTCGCCTCGCACTATCCCGTGTTGCTCTCCGAGGAGGAGAACTTCGCCGTTCTCGGCCACCTGGTCGACCACTTCGAACAGCGGATGCCACAGCCGATGTCGCTGCAGATCGACGACTCCGCCGCGCGTCACATCGCCACCGGCACCGTCGGTCTCCGGCTTCGGGTCACCCGATTCGATGCTCGGCTCAAGCTGAGCCAGAACAAGGAGCCCGCCGTCGTCGAGCGCATCGCCCGGCATCTTGAGGGTGACGGCGCGTATGCCAGCGCGCCACTTGCTGCCGGGATGCGACGCGTGAACCCGGTCGCGCCGTGACCGGGCTCGTGTTGCGCAACGGCCGCATCGACGGGGCGGATCCGATCGATCTCCTGATCGAGAACGGCACGGTCGTGCAGACCGGCCTCGGACTCGACGCACGTCGGTCCGTCGACCTCGAGGGCCGTCATGTCGTGCCAGGGCTCTGGGACGACCATGTGCATCTCAGCCAGCACGCCCTCGCGCAGCGTCGAGTGGATGTGTCCGCCGCCGGTTCTGCCGCCGAAGCCGCGGCGATCATGGCGGCAGCGGTCGTGGTGCGGCCACCCGAGCCGGGACTGCCGCTCGTGGGCTTCGGGTTCCGTGACGGGCTGTGGCCGGACATCCCGACTGCGGCGCTGCTCGACGGGGCGACCGGTGCGTTGCCGACCGTGCTCATCAGCGGTGACCTGCACTGCTGCTGGCTCAATACCGCCGCGCTCGACCGTTTCGGTGTCGGCACGCATCTGACCGGGATGCTGCGGGAGGACGATGCATTCCGCGTCACGGACTCCCTCCAGAATGTGCCGGACAGCGTTCTCGACGGGTGGGTTGACCAAGCCGCCGCGGCCGCGGCATCCCGCGGGGTCGTCGGGGTCGTGGATTTCGAGATGGCCGACAATCTCGCGGTGTGGGCTCGGCGCGTCGCGGCCGGATCGCGCTCGCTGCGGGTTGCCGCAGGAATCTACACCGAACACGTCGACGCGGCGATCGCGGCCGGACATCGCACCGGGCAGATCATCGCAGGCACCCAGGGCCTGCTCGCGGTCGGTCCATTCAAAATTCTTATCGATGGATCGCTCAACACCCGCACGGCCTACTGTGTCGATGAATATCCCGGGCTCGAGGGGCATTCCCACTCTCATGGCATGCTCACCGTTTCACCGGATGCGCTCGTGCCGCTGCTGCGACGGGTCTCTGATGCGGGACTTCTGCCTGCCGTTCACGCGATCGGCGATGACGCCAACCGCATCGCCCTCGATGCCTTCGAGACGGTCGGATGTCGCGGACGAATCGAGCACGCGCAGTTGCTTCGCGACACGGACCTCCCGAGGTTCGCTGCCCTGGGGGTGACGGCGAGCCTGCAGCCGGAGCAGGCGATGGATGACCGCGACGTCGCCGACCGGTACTGGGCGGGTCGCACCTCGCGCGCCTTTGCGCTGCGGAGCCTGTTCGATGCCGGCGCGACCGTCGTGCTCGGTTCGGATGCCCCGGTCGCGCCGCTCGACCCGTGGATCACGATCGCGGCGGCGGTCGGACGTGCGCGGGACGGGCGTGCCGCGTGGCATCCGGAACAGTCGATCACTGCGGTGGAAGCGATCGGGGCATCAGCCCACGGTCGCCGCCGGGTAGCCATCGGCGATGCTGCCGACCTGTGTGTCGTCGACATCGACCCGCTGGCGGCCTCAAGCAGCGAGCTTCGCGGGTTGCCGGTGTCAGCGACCCTCATCGCGGGTCGCTTCACCCACAACTCACTGGTCGTGTAGATGACGGTGCGCTACTCCCTCTTCGACAGGTGCTCGTGCACCCCGAGCCAGAACCCGTCGGTCAAGGCAAGCACGATGGTCTCGCGTTCGTGGGTGGTCTCCGCGATCCCCGCCACCTCGGAGTCCGTGTCGACGTCGTGGCTGAAGACCGCGACGGAGCCGAGGAGCTGAACGCGTCGATTGGATGATCGGCACGCCCGCACACGAAAGCCCTCGGTCTCCCACTCTGCCCAGAGTTCCTCGTAGGCCACCCGGGACTCGAGCCGGTGATCTACGTTGTGGAAGAGAAACGTCGCCTCGGGGGCGAAGCCGGCGAAGTAGGCGTCGCGGCGGTGATGGCCGAAGTCGTCGATGATGCGGTCCGCGGCGGCGAGGGCATCCGTCTCGGAGGGCACGTCGGTCGTAGTCATGACGCGGTTCCGGCTCGACGGGCCGCGACGCGGGCGGCGGTGGAGGTGTGGTCGGTCTCGATCGGCTGGGGATCGCCCGGCCGGCTCGGCACGCCGCGCGGTCCGTCGTCACCGAACACATAGCGCGGTTCGGGGAACAGGAAGAGAGCACCGAGGTACAGCACAGCGCCGGCCACGACGGCGACGGCGAGGCTCAGGTCGATGCCGCCCGCGACGTTGATGAACGGTCCGATGATGATGGGCGGATAGTTCGCGAAGAGCAGGCCGAGGGCTGCGGCTCCGATCCACGCGATCATCCCGCGCCAGTTGATGCCGTTCTGGAACCAGTAGGTGCCACCGATCTCGCCGCGGTTGAACACCTGGAGGTCGCGCGGGCGGAAACTGCCACGACGCACGATGTAGCCGATCGCCATGATCACCATCCACGGGGTCGTGGTCACGATGATGGCGCCGACGAAGGCGTTGACGGCACCGAGGAGGTCGAAGAAGATCCGGCCGGTGAGGATGAACAGGAACGCCACCACTCCGATGCCGATGGTGGCCTGCACGCGGCTGAACCTCGGGAACACCGACGAGAAGTCGAGACCGGTGCCGTAGAGCGAGGTGGTGCCGGTGGACAGGCCGCCGATGAAGGCGACCACCATGAGCAGGACGGCGTACCAGATCGGCGAGGCCTGGATCAGGGCCACCACGTAGTCGTTTTTACCGGCGACAATCGTGGCGGTCGCCACACCGAACAGGAACGGGATGAGGGTGAGCAGCTGCCCGAACAGGGTCGCCGCCAGCAGCTTGCGCGGTGGCGTGTTGCGTGGGATGTATCGGGCCCAGTCTCCGAGGAATGCTCCGAACGAGATGGGGTTGGAGGCCACGATGAGGGCGGCTAACACGAAGGTCGCCCAGAAGCCCCCGAGGGCGAAGCCCTTCGGTCCTGGGTCGTAGGAGCTGTCGAACGTGCCGCTGAAGGCGACGATGGCGAGCAGGATCAGGATCGTGTTGGCAATCACAGCGGTCTTGTTCACGAGGAGCATGAACTGGAAACCGAAGACGACCACGATGATCACAAGCACGCCGATGACGCCGTAGACGAGGGTGCGCAGGCCGAGGGAGTCGGGGATGCCGCCGAGGCGTGTTACCGCTCCGACGAGAGCGTCGCCGCTCACCCAGACCGAGATCGAGTAGAACGCGACCGCTGTGAGCAGCGAGAGGAAGGATCCAACGATCCGGCCGCGCACTCCGAAGAAGGCGGCGGACGAGACGGCGTTGTTCGTGCCGGTCTTCGGGCCGAACAGCCCCATCGGCATGAGGAAGATCGTGCCGAGAAGCACCCCGCAGACGGTGGCGAGCACCGCCTGCCAAAACGAGAGGCCGAGCGCGATCGGCAAGGTGCCGAGCAGCACCGTCGCGAACGTGTTGGCGCCTCCGAACTGGATTCGCAGCAGGTCGAGCCAGCTGGAGGTGCGGTCGGCGTCCGGAATGGTGTCGACCCCGTGCACCTCGACCTCGGTGATCTTGGGACGCGCGTTCATCACCTCGGCGACAGAGTCGGGGCGGACATCGTTTGGTGTGCTCATGGGGTGTACTTTCGACGAAACGAACAGGTTGGCGGGGGCTCTGAGGATTGGCCTGACACTAGCGGGCTGTTGTCACATGTGCAATAGTTTTTGACCATGAAGATAAACAAGGTGGTCGATCTCTCCCTCGTGATCAATGCCGCGACCCAGGTCTACCCCGGTGATCCGGTGCCGAGATTCGTCCCGCACTCCACGATCGAGCGCGACGGGTTCAATCTGTTGAGCGTGTCGATGGGGTCCCAGACCGGCACCCATGTTGACGCACCATTTCACTTCGATGCCGCCGCCCCCAGGCTTGACGCGCTGCCCCTCGACCGCTTCATCGGCACCGGAGTGATTGTGGATGCCCGAGCGGCAGGAGCGCGTGGCCGCATCAGCTGGGACTACTTCGTCGGGCTCGAGCACAGACTGGTGGCCGGAACGATTGTGCTGCTCCACACCGGGTGGAGCACCCGCTACGGCACCGACGAGTATTTCGAGAACCCCTTCCTCGACGCGGACGCCTGCGCGCGACTCATCGCCCTCGGTGTTCGCACCTTCGGAATCGACGCGATCAACATCGACGAGACCCCGGACGCCGACCACCCGGGTGAGGGATTCCCCGTGCACCACCTCATCGCGAACGTGGCCGGGGTGATCAGCGAGAATCTCACGAACCTCGAGTCGATCGATTTCGACGAGCCGATCATCTCGTTGCTCCCCATCGCTTTCGAGGCGGCGGACGGCGCCCCGGTGCGCGCGGTCGCCCTGCGGATCGCGGGCTGACGTACCCGCCCCCGAACTCCCCGACGACACATTCAACAGGAAGCCCATCATGACAACACCGCCGATTGGACCGTCGGATGCGAGTATCTCGCCCCGCTACGCCGGTATCGCCACCTTCGCCCGGCTACCCCGAATCGAAGACGTAGCCCGGGCCGACATCGCGGTCGTGGGTGTTCCGTTCGACAGCGGCGTGAGTTATCGGCCGGGTGCCCGCTTCGGTCCGGCGCACGTGCGCGAGGCGTCCCGACTGCTGCGTCCGTACAACCCGGTGCAGGACGTCGAGCCGTTCTCGACGCAACAAATCGTCGACGCGGGAGACATCGCCGCCAACCCGTTCAACCTCGAGGAGGCCGTCGCCCAGATCGAGGAGGCGGCGACGAGACTCGGCGCCGATGGCACGCGGCTGCTCACCATCGGTGGGGATCACACCATCGCGCTGCCACTTCTGCGGGCGGTCACCAAGCGCACGGGCCCGGTTGCGGTGCTGCACTTCGACGCCCACCTCGACACCTGGGACACCTACTTCGGTGCGCCCGTGACCCACGGAACCCCCTTCCGACGGGCATCCGAGGAGGGTCTGATCGACCTCGAGGCGAGCCTGCACATCGGTATCCGCGGCCCGCTCTACAGCCGGCAGGACCTGAAGGACGACGCCCGCCTCGGCTTCGCGGTCATCGCCGCCCACGAGTTCGAGACCGACGGGCTGGCGAGGGTCATCGAACGAATGCTCGTCCGGCTCGGCACCCGTCCGGTCTACATCTCGGTCGACATCGACGTTCTCGACCCGTCGCACGCGCCCGGCACCGGTACTCCCGAGGCGGGAGGGTTGACAAGCCGTGAGCTCCTCGCGATCATCCGTGCGCTCAGCCCCCTGGCCATCGTCGGTGCCGACATCGTGGAGGTCGCCCCGGCCTACGATCACGCGCAGCTGACTGCCGTCGCCGCTTCGCACGTCGCGTATGAGATCCTGTCAGCGATGACACCCCGCTGATCCGATCGGAGAACCGCACATGCGAGCAGTCCACCCCGCGCCCTCAGGATCGCCGCTCGCGATCGGCGCCAAGCTGCGGGCGACGCGATTGGCGCAGTCGCTCACCATGGCGGAGGTCGCTGTTGCGAGCGGGCTGAGCACCGGATTCATCAGCCGGGTGGAGCGGGACGAGACCTCGCCGAGCGTGTCGACGCTTGTCACGCTGTGCCAGGTGCTCTCGCTGAAGCTCGGGTCCCTGTTCGAGCCGCCGGAGAACGAGGTAGTCGCCCTCGCCGATGCGCCGCGCATCAACATGGGCGGGGTCGGAGCGATGGAGAAGCTGCTCACTCCGCGCAGCGAAGCTCGGGTGCAACTGCTGCGGTCGGTGCTCGAACCGGGTGCCTCCGGTGGGGAAGAGCTCTACACGATCAACTGCGACGTGGAGGTGGTTCACGTGGTGCGCGGCAGTCTGCGGGTGCGGCTCGTCACTGGCCGGATCGATCTCGCGGAGGGTGACACCATGACGCTCGCGGGGCGCGAGCCGCACTCCTGGGATAACGAATCGGGCGGCGAGACCGAACTGATCTGGACGATTGTTCCGGCGGCCTGGAGCGGATCCTCCTAGCTCGGTCAGCTCTCGGGCAACGCCAGCCCCGCGGCCCAACCCCACACCGCATCGGTGTGGCGGCCGGATGTCGCCCTCTCCGGCACTTCGCGAGGCTTGATCCATGACCCTCTCCCCGACTCTGCCACTTTCGGCCCCGTGACCACCACCGCTCGGCGCCCGCGATCCCTTCACGAGAGCCGGTGGCGCAGCGTCCCCCGCGAACTCGGGTCTCTCTTTCCCACGCTCCCCATTGTGGTTGTGTTGTTCACCGTGCTGGCCACCGGTATTTGGACCGGTTTGAGCACTCTCGTAACCTTTTTCGGGGTCTTCCTGATCATCGGCAGGCTGTTCAACCCGCACTACCGGCTCTACCTGACGCACGGCCTCGTGGTTAGCTTCGCTGCGGGACTGTTCACGTGGATTCTCTCGTTCCCCTGGCCCATCTTCGATTCGCTCAGGCAGGCCTTCCTGCCCGGCTGGATCGTCGATCCTGTGCTCGATCATGGCCTTGTGGCCGCCGTGGAGTCGCTCGCGGTGCGGAGCCCCGTTCCGGTGACGCTCACCAACGCGCTCCCGACGCTGGCGATGCTCTCCCAAGAGATCGAACGGAACGCCTACTTCGTCGCGGGCGAGCTGCTCCCCATCGCCTGACAAGTCTCCTTTCCGCCGCGAGTGTGTTCTCTGTAGACAGGTCTGTGCCAGCTCGAGCGGGCACAGAACCGCCGCAGGGGAACAATCACCGCGTTGGTTGGTCGGTCGCAGAGTCGCCCTGGTTGGTCCGTGTCATGGCCATCCGATCGCCCGGCCAGGGCGATTCTCCGACGGTGATCCTGAAACGTCCGCCCACTCTCGGCCACCTGACGCGGCAACGACACGCCGATCCGATCCCATTGCTCGCCAGGCACTGGCGAGGTGCGACACACCCAAAGGTGAGGAGACACCCCCAAGGGGTGTGTCTCCACAGTAGTTAGCTGGTTGGGGGGAATTCTTGATGGTTCGGGATCGCCTGTCGCCACGTTTTGGATGTTATCCAGATCGACTGCGTCGTATCGGGAGGTCCGGCGAGTACTGGTGCTGGACGGGACGGTGTGACTAATGCAGTCGTTTACGAAAGAGCTCGTGTGGCTCCCACGATGGTGGCGGCCGGACGCAAACGATTGGCTCAAGGCGGTCTTTCCAGACTCGGGCGGATGCGGGCCGGACGTGCCGGACGGGTCGGAAGCTGACGATTCCGCAATCGGAGATCGGACAGATTTACGAGCGCGGTGGCCCGATGATCGGAGGCGAAGCGGTCCGCGTCGGCTTTACCGAGCTGTGCACCCACCACCTCCGCGCCGAATCAACCAAAGATTATGTCAATCCCTGGCGCCTTCCGGCGTTTAGCGGGACGAGTGCGCTTCGCCCCACGCATCCCGGGCCAGGCGGTATTGCCGGAACGCCGCGCCGCCGTAGGTCACGTCGCCGTGAGGCACAAACCCGAAGCGCGCGAGCGCCCGCGTCGCGGTTTGTGTGAACGGAAGTGCGATGAGCACTTCGTCGAAGCCGAACTCATCGAAGCCGCGATTCAGCAGCCCCCGCGCGATTTCGCCGCCCGACCCCCAGTGGGTCGGCAGCAGCACAAGTGCGAAGTCAGCCCCATTCTCTTCTCGCTGGAATCCACCCCAGCCGGCAAATCCGCCATCGAACAGGATCGCCCACGGTCCGTAGCCGTTCGCCTCCCACTGCGCGTCCTTGCCCTGTACCCACGCGACCGCCGACTTCTCGCTCCAGGTGCCCGCCAGCGGCATGTGCCGAGCGTTCCGCGGCTCGGTCAGGAGCGCGAGCACGGCTGCGATTGGCACCTCGGTCAGGTGGATGAAGGTGATGCGGCCCGGTGAGGCCATCGGATGCACTCCCTCCGGGTGATGACGTCGTCGAAAGGAATTCAATTGTGGCATCCCAGATGGAGCGGGGAACGGTCTCCGAAACGATCGAGGGGACTTTCGGCACCCGTTGGCGTGCCGTTTCGCACGTGGGGGCAGGTGCCGAAGCGGCAGCGACTCCGTCCACCGACGCCGGTAAGAGGTGCTCTACGGTCAAATGAGGGTGGGACGCGCGCCGAAATGCACTCCTGCGACTACCGGGAGTGCGCCAACACCGACCGCCACCCGCCTTCTATACTTGTGGCTTTCGGCCCACGGAGTGACCTGGAAAATAGTGCCGGCGATCAATCCAGAAATCAGGATTCCAACAAGAGGAAAAATGGCAGAGATCACGATCGTAGGGGTGGAAAAAATGATGCAGTGATATCCATCGTTTTGACACCATCCCCGTTGAGAAATCCACCAGACGGGTGCACTCAAGCCACAGGAAGTCGGTATCGCCCTACCGGGGTGCAAGAGGCATGATCGGCCTCGTTGCGGCTTGGTACCCGATTCCATGGCTCCTGGTTCCTTCCGAAGCACACGTTTCGGGAGGAGGCGAAACATCCTGCAGTCGCGTCACCGGTGATAGCGGGGATACCTTTGTCGGTGGGCTTGCCCGCGACCCGAACGTTCATCGTGGAGAGGGCATCGGTGTTCGGCTCGGCCGACACGGACATCGAGTTTGGCGAAGTGACTACGTGTGCCTTGCCCTCCGTCGTCTGGACCGAGAGCCCGTCCACACGGTCGAGGCTGTTGGCGAAGAATGTCGGAGTGCCAGCACGAGTACTGCACCCCGATGGCCATGGTGCTATCCGGGCGAGCGGGCGGATACGCGCTCCGAAAGAACTGAGGTCGACGCTCGGAGCGGCCAAGTCCTTCCCTGCAGATCAGGCTGTTGCAGATAGCGATCTGCCCGGGATTGCAATCAGGGTTTGCGCACGGCGCCGTCGGCGGACCCTCGGCTGTCAGGGTACTGCTGCCCACCTCCTGAGACGCAATCGCGCGGCCCTCTAGGGTGATGGCGTCACCGAATCGCCCCTCAGTACCTCCTCCTAGCCCCTTCGTGTGCTTGTCGGCGATGACTCGGTGCTGCTGCGCGAGGGCCTGGTGTGCGTTCTCGTCGAGGCGGGACTCGCGGTGGCCGGATCGTATCCGGATGCGGAATCGCCGCTCGCGGCCTCCAGCAGAAGAGTCCGGACCTCGTCGTGCTCGACGTGCGGATGCCGCCCACCTTCCGCGATGGGGCGTGCGCGCCGCGATCCTGGCGCGCAAGCAGATGCCGAGACTCGGCATCCCGCTGCGCTCGTAGTGCGTGGAGATTGCGTGCGCACAGGCGTTAGTGTCCTCCGGCACCGGGGGTGTCGGCTACCTCCTGAAAGATCGGATGGTGTCGCGCCGAGAGCTCGAGGAAGTCAGCGAACGGATCGCGTCGGGTGGAACTGTGCCCGACCCCGAAGTCGTGGCACCGTTACTCGGGCGCCGACACGACCCGCTCGGCTCGCTCACGCCCAGGGAGCGTGAAGTGTTGACGCACATGGCCGAAGGCCGCCCCAATTCCCCCATTACGACTGCAATGGGGGCCGGTACGGTCGCGGTGGAGAAGAACGTCGCGTCGAGCTCCCAGAAACTGGGGCTCCACGTTTCGGACGACGACCACCGCCTGGTTCGCGCAGTGCTGGCTTGGGCGCAGCGCCGATCACTCAGGCTGCGGATGACGCTCGATTCAGCTCGCGACGACCAGAATCAACGGCGCGACATCGGGGGTCGCCATCTGGATCTCGGGGCGGTGCTCTTCGACACGGTTGGTCCAGCTGAGGCCGTTCCACCAGCGCAACTGGGGAAGGTCGAGCGGATCGCGGTACCAGCCGGCGGGTACGGCAGAACTTTTCACTGAAGGCATCGGGATACTCCTGCGGGGATGTGCCCTACCGCGGAGGGCTGTTCGGGTGCGGTACGCATCACCATAGTCCCCCTAAGGGGGGACAGAACAGACCCCCGAAAGGGGGGTTTCGATATTCTCATTTCGGGAGCATCTAGCACTCTCAGCGGAGCGCCCGGATACGCATCGCGACGCTTCGCATCCGCAGAACGCTCTTCTCGAACCGGGCCGCGAAGACCACGACGGCGATGCCAACCGGCACGAACCAGAGCCACCATTCCACCGATTCGTAGATTGCACGGATCTGCGGTGCGAAGGTCGCGGCCGCATGGACCAGTACGACCACAACGGCGATCAGGAACGGTGATTGCAGTCGCAGGAACGCACTCGCGACGATGATCGCAACTCCCACCACCCCGAGTCCCACAAGCCTCCAGAGCGGCGGATGGTCGGCGGTGGCGATGAGCGAGGGAATGAGCAGTATCCCGACCCCGGGTGCGAGCCAGGGCCAGGTGCGGGCCGTCGGCACTCGCGACAGGGTGAGCGCTCCGGTGAGGATGAGTGCCCCGGCCACCGGGATGGAGCCGATTTCCACAGCGCCGATCGCTCCCGTGACAAGCGCGCCGATCGTCGCCGTCGCCGCGCTGCCGATCGCGAGCCAGCCCACGGTGAGCGTGAAGGGTGCGCGACCCATGAGGACGGCGGTCACGTGTACAGAGCAGAACAACAGGATTACCGCAAACGCCCGGAGTTCACCGAGTGCTGTTTCCTCGAACGCTGCAATTTCGAATGCGAGCAGTATGGTGAGGCCGAGCATCCCGAGCAGCTGGCTCGTTATCGATCGCCAGGCTGCGCTGTGGTCGTCTCGATCACGGGCCTGGCCGATCGCGGCGAGGAGCAGGACGATCAGCCCCGATACCAGCCAGGCGTCAAGACGGATGTCGGGGGCGCCCGGTCCAGCGCTCAGGCTCACACTTCGACCGACCACCACGGTGAGAACACCGAGCGCGCCCGCGAGCGCGATCGAGTCGAGATAACGGCGGGAGGCAGTGGTTCCGACAGCGGCGCTGCCAAGGAGCAGAAGAGCGGCCGAGACAGCTCCCAGCACCAGCGCTCGCTCGAGCGGTCCCGTGGCCGCGGTCGCCGCGAGAGGCAGAATCGCCACTAGCAGCGCCGCGAGGGTAATCACCGGGGCCACGAGGTCCTCACCGGGCCCGGTCATCGCGTGGGTCGTGCGCCAGACCGACAAAGCCACGAGCAGCAGCACCCCGGACAGCGGCAACACATAGGGTTCGAGGTCGGTGATCCCGGCGTCGACGAGCCGCCACCACAGCCCCGCCGTGGCCAGCGCGAGAGCGACCCAGCCGAGGTAGCGCCGCGGAGAGGCTGAGGCGACCAGCCCGTCGGGGCTGGTCGCCAGGACGAGGGCGACGAGCGCGGTGACGACCAGCACGAGCCAGGTCACCGTGTCTTGGCGGGCGACGCCGATGACGACACTCGGCACTGCGACCAGAAGCACACCGAGCTCTCGCGCCCATCGTCCCTCGCGCAGCCTTTCCGCGACCGGGCCCCCTGGTTTGCTTTCGGGTGCGAGCCCGTTCTGATTCCGGGCGCGGCGATTCGCCACGACGAGCACACCGACGGCGGCGAGCAGGGCGGCCGTGATCGGCCCCACCGACCTCACCAGTTCCGGCAGCCCGACCACTCGCGCGAATGCATCCACCGTTAGCGAGAGGACGGGCGCGAGTGCGACGGACGCGACGACCCGCTCAACCGGCAGTCGGGAGGCGAGGGGGCGAGTCACCACGAGTAGCAGCGCCGCGAGGAGCCCCGCATCGGCCGCGAGGCTTGTACCGGGCTCGGGCAGGAGCAGCGACATCCGCTCGCCCGGTGAGAGCGACCCGACCGACAGGGCCAGCAGGCCGAATGACGCGGCTGCGACCGCGCCACCGATCCAGAAGACCACCTGGCGATCGAGCGGTGAGAAACCGGTTGTCACACGGAAGGTGGACGCCGCGAGCAGCAGCACGGCGATGATGCTGATGAACCGCAGTGCGTTGTCGGCGTCGACGGCGGAATCCGGCTGGAGTGGAAGGGCCAACTGGCGCGCCGCCGCTGCCGCGCCGATGAGCACGACGACCGCGGAGGCACCTAACGCAGTGGCCCGCCCGAGCGGACTCGCGGGGAGGAGCCGGGAACCCAGGAGCAGTGCAATCGCGGCGAGCGACCCGATCCACCAGGTTGCGGTGCTGCCCCACGCGACCAGGTAGCCGAGCATTCCGGAGACCGCGAGAAGCATCATCAGGGGGGCGCGAAGCCCGGCACGACTGTTGTGGTGGTTCCTGCGGAGAGGGGTGAGGAGAAGAGCGCCGAGGGCGGCTGCGGAAAGCACGAGCCAGCCGGTCATGACCGCTTCGAGGGTGGTCGAGAGCGGCACCGCGACGACCAGTACGAGTCCGCCGAACCAGCACAGGATGGCCCCGCGCGGGCGAATTGCGCCGCCCGCGACCCAGGCTGCCGCAATCATGAGGCAACAGAGCGCCAGCGCAGCGACCGCAAGTGCGACGAGGGTGGTGGGGCGAAAGAGTTCGTCACTCGCACCGAGCGTCCACGGCGACGAGACGCCGCGCAACACCGAGCTCACAACGGATCCGATGGTCAGGCCGAGCGGAAACAGGAGCGTGATACCCGCGATGATGCTGGCTGAGATCGTGGCGACCAGCACGTTCCGACGGTGGGAAGCCCGGGCACCTTCCCAGTGCCGCGAACGTCGCCAGAGCGACTCGAGCGCGAGCGTGACGAGTGCGGCCGAGACCGGGGGCACGATGGCGATGACATCCAGATCGCCGAGTCGAAGGGCAGCCGCCGCCACAGCGGCGGCTGCGGCTACGCCGCCGAGGCACGCGAAGACCGCGCCGGATGGAGCAGGCGGTGCCCCGGATACCGAGCCGACGAGCCAGGCGTGGAGCGCCGCGAGGGTCGCCACCGCGAGAAATGCCGGGGTCGACGCCCACGGCTGGTCGGGGGCGACGGCCGCTGCTGCGACGAGCGAACCGAGCAGGGCGACGCCGGTGAGGCCGCGGACGATGAGGCGCTCGGGGCGACCCGCGAAGGCCGGACGGATCGCGGTTGCCGCGCGCCCGGTGAAGCGGTGGGCGACCCCGGCCAGTGCCGCAGCGCCGAACGCGAGGAACACGCGGCTGCCGTCATCTGCCGCCTCGTCCAGGCCCACGACCACCAGCGCGACGCCCGGCACTATCGCCGCGAATCCGATGATGTGGGGGGTGCGAAGGCCGGACCGTCGATGCCAGGCGAGAAATACCGCCGCGGTCATCAGCAGGGCCCCTCCCCAGAACGCGGCACCGTTCGCCGCCGCGAGTGAGAAAAAGTCGTTGGCGCGGATCGCAAAGGCGTCGAGGTAGACGAGCACCACCGCGAGCACAGCGATGCCCTCGGCGGTAGCGGTGAGCGAGCGTCGCCGCAGCATGGAGGCGAGGACAAATGCGGCGATCGTGACCGCAGCGATGACCAGCGAGCGACCGAGAATACCGAAATTGATGAAGGCGTACACGAGGAAGAAAATCGCGGCCACCGAGAGGAGCGAGATGCCCACGATGAGCAGGATCACCTGCACGCTCGAGCGTCGAGGGGGTGTCGCATCGGTGCTGGTGGTCGTGCTGGTGGTCGTGGGTGCTACCGACCGTGCCGCACCGGTGGGCGGCGTGCTCGCGGCGGGTGCCATCGAGGGCAGTGACACCGGCATGAATTCGGTCACCGGGCCCGGGACGACCTCGCGGGCGAAACCCCGGGCATCGTTCGCGATCGTGGTCGCCGCTAAGGCCGCGCGATTGGCCTGTGCGGTGTCGTAGCGGATCCTGCCGATGACCTCGAGGCGTCGATCGAGAAGGACGGCGCTCTGCCGGGAGAGAGTCGTGATCTCGGCGGCTGCGGGATGCGACAGATCGAGCTGGCAGACCCAGCAGATCTTCCCCTTCAGAACCGTGTAGCAGGCGGGGCACTGGGAAGTGTCGGTGAGGTCGGCGGGATACCTCGGAAACAGCACGCGCCCAGCGAATCGGCGATAGTCGCGGTCGGCCGGCGAGGCGTCTCCCACCCCCTGGGCGCTGTTGGAACCTGTCTCGGCCATGTTCTGGTCCCCCCTCGAACGGTCGTGCGCTCAGGTTACCGGGTAACGAGTGCGAGGATCAATCAGCTCACCGTTCGGCGGACCCACCCTCGGTGTGCCCCGACGTGGAAGAGCGGAGCGCAGTGTCAGACCGCGACCAGCGCACGGAACGGCCCCTGGGGCAGTTCGACCCGTATGGCGTCGTTCGAGCGCACGATCCCTCCGGTGAGCACGACGCCCATGATGCCGGCTCGCGATTGCCGCTTCCCCGACTCGTGCACGCCGAACACCGCTTTCATCAGGCCTGGCTGCAAGCCGTTGATCTGATTGCATGGGCTGCGCTTTCCGGTGATCCGGATGCTCGCATCGGTGCCCAGATGCAGGATGCTCCCGCTCGGAAGCGACATCAGGTCGATTCCGCGAGTGGTCACGTTCTCGCCCAGTTGGCCGGGTTCGATCGGCCAACCGTCGCGCGCGAGGTCGTCATAGAGTTCCAGGCCGACGAGGTGTACCTGGCAGAGATTGGGCCGCATGGGATCCTTCTCGACCAGATAACGGTGTTGCGTCGTCGCACCGCAGTGCGCGTCGCCGTCAATTCCCAGTCCTGCGAGCAGCACGATCTCCGCCATCACGGGCTTGCTGAACCGGTGGAGTTCATCTCGGCTGACCGAGACCACGGATACCTTGGTCATACCAGCATTCTGCCAAACGGCACATACGGCTTTCTCGCAAACGGCAGGGTCGGCACCGATGTGCCTGTTGAGAAAATACTCGGAAGTCCTAGTAAAATTAGTCGGAAGTCCTAGTAAATTAGTAAGAATGTACGGAATAACCGAAGACCAGGCGGCGATTGTGCAGATGGTGCGCCAATTCGCCACGGAATCGCTCGCGCCGCACGCGGCCGAATGGGATGAGACCCACTATTTTCCGGTCGAGGTGTTGCGCCAGGCCGGCGAGCTCGGGATGGGGGGCATCTATTCGCGTGAACAATTCGGCGGATCGGGGCTCAGCCGCGCCGACTCGGTGCTCATCTTCGAAGAATTGGCGAAGGGAGACACCACGATCGCGGCCTACATCTCGATTCACAACATGGTCACGTGGATGATCGACAGCTTCGGCACGGACGAACAGTGTGCCCGGTGGGTTCCGCAACTCGCCACGATGGAAGCGCTCGGCAGCTATTGCCTCACCGAGCCCGGAGTGGGATCGGATGCCGCGGCCCTCAGCACCCGGGCGGTGCGCGACGGCGGCGACTATGTGATCGACGGTGTGAAACAGTTCATTTCGGGCGCGGGATCCTCCGCTGTCTACATCGTGATGGCGCGCACGGCCGATACCGGCAGCCAGGGCATCAGTGCCATCGTCGTGCCGGACGGCACCGCCGGGCTCAGTTTCGGACCGCTCGAGAAGAAGATGGGCTGGCATGCGCAACCGACCCGCCAGGTCTTCTTCGATGGCGTGCGCGTGCCCGTTGCCAATCTTCTCGGCCAGGAGGGCGACGGCTTCGGCATCGCGATGAGTGGTCTGAATGGCGGGCGCATCAACATGGGTGCGTGCTCTCTCGGTGGGGGCCAGGCCGCGCTCGAAGCGACTGTCAGCTATCTCAAGGGCCGCACTGCCTTCGGGGGCCCCCTCATCGACCAGCAGGCCCTGCTCTTCCAACTCGCCGACATGGACACCGAGCTCGAATCGGCCCGCACCCTCCTGGCTCGAGCAGCGGATGCGCTCGACCGGGGCGATGCCGACATGGTGCGCCTCTGCGCGATGGCGAAGCGGGTGGCCACCGACGCGGGATTCAGCGTCGCCAACTCGGCCATCCAGCTGCACGGCGGCTACGGTTATCTGGCGGAGTACGGACTGGAACGCATCGTGCGAGACCTGCGTGTGCACCAGATCCTCGAAGGGACCAACGAGATCATGCGCCTCATCATCGGCCGAAGCCTGGCGAAAGCCTGATGAATGGCGAAGAAGTGCTGGTTGAACGCCGGGGACAGCTCGGCCACATCGTGCTCAACCGGCCGAAGGCGATCAATGCCCTGACCCATGCGATGGTGCTGACCATCGCGGCCACTCTCGACGAGTGGGAGAACGACGGCTCGGTAGCGACGGTTCTCATCACGGGTGCCGGGGAACGCGGGCTGTGTGCCGGTGGGGACATCGTGGCGATTTACAGGGATTCGCAGGAGGGCGGCGACAACTCGGCGAAGTTCTGGGCGGATGAGTACGCGCTCAACGCGCACATCGCCCGATACTCCAAGCCCTACGTGGCCTTCATGGACGGCGTCGTGCTCGGTGGTGGAGTCGGAATCTCCGCGCACGGGTCCGTGCGGATCGTCACCGAGCGCACCAGGGTCGGCATGCCGGAGACCGGCATCGGATTCGTTCCGGATGTTGGCGGCACTTTCCTGCTGTCGCGCGCGCCAGGTGAGCTCGGTACTCACCTCGCACTCACCGCCGGCGCGGTCACCGGAGCCGACGCCATCGCTCTCGGCCTCGCCGACCACTTCGTGCCGAGCGAGGCGCTGGCAGACCTCGCGGTCGCGCTGCGAACCCGGGCTGCCGCGGATGCGGTGGCTGCCTTCGCGTCGGCCCCGCCGGCATCCGCACTCCTCGACCAGCGCTACTGGATCGACGCCTGTTACGTCTCGGAGGACGCGGCAGAGATCGTCGCCCGGCTGGCGGCCTCCCCGGTCGAGGCGGCCAGGGACGCCGCATCCGCCATTCTCGCCAAGTCACCGACGGCGGTCAGCGTCACCCTCGAGTCGCTGCGCCGCGCGCGAGCGCTCGGCACGCTCGAAGAGGTACTCGACCAGGAGTTTCGCGTCTCGGTGCGTTTCGCCAAAGGTACTGAGCTCGTGGAAGGGGTGCGCGCGCAGGTGATCGACAAGGACCGCACTCCGCACTGGTCACCACCGACCCTCGGCGAAGTGACCCGACCCGAGATCGAGGCGTATTTCGCGAGCCTCGGAGGCAATGAACTCGGACTTCATGGCCCCGGACTTCAGGGCCCCGGATTTCAAGAACGTGGCCGGTCATCGACGACTGGCGCTGCAGACAGGAGAACCCCATGACCAGAATCGCCTTTCTCGGACTCGGCAACATGGGAGGCCCGATGGCCGCCAATCTCGTGAAGGCCGGCCACGCGGTGGCGGGATTCGATCCCGTGCCCGCAGCCCGCGACCGTGCCAGGGACAACGGCGTCACCGTGATGTCGGATTCCGACTCCGCGGTGCGAGACGCCGAGGTCGTCATCACCATGTTCCCGAGTGGAAAGCACGTGATCGATGCCTACTCCGGCGGGCTCCTCGCCGCGGCGACTCCGGGCACGCTGTTCATCGACTCTTCCACGATCGATGTCGAGGATGCCCGCACCGCGCGCTCCCTGGCTGTGGCGGCCGGGCACCGTGGGATGGATGCCCCGGTCTCGGGCGGCGTTGGAGGGGCCACCGCCGGCACGCTCACCTTTATGGTGGGTGCCGACGAGGCGGACTTCGTCGCGGCCGGGCCGATCCTCTCGGTGCTGGGCGGCCGAATCGTGCACTGCGGCGACTCCGGAGCCGGCCAGGCCGCGAAGATCTGCAACAACCTGATCCTCGGCATCTCGATGATCGCCGTGAGCGAGGCCTTCGTGCTCGGCGAGAGGCTCGGCCTGTCGAACCGGGCGCTCTTCGATGTCGCCTCCACGGCATCCGGCCAGTGTTGGGCACTCACCACCAACTGCCCGGTGCCGGGCCCCGTGCCCGCCAGCCCGGCTAACCGTGACTACCAGCCCGGCTTCGCGGGTGCCCTCATGGCCAAAGATTTAGGGCTCGCGGTCGGGGCGCTCGAGTCGACCGGCACAGCGGCCGAACTCGGACCGCTCGCGGCATCCATCTACCGGCGATTCGCGGATGAGGGTGGGGCCGGCCTCGACTTCTCGGCCATCATTAACACCATCCGCGACAACTCAAGGGGCACGGCAGCATGATCGACTACGAGAACATCCTGCTCGAACGCCACGGACGCGTCGGGCTCATCACACTCAACCGGCCCGAGGCCCTCAATGCGTTGAACCTCGCCCTGATGAACGACGTGGTGGCGGCCGCGACCGATCTCGATGCCGATACTGGAGTCGGAGCCATCGTGCTCACCGGATCGGCCCGTGCCTTCGCCGCCGGGGCAGACATCAAGGAGATGTCGACCCAGACCTATATGGATATGTATCTCGCCAACTGGTTCTCGGGCTGGGACCGCCTCGCCGCTGTGCGGACTCCGCTCATCGCCGCCGTCTCCGGCCATGCGCTCGGCGGCGGGTGCGAGCTCGCCATGATGTGCGACTTCATCATCGCCTCCGACACCGCCAGGTTCGGCCAGCCGGAGATCAAACTTGGGGTGATCCCCGGCATCGGCGGCTCCCAGCGGCTCACCCGCGCGGTCGGCAAGGCCAAGGCCATGGAACTCATCCTCACCGGGCGCACAATCGACGCGAGCGAAGCCGAACGAGCCGGTCTCGTGGCCAGGGTCGTGCCCGCCGAGGGCCTGCTCGATGACGCACTCGCCACCGCGACGACGATCGCCGGAATGTCCCTCCCGGTCGCGATGCTCGCCAAGGAGGCGGTGAACGCCGCCTTCGAGACCACACTGGATGCCGGCATCCGATTCGAGCGTCGGGTCTTTCACTCGGTGTTCGCGATCGACGACCAGAAGGAGGGAATGCGCGCCTTCATCGAGAAGCGCTCCCCGACCTTCACGAACCGCTAGAGCACTGACCAATCGAATAGGAACGGACGCATGACCAACACCAGCATTCTCGACGGCGCCATCGACACCTTCACGACCGTGCAGGGGCCCGACCAGCCGATGTGGATCGGTGGTGAGAAGGTGGGGTCGACCACGGGGGAGTGGCGGGATGTCTCGAACCCGGCCCACCGCGGAAGCGTCATCAGTCGGGTACCGGCGGCGGGAGTCGAGGACGTCGATCGGGCCGTCGACGCAGCCCGCGCCGCGTTCCCGGCCTGGCGCGCACGCCACTTCACCGAGCGAGCGCGTGCACTCGCCCTCATTGCCGACGAGATCGAGGCCAGGGCGGAGGACTTCGCCCGCCTCACCGCACTGGATACGGGAAACGCGCTCCGCACCCAGGCTCGGCCCGAAGTGGCGACCCTCGTCGCGCTGTTCCGCTACTTCTCCGGCATCGCTGGCGAAGTGAAGGGCACCACCCTGCCGGCCGGCGACAACCAGTTGCAGTACACCCGCCTCGAACCGCTCGGCGTCGTGGCGTGCATCCTGCCCTGGAACTCGCCGCTGATGATCGCCGGGTTCAAGGTGCCGGCGGCGCTCGCCGCGGGCAACACGGTGATCCTCAAGGCCGCGGATGACGCCCCACTCACGATCCTTCTGCTCGCGGAGGTGTGCAACCTCCATCTGCCCGCTGGCGTCGTCAACGCCCTCACGGGACGCGGCAGCCTCATCGGGTCGGCTCTCGCGACGCATCCCGGAGTCGACAAGGTCTCCTTCACCGGCTCCACCGAGGTCGGTCGCGGCGTTGGCCGGCAGGCTGGGGAGCGTCTCGCCCATGTGTCGCTCGAGTTGGGTGGCAAGAACCCCTCGATCGTCTTCCCCGACGCTGCCGCTTCGGCAGAAGACACCGACGAACTCATCGACGGACTGCTTACCGCCTCTCGATTCACCCGCCAGGGTCAGAGTTGCACGGCGGGATCCCGTCTCTTCCTGCACGAGGACATCTATGACGAGGTCCTCGATCGCCTCGTCGGGCGGCTCGGCGCGCTCAGGGTGGGAGACCCCCTCGACGAGGCATCCGACATGGGCGCGATCATCAACGGCAAGCAGCACGCATCAATCGACGACTACCTCGCCGATGGGCGCTCGAATACCGCGATGACCGTGGCCCTCGGCGGCTTCGCACCCTCGGAAGGTGCGCTCACAGAAGGCTTCTACCACTTGCCGACGGTGTTCGCCGGTGCCCGCAACGACTTCCGCCTCGCCCGGGAGGAGATTTTCGGACCCGTGCTCGTCGCCATCCCGTGGCGCGAGGTCGATGACGTGGTGACGATGGCCAACGACTCGAATTACGGGCTCGCCGCCTTCGTCTGGAGTCATAACCTC
>JBBRDX010000033.1:0-21057 GCA_038203515.1 Actinomycetales bacterium | reverse complement strand
CTTCAGACGAAGCTTTTGAATACGAGGTTCACGAGGACACCATCGATCTCGAACCCGTAGTCAGGGATGCGGTGGTGTTGTCACTCCCGTTCCAGCCGGTCTGTCAAGAAGATTGCCTCGGCCTGTGCCCGCAGTGTGGGGCGCGGCTCCTCGACAACCCGGGCCACGAACACAAGAATCCCGTCGATCCACGGTGGGCGGCCCTCGGAAGCCTGGTCGGCTTCGAAGGCAATGCAGATTCCACCACCACCACGAATGTGACCGACGCTGCCAGCAGCGCGGAGTAGAGAAAAGAGAAACTCATGGCCGTACCGAAGCGCAAGATGTCCCGCGCCAGCACTCGCGCCCGTCGCGCACAGTGGAAGGCGACCCCGCCCACCCTGGTGAAGACCGTCGAAGGTGGCAAAGTCACCTACAGCCTCCCCCATCGTGCGAAGGTCGTCGAGGACTCCACCGGAGCCCCCCTGTACATGGAATACAAGGGCCGTAAGGTCGCGGACGTATAGTCCCGCGATCGTCACCGACGATGCCGGGAACTGAGGCGACTCGAGGTGAGCTCGAGGAGCTTCTCGCGGTTGATGTGAGTCCAAGGCTGTTGGAGCTCGCGTTGACCCATCGGTCGTACGCCTACGAGCATGGCGGCCTCGCACACAATGAGCGCCTGGAGTTCCTCGGCGACTCGATTTTGGGCCAGGCCGTGACCGTAATGCTCTACCGGGACAACCCCGCGCTCGATGAGGGAGAGCTCGCCAAGCGGCGGGCAAGTCTCGTCAGCTCGGTGGCGCTCGCGGAGGTGGCTCGCATGATCGGGCTCGGCCGCCACATCCGCCTCGGACGTGGCGAGGAACTCACCGGCGGCCGGGACAAGTCGTCCATCCTCGCCGATACCGTCGAAGCCGTAATCGGTGCGAGCTACCTCGATGCCGGAGGGGATGCCGCCACCGCGCTCGTGCTGCGCCTCATCGCTCCACTGATGCGCGATCCCGATCGCTTCGGTGCCGCGATGGATCCGAAGACGAACCTGCAGGAACTCTCCGCGCGAACAGGTCGCGGCCTTCCGCACTACGCCGTCACCGACAGCGGGCCCGATCACTCCAAGCGCTTCCATGCGACGGTCTCCCTTGAGGGTGCCGATATCGCCGAAGGCGACGGAACGAGTAAGAAGCAGGCCGAGATAGCAGCGGCGCTCGAGGCCTGGACCATCCTGTCAACGGCTCTCTCCACACAGCGCTGAGGGTGCCAGAGCTTCCCGAGGTCGAGGTGGTGCGGGCCGGTCTCGAACCAGCGGTCACCGCTGCGACGATCGACGCGGTCACCGTCTTCGAAAAACGGTCGTTGCGCCGTCACGACGGTCCGAGTGAGGATTTCGTCGAGCGGCTGGTGGGGCGAAGCATCCTCGCGGCCGCGCGCCGTGGCAAGTTCCTGTGGCTGCCGTTGTCCGGGTCGCCTGCGCGTCATAGGTCGACTGCGCTTTCGGCAGCGGGCGAAGCGCTCGTTGTGCATCTCGGTATGAGTGGGCAGGTGTTGCTGCGCGATGTCGGCCAGGCGGATGACGCGCTCCTACGCATCCGGCTTGACATCACCTCCCCGGCTCACGGCCCGTTGCGCGTGGATTTCGTAGACCAGCGCATCTTCGGATCGATGGCGATCGACCGGCTGCTGCCCACCCCGGACGGTCATGCTGCGGGCTTCGGCTCCGATGCCGCGTTCATTCCGAGCCAGGTGGCGCACATCGCGCGCGATCCGCTCGATCCCGCGTTCAGCGACCGGCGCTTCTTCGACGCGCTGGCCAAGCGCCGCACCGGCATCAAGCGGGCGCTGCTCGACCAGAACCTGATCAGCGGCATCGGCAACATCTATGCGGACGAGTCCCTCTGGGCGGCCCGGATCCACTACGACCAGCCGACGGCCACGCTCAGCAGGGCACGAGCCCGCACGCTTCTGGCCGAGGTGCGGCTCGTGCTCGGCAGGGCGCTCGCCGAGGGCGGCACGAGCTTCGATGCTCAGTATGTGAACGTGAACGGCGCCTCCGGCTACTTCTCGAACTCTCTCAGCGCGTACGGCCAGCAGGGAAAGAACTGTCCCCGCTGCGGTCGGCTGATCATCCGCGAGTCGTTCATGAACCGCGGCTCGCACTTCTGCCCGTTCTGCCAGCGAATCCGCGCGGCCTGACAGACTGCCCGGCAGGTGGGTCGCGCCCGCCGCCCCTGCATAACTCCTGCAATCTGATTGGCTGGCACCGGCCGGTGCGCGAGAACTCGCCAGTTCGTGGGCCCCGCCAGGAGGATTGCAGGAGTTATGCAGAACTGAGTAGCACTACTGGGCACTACTGGGCAGGGTTGGGCAGGGCGCGGACGCTCAGGCCGCGGGCAGTGACACTGCAAACACCGCGCCGCCGCCGGGAGCATTGCCTGCCGCGATGCTGCCGCCCAGTCGGGCGACCAGCCGTGCGGCGATCGACAGGCCGAGACCGGTGCCGACCGGGCGGATGTCTCGGTACCGCGCCTGCAGAGCACCCCGATCGAAGGCCACCTTAAGGTCGTCGGGGGAGAGGCCTGGGCCCCCATCCCGCACCTCGATCACCACACCGGTGCCGAAGGTACGCGCGGCGATGGATACCGTCGATCCGGCTGGTGTCACACGCAAGGCATTCTCGACGAGCCCGTCGATCAGCTGGCGCACCCGTTGGGCGTCGCTCTCCAGGGCAAGTCCGGCCGTGCCCGGCAGCGCGTTCACCTTCACCTCGAGAGTCGCGGCCCTGCCACGCCAAGCGTCGGCAGTCTGCTCGAGGATCAGCGCGACATCCACCCGCTGGCGGACGACCGCGAAATCGTCGGCTTCGAGTCGGGCGAGTTCGAGGAGGTCGGCAACGAAGCGGTCCAGCCGCGCGGTCTCGGTGACAAGGGTGGCGCCGACGCCGGCAATATCGCCCTCGTGGATGAGTCCGTCGACCATCGCCTCTCCGTAGCCGCGCACGGCGGTGAGGGGTGTGCGCAGCTCGTGGGAGATCGAGAGCAGGAACTCCCGCTGGCGGCCCTCGCTGGTGCTGAGTGCGCGGTCGAGGGTGGCGAGCGCCTCGGCGACCGCGGCGACCTCTGTGGGTTGGTGCGCCTCCATCACCAGTCCGCGTTCGCCGGCCGCCATCCGCCTGGCGGTCTCCACTGTCGCGACGAGCGGCCGGGTGAGCCAGCGTGCCAGGAGGGTGCCGGCGATGACCGCCATCACGACCCCGAAAGCGAGGGCTAAAAATATCCGCTGCACCGTGCTGGCTGTCGTGGTTTCGAGATTTCCGAGCGAACGGACCAGCACAATCGCGGTACCCGAACCGGTGGCGCGTCCCTCGACGAGCATGGTCTTTCCTCGACGGCTTTCCGTCTGCGAGACGGGCTGTCCTGCCAGCAGCGTCGACACGTCGGCGGCCGTCACGAAGGCCGCGCTCGGGCCGGACACTCGCCCGTCGGCGGCGACGACAGCGACCCGCGAGTCGCCGAGAGCGAGCCTCACGCGCTCGCGCAGCGATGTGAGGTCGGTGGCTGCGGGCAATCGACTCAGCAGTTGGGCCTGCGCAGCGAGTTGGGCCCGCCCCTGGCTGATCGTGGACTGCCGCACGAGCTGCACGGAGACGGCACCGGTGATGAGTACCGCGAGCACAGCGACGCTCACTGTGACGAGAGTGATCCGACCACGCAGCGAACGGAACCAGGCGTTCATTCCGCCACCGAGTATCCGACCCCGCGGGAGGTTCGGATAAGGCTGTCGGCCCCGAGTTTCGCCCGAAGCTGGGCCACGTGTACGTCTACCGTGCGCCCGAGCCCGTAGTCGGCCTGGCCCCACACACTCGACAGCAACTGCTCACGGGTGAAGACCTGTCCGGGCGAGCTCATGAGCTTGGCGAGCAGGTCGAATTCGGTGCTGGTGAGCTCGACGTGGCGACCGGATGCCTCCACGCGTCGCCGAGCGGCATCGAGTGTCACCGTGCCGACGGCTACCGGTGCGGCGAGAGGCGTTCCGGCGTGGCGGCGCAGGATCGTCCTGATTCGCACAACGAGTTCGCGGGGAGAGAACGGTTTCGTGAGATAGTCATCGGCGCCGAGTTCCAACCCGAGAATACGGTGGACCTCGTCGTCACGAGCGGTCACGAAGATCACCGGCGTCCAGTCATCCACAGCCCGCATTTGGCGACAGATCTCGATGCCGTCGAGGACTGGCAACCCCACGTCGAGCACGACCGCCACGGGATGCAGTCGGCGGATGCTCGCCAACCCGGCAAGCCCGTCCCTCTCGACATGCACGCCGAATCCGGCTTCGCTGAGGTAGAGGCGTTGCAGGTCGGCGATGGCGCGCTCGTCTTCGACGATCACGATCAGACCCTTCGACTCGCCCATGGCACCATTCTCGCGCTAGCGGAGACGTACGGGCCGCGCCTGGGCGCCGGTCTTACGTTTCCCGAACATTCGTCGAACCTGGGCCTGACATGGCGGGAACATCCTGGGTCATGGCCGCACAACGGCGGCCCCACACAGGAGGCCAGTGATGAAAAACACGACCATGAAAAACACCGCCATGAAAAACACCACACGCTGGGCCACGGGAGTAGCAGTCGCCGCCGGGCTCGCCCTCGCGCTCGGTACCGGTGGGCTCGCCGCGAACGCGGCGCCGGCGCCGGTCAGCACCAGTTCATCGGGCTGCTCCTTCGGCCAGCATCTCGTCTCAGCCTGGAAGACCGTGCCCGTCGAACTCCGCGCCGACCTGAAGGCCACCAGGGCGTTGAAGTCGGGCACCGAACGCCGCGCGGCGCTGAAGAAGATCCAGGCCAGGGCGCTCGATGGCGGTTACGGTGCCGCCGTCGAAGTGCGGGCGGAGTGGCGAAAGGATCACCGCGGCGAGACACTGCGTCCCCTGCCCGACAGACTGAAGGCCGATCTCAAGACCCTCCGCTCGACACCGAAGTCCGCAAAGGTCGCTGAGGCGGAGAAAATCGCCCACACGGCGGTAGCCGGTGGCTATGGTGCAACGATCGAGTCCTTCGCCAGGGCTGTGAAGGCGAGCCCGGACTGGAAGAACTGCACCCCGACGGGGAGCTGACCGTCACGAGGATCTACAGCGGGGGCGCCAGCATCTTCTTCCATGCGCCCTCGTAGCCAACGGAGACGAATCCCACTGCTTCGTTCACGTCGAGCATGTGCCGGTTCTCCTCGGCATTGAAGGTGATGATCGAGGGATGCCCGGGCGCGGTGGACTGCAGGTTGCGGATATTCGCCACCTTCAGCAGCATGCCAAGACGGTGTCCGCGGTGCTCCTTGAGCACGATCGTGTCGTTCTGGAACACCGGGCGATCGGGCTCGGCGGGAACCCCGAGTTCGGTCATCCCGGCGAGGCGTGCGGAGGGCAGGTGCTCGACCACGGAGACCACGTAGGTCTTCGGGCCAGTTTCGGCGCGATCCTCATAGTCGATGAGACGCTGGCGGGTCCAGATGTCCTCCGGCTCTTCGAGGCCCGCGCTCGGGGCATCCGTGCTCATGCGCGTAAACAGCAGTGCCATGTCGTCCAGCCAGCGATCGGGAGTTCGGCCACTCCATTGGTGAATGCGGTAGTCCGCACCAGCGCGATCGGCGGACTCGTCGAAATGACGGTCGACAGTCGCGGGGGAAACGGGTAAGGCGAGCCGGCTGGCGCGTTCCACCTGCTCGAGTCGGTAGCCGCGACCGAGCAGAAATCGCACCTCGGAGTTTGCGGCGGGAACCGACCCGAAGCCGGTGGGAGACTCGAGCTTGTGGCCCTCGGCCGCACGAGACACGGAGTACACCACGATTTTTGGGCGCTGTTGCTCGGCGGCCAGTCGCTCGAGGTGGTCGGCGAGAGCCGTGCCGATGCCGCGATGCCGGAACTGGGGATGCACCTGAACATCGACCCAGGCCATGTTGCCCTCGGCTGATGGGCGAGTCTCGAAGATCGCCCGTGCCACGATTCGGCCGTCAACGCGTGCTGCGAAAAGCTGTTTCGGCTCGTACTCCTGGTCGAGCCACAACGGCAGCAGCTCGGCGGGCGTCACCGAGAGTTCGTCGGTGCCATAGCCGTCTGCTTCGACAGCGTTGCGAACCTCGGCGGTGGCGATGAAGTCGGCTGCGTCAGGATGATCGAGGTGCGGGGGTATCGCGACTCGCTCGAGCGTGAAGTCGGCCACAGTAGTGGCCTCCCATCTACCGCCCGGGAGTGGACAGCCGTCCAGAGTACATCCAGGGCTCGGGAATCTGCGCCGATCGATACCGAAGTGTTAGGACAGCAGCCAGCCTGTGTCGGCGGCGATCGGCACGGCTTCGCCGCCTTTTCGGTCTCCCTGCGCCTTTTGTCATCGGCGGCGCCTGCATAATTCCTGCAGTTTCCGCGCTAGCGGCCGGGCTACCCCGTGTTCTCGGGGTGGAACGTTGTTCCATCGGCAAATTGCAGGAGTTATGCAGCGGGGGTGCACGCGGGTAGTGATTTCTCGGGTGCAAAGTGGGTGCGGGTCGCGGTTGCCGAAAGTGGCACCACCACCCCGGACACGATCAGCGGACGAGACGAAGGCGCCACACTCGCCTTCGTAACTCCTGCAGTTTTGCCCGCCGGGTACCCGCAACACCGTGTTCCCGGCAGAGTGTTTTCGCCGGTGCAACAACTGCAGGAGTTGTGCGCGCGCGGTCGGGCCGGCACGGTCGGGCCGGCACGGTCGGGCCAGCGCAGGCTGCGCCTGCCCGAGATGACCCCGCCTCTCCGGTACCGTTGAGCCAGACATCCGCGGGCCAGCAGGCGGGCGAGACAGAAGGGTGGGCCGGTGTACCTGAAGAGCCTGACCCTCAAGGGCTTCAAGTCATTCGCCCAGGCCACGACCTTCGCCTTCGAGCAGGGAGTCACCTGCGTCGTCGGGCCGAACGGCTCCGGTAAGTCCAACGTCGTCGACGCCCTTGCCTGGGTGATGGGCGAACAGGGTGCGAAGACCCTGCGCGGCGGCAAGATGGAAGACGTGATCTTCGCCGGGACGGCGACGAAGGGACCGCTCGGGCGGGCCGAGGTGATCCTCACGATCGACAATTCTGATGGCGCACTGCCCATCGACTATGCCGAGGTCACGATCAGTCGCACGCTCTTCCGCAACGGCGGAAGCGAGTATGCCATCAATGGCGACACCTGCCGGCTGCTCGATGTGCAGGAGCTGCTGAGCGATTCCGGACTCGGGCGGGAGATGCACGTTATCGTCGGCCAGGGCCAGCTCGACGCGGTGCTGCACGCGAGCCCCGAGGAGCGCCGCGGCTTCATCGAGGAGGCCGCCGGCATCCTCAAGCATCGCCGCCGCAAAGAGAAGACCATCCGCAAGCTCGATGCCATGCAGGCCAACCTCACCCGGCTCAGTGACCTGGCCGGGGAGATCCGTCGTCAGCTCAAGCCGCTCGGTCATCAGGCCGAGATCGCCAAGGAGGCCCAGTCGATCGCGTCGATCGTGCGGGATTCGCGTGCCCGACTGCTTGCCGACGAGGTCGTGAACCTGCGTACCGCCATCACGGCGTCGACCCGCAGCGAAAGCGAGCGCAAGACCCAGCGCATCGTGCTTCAGGAGCAACTCGACCAGGCGAAGCTGCGCGAGCACCGTATCGCACAGTCGCAAGAGGGGGACGCGGTGGATGTCACCCGCCGCACCGCCTTCGGTCTCGAGTCTGTGCAGGAGCGCCTGCGCAACCTCTACTCACTCGCCAACCAGCGTCTCTTGCTGCTGGGCCAGCAGGCCGATGGATCGGACGCCGCGCAGGGTGTCACCCGGCAGATGGTCTCCGATGCCGAGGATGAGGTCGAGCGCATCGTCGCGACGATCGCGGATGCCGAAGCGGCCTGGCAGGAGGCGCAGGCGTCGACCGCGGTGGCGCGCGCCAACCTCGACGGGCTCGACGAGCAGATCGCGTACCAGTCCTCGCTCATCTCGCGCCACGACCTCGAGATCTCCAAACTCACCGGCCAGAAAGACAGCGCCGCATCCCGGCTCGCCGCGGTGCGCGGTGAGGTGTTGCGCCAGCAGAATGCGCTTGATGCCGCGCGTGACCGCTGCGATTCGGCCCAGGTCGCGTTCGTGGAGCTCGAGGCCGAAGCGGCGCTGACGGACACGGGCGAGACAGGTCTCGACGCCGACTACGAGACCGCGCAGGCCGAGGTCGTGGATGCCGAGGCCGAAATCGACCGTCTGCGTGAAGCCCTGCATGGCAACGAGCGCGAGCGCGATGCCCTCGCCGCACGTGTCAGTGCCCTGTCATCTGCGATGGACCAAAAGGACGGCTCGAGCGCACTGGTCGCCGCACGGCTCGACGGCATCCAGGGGCTCGTCGCCGAGCACGTGCAGGTGCTGCCCGGCTACGAGGCTGCCATCGCCGCTGCTCTCGGATCACTCGCCGACGCGGTGATCGCCGACAGCAGGAATGCCGCGTTCGCCGCGCTGGAGCACTCCGCGAAACACGACTTCGGTCGGGTCGAGGTGGTACTGAGCGAGTCGAACGCCACTGTCGTCGCCGCGCATGACCTCGGTGATGGCATCGTCGTCGCGGGAAGCGTCGTCACCGCACCCGGTGGAGTGCAGCTTCTGCTCAGCGGCGTGCTCGTCGCCGACGACCTGCCCACTGCGCGAGCAGCATGGGCGCGGCTCGACGGGGTGGTTGGAACGACAATTATCACGAAGGCAGGGGATGTGCTCTCCGAGTACGTGCTGCGCGGGGGATCCGGCGCTAAGCGCTCGCGTCTCGAGCTGGTGGCCGACCGGGACGCAGCGAAGCACCGACTCGACGAGGTCAGCTCTCTGATCGACCGGGCGCGATTCGCTCTCGCCGAGCAGCGTGGACGCCTCGAGGTCGCGAAGGAGCAGTCCACCCGGGCGCTCGCCGCGCTTCGCCAGTTCGACTCCCAGCTCGCCACCCGGGCCGAGAAGCTCAACCGCGTGCGCGTGCAGGTGGAGGCGGCAGCGGCTGAGGCCGAGCGTCTCGAACGCGGGCTCACCCTCGCCGCGGACTCCGTGGCGGATGCGACCTCCGCCGCTGAACGCGCCGCCCAGGAACTCGGCACTTTCGTCTCCCGCCCGCGTCCGATCCTCGATGTCACCGCTCGCGAGGGGGTGCTCGCCGACCTCGACGAGGCCCGTGAGCGCGAAGTCGAGGCCAGGCTGAAGGTGGAGACCACGCGAGAACGCGCCCGAGCGGAGCAGTTGCGCGCCGTGCAGCTCCAGCGCCGGATGAGGGCCGAGCGCGAGGCGGCCGATGAGGCGGCCCGGCGCGCAGTGATCCGGCGGCGGCAGGTGGCATCCGCCCAGACGGTGATCGACGCTCTCCCGGCAGTCCTGGATGCGGTGGACCGTTCGGTGTCCGAGGCCCGGGTGCAGCTGGCCTCTCGTGAGTCCGAGCGTGCGGCCCAGAATGAGGAGCTTGCCGAGCTGCGCCGCGGAGAGAACACGCTGCGCGAACGGCTCACGTCGATCAGCGACGATGTGCACGGGCTCGAGATGCAGGTCTACGAGAAGAAGCTGCACCTGTCGAGGCTGCTCGAGCGCGCGGGCGAGGAGCTCGGTCTCGTGGAAGACGTGCTTGTGGCCGAGTACGGGCCCGAGGAGCTTGTGCCGCTCGATGGCGCGGGTCGTCCGGCGGATGTGGGTCTCGATACGGTCGCGGAGCAACCTACTCGACCATCGGAGACCGGTGGTCGAGTAGCGAGCGCGAGCGAGCGTATCGAGACCTCGCCAGCGGATGGCGGCCGCCCGTTCGTGCGGGCCGAGCAGGAGGCGCGCCTCGCGAAGGCCGAGCGCAAGCTCGCGCAGCTCGGCCGGGTCAATCCGCTCGCCCTCGAGGAGTTCGCCGCGCTCGAGCAGCGTCACAGTTTCCTCACCGAGCAGCTCACCGACCTCACCTCCACCCGCACCGACCTGCTCACGATCATCGGCGAGATCGACGAGAAGATGGAGGATATCTTCTCGAGCGCTTTCGAAGACACCCGGGAGGCCTTCAATACGGTCTTCCCGATCCTGTTCCCGGGCGGCACGGGCAGCATCTTCCTCACCGATCCCGACAGTATGCTGACAACCGGCATCGAGGTCACGGTCCGGCCCGCCGGAAAGAAGATCGAACGACTGTCGCTGCTGAGCGGCGGAGAACGGTCCCTGGCCGCCGTCGCGTTGCTGATCGCTATCTTCAAGGCTCGGCCGAGCCCGTTCTACATCATGGACGAGGTCGAGGCGGCACTCGATGACGCCAACCTCGGTCGCCTGCTGCAGATCTTCGAAGACCTGCGCCAGACCTCACAGCTCATCGTCATCACCCACCAGAAGCGCACGATGGAGATCGCGGATGCGCTGTACGGCGTCAGCATGCGCGCCGATGGCATCAGCGCGGTCGTCGGGCAGCGCGTGAAGGCGGAGTCTTCCGCCTGACCCGCGAGGTTGTTGGACCGCGTCCATTAAGTGCCTAAGCTTGATCTATGGTCGATATCATCGTCGCCGGACTCGCACCGGACCTCCTGCCCTATCCCGAGGCGCTCGCTCTGCAGCGCAGCATCCACTCCGAAGTGGTGGAGGGAACTCGCGCCGACACGATGCTGCTTCTCGAGCATCCGTCGGTCTACACCGCCGGCACCCGCACCGAGGCCAGTGAGCGGCCGGATGACGGCTCCCCGGTCATCGACGTCGACCGCGGTGGCAAGATCACCTGGCACGGCCCCGGGCAACTGGTGGGGTACCCGATTCTGCGCCTGCACAACCCCGTCGATGTCGTGGCCTATGTTCGCCGGCTCGAGGAGTTGCTCATCGACGTGATCGCCCACTTCGGCGTGACCGGAGTGCGCGTGGCCGGCCGATCGGGAGTCTGGATCATCGATGGCGCGCGCGAGGAGAAGATTGCGGCCATCGGCATCCGGGTCGCCGGCGGCGTCACCATGCACGGATTCGCGCTCAACTGCAGCAACTCCCTCGATGCCTACGCACACATCGTGGCCTGCGGCATCCGTGACGCGGGAGTCACGACGATCAGCCGCGAGGCGGGCAGGGATGTCACCCCCGCCGATGCCGCCGCGGTCGTGGCCGAGCGGTTCGCCGCGCTCGTGGCCGAGAAAGTAACGGTGTCCGCATGACCGCGGCACCGGACGGACGGCGGATGCTGCGCCTCGAGGTCCGCAACGCCGAGACGCCGATCGAGCGGAAGCCCTCGTGGATCAGGACGGTCGCGCACCAGGGTCCGGAGTACCTCGAACTGCAGAAGCTCGTGAAGGACGAAGGCCTGCACACCGTGTGCCAGGAGGCCGGATGTCCCAACATCTACGAGTGCTGGGAAGACCGCGAGGCCACCTTCCTCATCGGCGGGTCACAGTGCACCCGCCGGTGCGACTTCTGCCAGATCGACACCGGCAAGCCCGCCGACTACGACACGGACGAGCCGCGCCGGGTCGCCGACTCGGTACTGAGCATGCGACTGCGTTACGCCACCGTCACGGGTGTGGCGCGCGATGACCTCCCCGACGAGGGTGCCTGGCTGCACGCGGAGACCGTGCGCCGCATCCATGCGGTGAACCCCGGAACCGGCGTCGAGATCCTCGCCACCGACTTCTCCGGCAATCCCGACCTGTTGGCCGAGGTGTTCTCCTCGCGTCCGGAGGTCTTCGCCCACAATGTCGAGACGGTGCCGCGGCTGTTCAAGCGCATCCGTCCCGCGTTCCGCTACGAACGTTCACTCGGGGTCATCACGAGCGCGCGCGAAGCGGGGCTCATCACTAAGTCCAACCTGATTCTCGGCATGGGGGAGGAGCGCGCGGAGATCAGCCAGGCACTGCAGGACCTGCACGATGCCGGCACCGACATCATCACCGTCACCCAGTACCTGCGCCCGACGGCCAGGCACCTTCCGGTGGCCCGTTACCTGCCGCCGCAGGAGTTCATCGAGATCAAAGAGGAGGCCGAGCAGATCGGATTCCTCGGGGTGCTCGCCGGCCCACTCGTGCGGTCGTCCTACCGGGCGGGACGCCTGTGGGCGCAGTCGATGAAGCGAAAGGGCCTCGAGCTGCCCGAGGGGCTAGCGCACCTCGCCGACACCGAGCTGGGCTTCGCGCAGGCGGTCTGAGCGAGGGCTCAGACGATGACGAGCGCCTCGTCATTGACGGTGCGCACGCGCCATCCCTCGCCCATCCGGTCGAAGGTGGCGGTGGAGCCGTTTTCGATCGGGGGGAGCTTCTGCCCGGCCAGGGCGCCGAGCGTGTAGCGGATGATCGTGCCGTGGCAGACGATCACGACGTTGGCGTCGCCGTAGTCGTCGGCGATGCGATCGAGGGCGGCGATGCCGCGGGAGACAACCGAGTCGAGGCTTTCGAGTCCGGGATAGTCGTGGTCCGGCCAGCGGGCCTGGACGTCTTCCGCGGTCGCGCCCTCGCCATCGCCGTAATGGCGTTCGACGAGTTCGTCGTAGCTGGGTCCCAGCGTGATGCCAAGGCCATCCGCGATGATCCGTGCCGTCTCTCGGGCGCGGCTCAGCGGCGAGCTCACCACGGCATCCCAGCGCGTGCCGGAGAGCACACCGACGGCGTCCCTGGCCTGCTCCCGCCCGGTGTCGTTGAGCGGGATGTCGGATGAACCCTGGAGCCGAAGCTGTCGATTCCACTCGGTCTGGCCATGGCGGATGAAGGCGAAAGTCACCCCTCCATTCTGCCCTGCCCCGCAGTGGGGTTCGGTGTGCCCGCTATGGCCGGACTGCGAAGACCAGCTGGTCGAGCGCGGGTGTCTCGTGAGAGCGCGCACCGAGGGCGGCCCGCAGCTCCAAGACGCGGGGGCGTAACTCATCAGCCGTGCGTCGGCCATGGGCACCGAACCAGAGCTCGCCCCGTTGGTCGCGCAGCACCCGGCGCCAGTGGGCGAGAACGACGAGCGTCGGCACATGCCGGTAGGCCATCCGGAGGTTCTCAGGAATCTCGGTGTTGCCGTGATCCCGGAGGACGGCGAATGCCTCCCGTATGGCGGCGATCATCAGTCGAAGAGTGTCGGTATCCACCGAAAGCCGCCCGGGGTCGCCACCCGCTCGCTCGAGCGCACAGGCGATCGGCACGACGAACGCGTCGTGAGCGAGCATCCAATCGTGAATGTCGGTGCTGATGACCGTGGGGAAACCGGCGATGCTCAACTCGGTTTGAATTCGGCGGATACGCGCGGTCATCGCACCGTTCGGCTCGCTCAAGACTGTTTTCTGCCGAGCGATCTGGGCGTAGTGGGTGGTCGACCCCTCCTGAGCCCCGCTGATCGAGGGAAATCCGAACAGCGCCCGCGGACCCAGGGCGTCGGCGAGCTGGGACCGGAAGGGGCCGAGGTCTCCGAGGAAGAGAACATCCGAACTGTCCGTCATGCCGCTGAGCAGGGGAAGAGTGTCGAGCAGCTGCTTTGCTCGGACCGCCACCACGACGAGATCGAAGGTGTCGGTGACGCTGAGCTCGTCGGTGGCTCGAACATCGAACCTGGTGCGCGTTTCCACCAGCGGCTCCTCGAGCATCAGCCCCTCGACCCGCAGCTCGGCCAGGCGGCCGTTTCGCGCGAGGAGCGTCACTTCGTTGCCGACCTGAAGCAGCCGACCGGCGTACGCGCTTCCGATCACGCCAGCACCAAATGCCAGGACTCGCAACCGTGATCTCCTTTCGGCGCAGGAGGATACATCCCCGTGCTCACCCAACCACATCCCCAGTGGCGACGCCACGCCATGCCCCGTCGTGCGCGTGCCGTTTTGGTGGCGTCCACGTGCGTGTCGATCGGGATGCGCTCTCGCCCTTCTGGCCGGTCGGTAGCATGGGTTTATGGCTACTCCCTGGTCCCTGTCGGGTGCGCTCAAGGGCATGTTCGCTCGAAAGACCATCGACGACGAGACCTGGGACGACCTCGAAGACGCCCTGATCACCGCCGATTTCGGCACGGATCTCACCGAGGTGATCATCGAAGAGCTTCGCGCGAGCGTCCGGCGTTTCAACACGACCGACCCGGTGGACCTCAAGCGGATGCTTCGCGAGACCCTCGAGGAACGCCTCGCCCGACTCAACCCCACCCTCACGCTCAGCGCGCGTCCCGCCGTGGTGCTCGTCGTCGGGGTCAACGGCGTCGGTAAGACCACCACCATCGGCAAGTTCGCGAAGTTCCTCGGCGGTTACGGCCGTAGCGTGATCGTCGGCGCCGCAGACACCTTTCGGGCGGCGGCGGTCGAGCAACTCGCCACCTGGGCAGAGCGTGGCGGCGCAGCCATCCAGCGCCCCCAGCAGCAGGGGCAGGATCCGGCGTCTGTCGCGTTCCAGACCGTGGAGCGCGCGCAGCGTGAGGGCATCGACATCGTGTTGATCGACACCGCCGGCCGCCTCCAGACCAAGAGCGGTCTCATGGACGAGCTCACGAAGATCCGTCGGGTGATCGAGAAACAGACCGAGATCGCCGAGGTGCTGCTGGTGCTGGATGCCACCACCGGGCAGAATGGGCTCGCCCAGGCCGAGGCATTCATTCAGCATGCCGGGGTCACCGGGCTGGTGCTCACCAAGCTCGACGGCTCGGCCAAGGGCGGTTTCGTGCTCTCGGTGCAGGAGAAGACGGGCATTCCGATCAAACTCGTCGGACAGGGCGAGGGCATCGGCGATCTCACCGGCTTCACCCCCCACGTGTTCGTGCAGAACCTGATCGGATCATGAACGTGTCCACCATCGAGACTCCGTCGGAGCGTGCGTACAGTCGCGTGGCACTTGTCTCTCTGACCCTCGCTGTTGTGGGTGTCGGCCTCGGCATCTGGGGTTTCGTGAGCGGCATCGACGCGACGCTCAACGGAGCCGGTGCCATCGGCACGAGCATTGTGATCTTCTACGTGGGATCGGCCGTGCTCTTTGTGGCCCTCGTACTCGCGATCGTCGGTCTCGTGCGCTCAGAGGCCAAGACGGTACCAACGGTAGCGCTCGCTGTCTGTCTGGTCCCCATTGCCGCGATCATCGTGATCGCGCTGGCCTACCGGCGTTAGACGCGTCCGGTCGCGATCCACGCCATGACAAGCATCGGAACAGTTTCCCAGTGGTCGGACGATGAAGGCTGGGGTGTGATCGCTTCATCTGACACTCCTGGAGGGTGCTGGGCGCTTTTTTCCCAGCTGGAGATGCCGGGTTACCGCAGCCTCGAACCCGGTGAAATTGTGGAGTTCGAGTGGGAAGCGGTGGAACAGGACGGCTGTGCCTATCGCGCTGTGCAGGTACGTCCAAGACGCCCACGCACCGGTGCGAAAGCAACGGAGACAGAATCGACGAGCAGCGCGTATTGCAGTGACCTGGCAATCACGCAAGATGACGGCACCTGATATTTGTCACCGGCGTGGCGGTTGCAGCCGGGCACACGCCGTATCAGGCGAGGATCGGGTCGGCGGGGAGGAAGCCACCGTCGTGATGCTGCCCACCGCTCTTGCATAACTCCTGCTGGAAGCCTCACGCGCCGTCGGCCGCCCCGCGTTCGCGGTCGGCCGGATCTTCTGCTGCCGTTACAGCAGGAGTTATGCCAAGAGGCCCGGCGCAGCCCACGGGCCCTTACCCGGCCCGCGGCGGAGACGCCTACGGCGCCGAGTTCCTGCGCTGGTTCTCCGAGGAGACCGCTCGCATCTCCGGGCGGTTCGCGATGGCGCCGGATGGCAACAGCCGCCTGCTGGTGACCCGCCGCGCGGTCGGACCGTGCCTGTTCATCACGCCGTGGAACTTTCCCCTCGCGATGGCCACGCGCAAGATCGCTCCGGCCATCGCCGCCGGCTGCACGATGGTGTTGAAGCCCGCGGCTCTTACCCCACTCACCGCTCTGCTCTTCGCGCAATTGCTTCAGGAGGCCGGGCTTCCGGCGGGCGTGCTCAACGTGGTGCAGACCTCCCGGGCCGGGGCGGTCACGGCCCCGCTCATTTCGGACTCACGGCTGCGCAAGCTGTCGTTCACCGGCTCGACCGAGGTGGGTCGCCGCCTGATCGCGGACGCCGCAACGCAGGTGCTCCGGGTATCGATGGAGCTCGGTGGCAACGCCCCATTCCTCGTGTTCGCCGACGCCGACATCGACCGGGCCGTCGACGGGGCGATGATCGCGAAGATGCGCAACGGGGGTGAGGCCTGCACCGCGGCAAACCGGTTCCTCGTGCACGAGTCCGTCGCGGAGGAGTTCACCACCAAACTGATCGAGCGGATGCGTGCCCATACCGTCGCCCGCGGCACCGAGCCGCAGTCCAAGATCGGTCCACTGGTCGACGAAGCCACCCGGCAGAAGGTGCACGAGCTCGTGACATCCGCCATCGAGGCCGGCGCGATTCTCGCGCTCGGTGGAGCGGCTGTCGGTGGGCCGGGCTACTTCTATCACCCGACTGTGCTCACCGATGTGCCGCCGCACGCCCGCATCCTGCACGAGGAGGTGTTCGGCCCTGTTGCGCCGATTTCCACCTTTGCGACCGAGAGCGAGGCTATCCGTCTCGCCAACGACACGGAGTTCGGGCTCGTCGCCTACGCCTACACGCGGGATCTCAATCGAGGCCTGCGCCTGGCGGAGGAACTCGAGGTCGGCATGCTGGGCATCAACACCGGCATCGTGTCCAACCCGGCCGCACCGTTCGGCGGAGTGAAGCAGTCCGGCCTCGGGCGAGAGGGAGGCTTGGAGGGCATCGACGAGTACCTGGAGACCCGTTACGTGGGGATCGCGGATCCGTTCGTCGACGCCTGAGCGGTCGGCGGCCGTGCCATCGTGACGCTGCCACAGCGTGCAGCCCATCCGACGCGCCGCTCTGATCGCCCCTCCGCGCTTGCATAACTCCTGCTAGGCGCCGGCCGCGTCGCCCGTCGCCCCGTGTTTGCTGGCCGGCCGGTCTGTCGCTGCGGCTAGCAGCAGGAGTTATGCCCAGAGGTCCCGCGCAGCACCGGCCCGTCAGAGTGGTCGAAGCCAGCCCCCCGCCACCGGCTCAGATCGCGGCGTGCTTCCGGCTGAGCTCCACATAGTGCGCGGCGTTCGCGGTCACACCAGCGATTTCGTCATCCGTCAATTCGCGGCGCACCTTGGCGGGAACCCCCGCCACCAGTGAACGGGGCGGGATGATTGTGCCCTCGAGAACCACTGCCCCCGCCGCCACGAGAGAGCCGGCACCGATCACCGCACCGTTGAGTACCGTGGCGCTCATTCCGATCAGGCAGTCGTCTTCGATGGTGCAGCCGTGCAGCACGGCGGAGTGGCCGACGCTCACGCGCTTACCGACCATGGTCGGCTTGCCGTGGTCGCAGTGCACGGCGACGTTGTCCTGCAAGTTGCTCCCCGCTCCGATCGAGATCGAGTCCGAGTCGGCGCGAAGCACGGCGCCGTAGAACACGCTCGAATCGGCTGCGATGGTCACCCGCCCAATGAGCGTTGCGTTCGGGGCGACCCAGGCTGAGGCGTCGATTGCGGGCGTGTGGCCGTCGAAAGGCAGGACGAGTGACATCCGCTCAGGCTAGCGCGGCGACGTGCAGGTCCGTTCAGGCGAACAGCGCCCCCACCTGCTCGGCGAGGGCGTCGTCGAAGTCCATCGACGCGGCATCCGTCACCGCGTCCCACTGCTCGGTGCGTCGCGGCGACACGATCGTGGCGGTGACCTGTGGATGTCGCCGCAGCCAGGCCAGCGCGAGGGCCGGGATGCCGACCTCGCGTTCCCGAGCGAGCCTCTCGAGACCCGCCACCCGCGCCAGGTTCGCCAGCGTGAACGCCGCGGAGTACATCGCCGGAGCGAGCGCCAGCCGACTGCCGGGAGCGGGATCAGGGAGCTCCTCGGGATCGTCGGTTAGGTACCGTGCGGAGAGGATGCCCCCGGCCAGTGGCGAGTGCGCCACGAACCCGACACCTTCCTCGGCGAGCAGTGGCAGCAAGTCTCGCTCCACCGAGCGGGAGACCAGGCTCAGCTCGGACTGCACCCAACCCGGTCGCGGCAGTCCCGCGCGGTCGGCGGCGAGCAGCCAGGCTTCGACCTCGCGAACCGAGCCGGTCGAGCATCCCCAGGCCCGGATCTGCTCGGTGTCGCGGGCGGCGGCGAACGCGGTGATTGTCTCTTCGAGCGGCGTGCGCTCGTCGAACCCGTGGGCAAGGTACAGGTCGACAGCGCCGAGCCGGGACCGGCTGAGGGCGAGCTGCCGTTCGATGTGATCGGCGGCGAGCGAGATGCTTTCCTGTCCGCGCTCGACCACATTGCCGACCTTCGTCGAGACCAGAACGTCGGCCCGTTCGCGTTCTTCCCGCCAGCGGCCGATCACGCGTTCGCTCTCGCCGCCCGCGAAAGAATTGGCGGTGTCGAGCACCCGGATGCCGACCTCGTAGGCCTCGTCGAGCCGCTCGAGCGCCTCTTCCGTCTTCATGCCGAGCCCGACGCGCGAAGGAGCTGAGCCGATGCCGCCGATCGCCGCACCACCGAAGAAGAACTCGCTGACCTCGATGCCGGTGGAGCCGAGCGGGACCGTGCGAACTGCGGAGTCAGGCATGCCTGCAGCCTAGGTGCCTGGCATGATGCACACCTGCGCGCCCCCGGGTGACACTCGTGCCCGAAAATACGGGCGCGAGTGTCACCCGGCGGCGCGGAGAGCCGGGCCCGGAGAGCCGGCCACGTCTCAGCGCAACCCCGGCAACCGGGTAGCCACCTCCTCGAGCACGGACTCGACGCCGGCGTACAGGCCACCCTCCCGCGGCCAGTGGGCGATGACATCCGTGAATCCGAGTGCCTCCGCTCGTGCCACGATGTCCTCGAAGGCGCCGACGCTCGATAACGAGTAGGTGCCCCCCGAGTCGATCGACAGGTACCGGTCGATGGATGCCGCCTCCCGTCCCGCGCGCTCGGCCGCGTCATCCAGACGCCCGGCCAGCGTCGCGACCGACTGCCACCACTCTTCGCCGGTGACTCCGTCCCCGCCCGTGCTCACCCAGCCCTGACCGAACCGAGCCGCGAGAGCGAGCCCCTTCGGGCCGTTCGCCGCGATCACAAAGGGAACCCGGGGCGGTTGCGCGGGCATCCCGACCATGCGCGCCTCCTTCGCCGTGAACCAGTCCCCGGCGAACGAGATCGGGCCATCCTGCTCAAAACGCAGTAGACCGTCGAGCTGCTCCACGAACTCGACGAACCGGGCGTGGCGCTCTCGGGCAGTCAGGTCGGGTTGGCCGAGCACAAACGCGTCGAAGCCGGTGCCGCCGGACCCGACGCCGAGAATGAATCGGCCGCCGGCGATGTCGTCCAGCGTCGCCACATCCTTCGCCAACGTCACCGGATGCCGAAAGTTCGGTGACGACACGAAGGTGCCGAGACGGATGCGCGATGTCACGGTCGCCGCGGCGGTGAGTGTGGGGATGGTCGCTCCCCAGGGCTCGTCGGCGAGGGTGCGCCACGACAGGTGGTCGTAGGTCCAGGCGTGGTCGAAGCCGAGCTCTTCGGCCCTTGCCCAGGTCCGTCGAGCCGAGGCCCAGAAATGTTGGGGCAGGATCGTGATTCCGAAGCGCATGTGCGCCAGCCTAAGTCGGTGGTCCGGTCGGGTTAAACTATGGGCATCATGGCCACCTTCGGAAACCTCACTGACCGCCTCGCGGAGACCTTCAAGAACCTGCGCGGCAAGGGCAAACTCAGTGCCGCGGATGTCGACGGTACCGTGCGCGAGATCCGTCGGGCTCTGCTCGACGCCGACGTCGCTCTCGACGTCGTCAAGGACTTCACCGCTCGCGTGCGCGAGCGCGCCCTCGGCGACGAGGTCTCGAAGGCACTGAACCCCGCCCAGCAGGTGGTGCAGATCGTCAACGACGAGCTCATCACGATCCTCGGAGGCGAGGCCCGCCGCATCCAGTTTGCCAAGACGGCGCCGACGGTGATCATGCTGGCCGGCCTGCAGGGAGCCGGCAAGACGACACTTGCAGGCAAGCTCGGCAAGTGGCTCGCCGGCCAGAACCACACCCCGCTGCTGGTGGCGGCCGACCTGCAGCGCCCGAACGCCGTGACCCAGCTCAAGGTCGTGGCCGAGCAGGCTGGCGTCGCGGTCTACGCGCCGGAACCCGGCAATGTCGGAGCCGAGGATGCCGCGCCGAAGTCGTTCTTCGGAGGGGCCGCCAACCCGGTGAAGGTCGCCAAAGACGGCGTGAAGTTCGCGAGGGACAAGCAGTACGACATCGTCATCGTCGACACGGCCGGCAGGCTCGGTGTCGACGCCGACCTGATGAAGCAGGCCTCCGACATCCGCCGGGCGATCGACCCCGACGAGGTCTTCTTCGTGATCGACGCGATGATCGGCCAGGACGCCGTCGCCACCGCGAAGGCCTTCCAGGAGGGTGTCGACTTCACCGCCGTCGTGCTCACCAAGCTGGATGGCGACGCGCGAGGTGGGGCCGCTCTCTCCGTGGCATCCGTCACCGGGCGTCCGATCATCTTCGCGTCGACCGGCGAGTCGCTGGATGACTTCGAGCCGTTCTATCCCGACCGCATGGCCAGCCGGATTCTGGATCTTGGTGACATCCTCACCCTGATCGAGACCGCGCAGAAGACCTTCGACGAGGAAGAGTCGCGCAAGGTCGCCGAGAAGTTCATGACCGACAGCTTCACGCTGGAGGATTTCCTGAGCCAGATGCAGCAGCTCAAAAATATGGGCTCGATCAAGAACATGCTCGGGATGCTCCCCGGCGCGAAGGGCATGCGCCAGCAGCTCGACAACTTCGACGAGTCGGAGATCACGCGCACGGAGGCGATCATCCAGTCGATGACCATCGGCGAGCGTCGCCAGCCCAAGGTGCTCAATGGATCGCGCCGGGTGCGCATCGCCCGCGGGTCGGGCACGACCGTCACCGAGGTCAACGCGCTCGTCAACCGTTTCGAGCAGGCCGCCAAGATGATGAAGACCGTAGCCAAGGGCGGTATGCCGCAGGTGCCCGGCATGGGGCCGATCCCCGGAGCCAAGTTCGGCGCGCCGAAGAAGGTGCAGGCGAAGAAGGGCTCGAAGTCGGGAAACCCGGCCAAGCGGGCCGCGGAGAACGCTGCCCTGGCGTCGGGGACGAAGCCATCGACGGGT
>JBBRDX010000032.1:0-21136 GCA_038203515.1 Actinomycetales bacterium | reverse complement strand
ACGCCGTAGTCCCAGCCTTTCCGGCGGTAGACCACGCTCGGGCGGTCGGTCTCGGCGTCCATGAAGAGGTAGAAATCGTGCCCGACGAGCTCCATGTAATAGAGAGCGTCGTCCACCGTCATGGGCACCTGCGCGAACACCTTCTTGCGGATGACCACCGGACTCCAGGCCGCTTCCTCGGCTTCTGAGGCTGCGTCTTCGATCACGTCGATGGAGCCCGTGCGCACTTTCTCCATCACGGCAGCATCCGCCGGTCGCAGGTCGGTGCCGCTGAACCCACCGGCGGTCGCTTCGCGGAGCGAGGTGGGCCGGTGCTGCCCACGGTGCACCTTATTGCGGTCCTTCGCTCGGCGCAGTCGCTCGACGAGTTTGTCCAGCGCGAGGTCGAGGGCCACATACTTGTCCGACCCGTCGGACTCCGCCCGCACGAGCGGTCCCGGTCCGATGAGGGTGAGCTCGACCCGGTCGTCGCCACTCGATCCATTCTTCTCGTTATGGCGGCTCACCTTGATTTCGAAAGCGAGGGCCTTATCTGCGAGGTGGGAGATCTTCTCGGCCTTTTCGGTTGCGTATGACCGAAATCGATCCGTGATCCCTACGTTGCGACCGTTGATGGAAATTTCCATGGCACTCCCCAGTTCCTAGTGAGTTGACAGCACGTCGCCCAGTGGAACCAGGCGATAATTCCGCGCCTCTTTTGCCCACCGTAGTCCTCGCTACACACCGCTGTCACGGCTTATCTCAAGCTCTCACGACAAACCCAGCGAATGCCGAGGTGTTGCCGCGACAACCACTGCCGCCACCACTTCCGCACCACCGTTGCGCAACGATCGGACGACCTCGGTGAGTGTCGCACCGGTGGTGATGATGTCGTCGAGCACGAGAAATCGTCGACCGTGCAGGGGTCGGTACGACCCCATCGAACCGGCCAGGTTCGCCCCTCGCTGCGCACGATCGAGAGTCTTCTGGCTCGCCCGCTCGTGCAGGTTCACGAGCACCCTGGCGGGGCGAGGCAGTCCGGCCGCCCGTGCGAGCACCCGCACCGGGTCGTAGCCCCGCCGCCGGAACGATGCCCGGCTCACCGGGGGAATCACCAGCTCGAACTGGCCGGGAGCCCGGTCCGCCGCGTGCAGCACCGCGCGGTTGACAGCGCTTGCGAGCGAGACAGCCAGTGCTCTGGCGACATCCGTGCGCCCCTGCTCCTTGAGCGCGAGGATGACTCGGCGCACCACACCGTCGTAGGCGAGGGCGGCCCACACCGGAGTGCCGTCGTCGAGCGATCGCAGGACAGGCTGCGGCTCGAGTTTGCTGCGGCAGGCGTCGCAGAGCGCTCGGTCGTCTGCCCCGCATCCCGCACAGGAGACCGGAAACAGCACCGCCATCGCCTCGAGGATGGCATCGCGCAGCGGACCCGGAATCGAGGATGACATGGCGAAATACTGCCTGCCTCGCTCGCGCCGCATCCCCGCCAGAGCTGATCGGGAGGCTTTATCGACGGTCCGAAGCCTGTGCAGGACTAGCGCTGCGTGGCGATGAAGTCCACCGCGACCCGTGAGGACTGCCAGCTGCTTCCACCCCAGGTGTAGATCGCCGAGTCGTCCCGACCGAGAACCCGTAGGCCGTCCTTGCCCTTGTTGCCGCCGACGATCTGCCGCGACGGGATGAGCGAACTGAGAGTCGTCTTCTGCCCACCGATCGAGAAGAGTTCGACGCGGGATTGGCCATCGGCGGTGATGAGGGTGCCCACCGTCCACTGGTCGACCCAGGTGGCGTCCACCGCCAGACCGTTTCCGAGGGAGACATCCACGATGGCCGGCCCGATACCGGTGGGCTCGAGCTTCTCGTTTCGCAGGATGGCCGCCACCAGGAGCCGTGGACCGGTGGGAGTCGACAGGAGCATCAGCACTCGGGCGCCCTCCCGGGAGACCTCGAGGGAGACAATCTGAGATCCGTCCTGCAGCTTCGGCGAGACGGGGTGCGGGGCACCGGCGGAATCGTAGACGATGATCGCATTGGGGGTGCCTGATGGCACCGACCAGATGTAGCCGTCTTCGTCGAGAGAGGGGGCGATGAGGTTGGGGCGCGGATCAACCAGTGTGGATGGTTCGCCCCTGCGCACGAGGGATACGCCGGCGCTGCTGAGCACCGCAACCTCCTGCTGGTCGGAGGAGACAGTGGCATCCCGCGGGCCAAGAGCGACCACCTTGGAGCTGATGCCAGCGATATCGGCCACGCGGCTGTTCGCGTAAAAACCGAATTGGGTCTTGCGAAGAACGAGCGCCTGGCTGTCAACGGACATTTCCACCTGTGGCGTGAGCGCGCCGATGTCGCCGACCTGCACCGGAGTTCCCTGGATCGAGAGGCCCACCTGCGAGATGCTCGCCACCGACCGCAGGCTCTCGGTGAGCTGAAGGTACATGTACTGGCGGTCACGGGCGCTGGCCTGGAGAGCCTCCTTGGAGAGGTTCACCTCGGCGATCCCTTCGGCGAGAGTGACCACGCTGCCGGCATCGGAGAGCTTGGTACCGTCGGGGAACCGGGAGAATGCCGCGCCCTTCAGCCAATCCGGTGGACCGAGAAGCAACGCGGTGACGATGCGCGTTGCCGCGGTGCCGCTCGCGAACCATCGCACGTCCGGCACGAGGTACTTGTTGTCGGGAGCGAGGAAATAGAGCGGATACTGCCGAAAGATGCGCTCGAATGTCTGGTCGGCGAGCACGATTCCATCGGAGGCCGCACTGATGCGCCACTGGCCGCTCTCGCGCACGAAGGAGAAGCTCAGGGTGAAGGACTGGCTGGTCTGGGAATACGCTCCCGTGCTGTCGACGGTGGCCAGGGTGTCGAAGGAGTAGTTCACAGTCTTTTCGCTGACCTGGCTGATCTGGGGTGCACCCGTGCGCACCTGCACGCTCTGCCGCGGATCCCACTGTGTTGCGAAGCTCTGCGAGAGAAACTGCTTGGCGACCGCGTAGCCGCCGGTGGCAGAGGTGAACGAGGCGATGAAGCCCTTGAGGATCCCCTGCTGCGTTGCACCCCGTCCCGGCCCCTCCGGATTGAAGGCGATGTTCGATCCGCTGCTGTCTTCGCTCAGCGACAGTCCCGCTTTCACCGGTCCAGAATCGGGGATTCCCACGCACGCGGTGAGCGCGAGCATGGCCACCGCGAGGAGGGACGCGAGTAGTTCGCGCCCAAGTCTCTCAGGCATCCTGCACCTCTTCGAGGTGGATGGCGTCGTCCGGTGGCAGTTCCAGGGGGGAGGAGACGATCGCGCGGCCGCGCTCACGTGGCAGGGTCAGGCGGAAGCAGGTGCCGACACCGAGCTCCGACCAGACCTCGAGTCGACCGTCGTGCAGAGTGGCGTCCTCGAGCGAGATGGCGAGACCGAGGCCGGTGCCGCCGATCGTGCGCTGGCGGGACGGATCCGCTCGCCAGAACCGGTCGAAGACCCGCGAGACATCCGCCGGCTTCATTCCGATGCCGTAGTCGCGTACGGTGAGCGCGATCGCGGTCGCATTGCTGTCGACCATCACGACGATGGGGTTTCCCTCGCCATGTTCCACCGCATTGCCGAGCAGGTTGCGCAGCACGCGCCGGATGCGGCGGGCGTCGATCTCCGCCTCGAAGTACCCGCCCGGCGCGACCAGTCGTACCGACGAACCTCGCTGTTCGGCGAGCGGCTGCATGCCGTCGACGGCGTCTTCGACCAGGCGCACCAGGTTGGTGGGCTCAAGGTCGAGTTCGACCGCCCCGGCGTCGTAGCGACTCACTTCGAGCAGGTCGGCGAGCAGCACTTCGAAGCGCTGCACCTGCGTGTGCAGCAGCTCGGCCGTGCGGGCCGTCGCAGGGGCGAAGTCCTGACGGTGATCGTAGAGCACGTCGCCGGCCAGGCGGATGGTGGTGAGCGGAGTTCGCAGTTCGTGCGAGACATCCGACACGAAACGCTGCTGGAGCCGCGACAGCTCGGCGAGCTTGGTGATCTGCTTTTGCAGGCTGTCAGCCATGCCGTTGAAGGAACGGGCGAGCGTGGCGATCACGTCGTCCCCCTTCTCTGGAATGCGCTGCTCCAGTTGGCCGGCGGCCAGCTTCTCACTGGTTTCTGCGGCGAGCCTGATCGGTCCGACGACGAGGCGCACCACCGTATAGGTGACCGCGCCGATCAGGAGCACCAGCGCGAGACCACCCAGCGCAAGGGTCCGCTGCACGTAGCCGAGTGTCGTCTGTACCGAGGAGAGGTCATAGACGAGGTAGAGCTCGTAACTGCCCGCGGTCGGCACGCGGATCTGGGACCCGACGACGAGGGCGGGCGAGCCGCCCGGCAGCGTCGCCGACTGCAACTGAACGTGAGCGACATCCTTGATCACCCTCGCGCGAAGCGAATCGGTGACCGCTTCGTCAGGGAAGTTGGTCGACGAGAGTGGCTGGATATTCTGCGGGGTCTCGGCCTGCCCGGGAGTGCGCTTGATCGCGAACTTCGTGCTGCCCGGCGATGCGGTCGACGGAAGGATCTTGTCGGTGACGGAGTTCGCCACGTTGTCCAGCTCCACCGTCGGCGCCTGGTCATCAGCAGGCTGTGCCGCATCGAAGGTGCTCTGGGCCTGATTGTGGATCGTACGCGCCTCCTCCTGCACCTGAATGCTGCGCGACGCGAACAGGTTGTTGGAGATGCTCACCGAAAGGAATGCCCCGATGACGATGACCGCGAACCCCGACAGCAGCACCGTGATCGCCACCGTGCGAAACTGCAGCGAGACCCGCCAGAAGCGTACGAGGCGATCGCGGTAGGAGCGCCAGTCGAAGCTATTCACGAATCGCAGATCTTCATGACGCACCGCTGCGGTCAGTTGCTGGAGCCCGCGCGATAGCCGACGCCCCGCACGGTCATGACGATGCGCGGGTTGTCCGGGTCTTCTTCCACCTTGGCGCGCAGACGCTGCACGTGCACGTTGACCAGCCGGGTGTCGGCCTTGTAGTGGTAGCCCCAGACCTGCTCGAGCAGCATCTCGCGCGTGAAGACCTGCTGCGGCTTGAGAGCGAGGGCGAGCAGCAGCTCGAACTCGAGCGGCGTGAGGTTGATCTTCGACGTGCCCCGTTTCACCTCGTGCCCCGCGACATCCAACTGCAGGTCACCCACCTGCAACACCGTGGTGGAGGCCGTCGGAGTCGGGCGCAGTCGGGTGCGGATGCGAGCCACCAGCTCTTTGGGATTGAACGGTTTGACGACGTAGTCGTCGGCCCCGCTTTCCAGCCCGCGCACGACATCGGTGGAGTCCGATTTGGCGGTCAGCATGATGATCGGCACTCCGGACTCGGTTCGGATCTCCGCGCAGACCTCGATTCCGTCTTTGCCGGGAAGCATGAGGTCGAGAAGCACGAGGTCGGGCGTGGTCTCGCGGAACGCGGCGAGCGCGAGACTCCCGTCTGCGCAAAAGGAGGGCTCGAAGCCTTCGGAGCGCAACACGATGCCGATCATTTCCGCAAGAGCGGTGTCGTCATCGACTACGAGAATGCGTGCGGTCATTGTCCGGTCTTCGTTATGCGGTTATGGTCTGAGACTGGCTCAGATGTGTTGGCATAAGAGTAGTCGAGTGTGAAACCATAATCCCATGGGCTGTGCAGCCCGCCGGACACCGAACGCTGGGCAGCAACGAGGGGATCACGCGTGACCGACGAACAGAAGTGGACGAGCCCGGGGGCGCTGGCTCATCCCACGACCCCCGCCGTGCCTCCGATCGGGCCGCTCGTCGTGCCTCCGATCGGGCCTGGCGGCGACCCGCGCTTCGCCGGCCAAAACACCGGCGCGGCAAACGGTCACGACTACGGTTATGTCGCCGGGACGCACTCCGGCTGGACGCCACCGCCGAAGCCCGGGCTGGTCCCACTGCGCCCCCTCGACCTCGGCACCATCCTCGGTGCCTCGTTCCGGGTGCTGCGCCGCAACCCCAAACCGACCTTCGGCGCGGCGCTGCTCATCCAGGGCAGCGTCTACCTGCTGCTGATTCTCGTGGTGGCGGGGGTGAGCTTCGGGGCATTCTCCCGAGTCGACTCGAGTAGCGCGAAGAATGCGGATCAGATCACCGCCGGCGCGACCGGACTCGTCATCGTGGCCTCGATCATCCCCGGGCTGCTGTCCGTCATCGCCTCCGCGGTACTCCAGGGCATCATCGTGCTCGAAGTCTCGCGCGGGGCCGTCGGCGAGAAACTGACCTTCCGTGCGCTGTGGAAGAAGGCTCGCGGGCGCATCGGCGCACTCATCGGCTGGGCCGCCCTGCTCATCCTCGCCTCGACGGTGGTGCTCGGAATCATCGTCGCGCTCATCGTCTTCCTCGCCGCGAATCTCGGCACCGGCGGCGTCATCGCCGCCGTACTGATCGGCATCTTCGCATCCTTCGGCCTCACCGTCGTCTTCGTCTGGCTTGGCACCAAGCTCGCCCTGGTGCCGAGCGTGCTCATGATCGAGCGGATGGGCATCCGTGGTTCCATCGCACGGTCCTGGTCTCTCACCGAAGGGTATTTCTGGCGCACCTTCGGCATCTCGGCACTCGTCGCCGTGATCGTGTTCGTCGTGAGCCAGGTGGTGTCGCTGCCGCTCAACTTCATCGCCCCGATCGCCGGCGGCCTGATCGATCCGCAGGGGCAAAAAGGTGGCGGAGCGATCGTGCTTGTTGCCGTGCTCTCGGTGCTTGTCGTCGTGGTCGCCGTCGTCTTCCAGTCGATCACCTCCGTAGTCCAATCGGCGACGACGGCACTGATCTACCTCGACCTGCGCATCCGTAAGGAAGGACTCGACCTGGAACTCGTTCGTTACGTCGAGGCGAAGCAGATGGGGGATGCGAGCGTGGTCGATCCGTTGCTGCGTGGCGCACCGGCGACCGGCGTTCCGACGCACGACGAGTCTCCGTGGGCATGATCGCAAACACAGTCACGACTGTTCTCGCGGGGGGGCGCGTCGATGTCCCGGTCGTCCCGGACTCCGGGCAGGCGCAGCGGTGGGTCGTCCAGGAGCTCTCCAAGCCCGAATACCGCGCTGCCCAGCCCACCTGGTTCGACCGGGCATCCCAAGCATTCTGGGACTGGCTGCAGTCGCTCAAGATCGACGGCGGCCCTGGCGCGCAGGGACCGATCCTCATCGTGGCACTGGTCGTGGTCGTCGCTGCCGTCGTGGCAGCCTTCTTCATCTTCGGTGCGCCGAGGCTCAACCGCCGCAGCGTCGTTGGTGGCACTCTCTTCGGCGAAGACGATGCCCGCGATGCCGCTGCGATGCGCCGTTCCGCCGAGGAGGCTGCCGCCCGGTCGGACTGGGTGCTCGCCATCGAGGAGGTCTTCCGCTCGATCGCCCGCGGGCTCGCGGAGCGCACGCTGGTCACGGTGTCCCCCGGTACCACCGCGAGGGACTTCGCCGCGCGTGCCGGAGTCGTGCTGCCCGCGTTCTCCGAGCGTCTCTCGGCCGCGGCATCCGCCTTCGACGACGTGCGTTACCTTGCCCGCACGGGCACCGAGGCGACCTACCGCGAGGCCGCCCTGCTCGAGCGAGACCTGCGCGCGGTCCGCCCGGCACTGTCGTCGGCGGTCACGACCCCATGACGACCGTCAGCACCACCCTCACCCCGACCATCCGCGCAGCAACGCGCAAGGCGCTGTTCTGGATCGTCGCGGCCGTCTTCCTCGTAATGATCGCCGTGATCGCCCTCGCCACTACCGGCGCCTCGACCGGGGGTGTTCCCTTCTCGGCGACCAATGCGGCGCCGGCCGGCAGCAAGGCCATCGCGGAGGTGCTGCGCGCGCAGGGGGTGGATGTCTCGGTGCCCGTCTCCCTGGCGAGCGCAGAGTCGGCCCTTGGCGCCTCCAGACGCTCGACCCTGTTTCTGGTCGACCCGGATGGGCACCTCGACAGGGTCCAGCTGCGTGCTCTCGCCTCCCGCGCAGATCATGTCATTGTGCTGTCACCCACCTATTCGCAGATTTCAGCGCTTGCACCCGAGGTCGGCCTCGCCGGCGTCGTCGGTCGCAAATCCCTCTCCGCGGGCTGCGACCTGCCCGCGGCGAGGGCAGCCGGGCGGGTGAGTGGCGCCGGATCCGGATTCCGTGTGCTCGACAGAGGGGCACACACGACCGCCTGCTTCGCGAGCGGCACCGATACCTTCTCCGTCGTGGACATCTCCCGGGCCACCCAGCACGTCACCGTGATCGGCACGACGGAGGCGTTCGACAACGAGCACGTCGCCCAGCGCGGCAATGCCGCCCTCGCGCTCACCCTGCTCGGCGACAACGACCGGCTCGTCTGGTACCTGCCCACCATCGACGACTCCTCTGCCGGCGGCCCCACCATCGCCGAGCTCACCCCGGCCTGGGTCGGTGCGGCTTCCGCGCTGCTCGTCGTCGTCGCGATCGCCGCCGCATTCTGGCGCGGACGGCGCCTCGGACCCCTCGTGGTGGAGAACCTTCCTGTCGTCGTGCGGGCGAGCGAGACGATGGAGGGCCGCGCGCGGCTCTACCAGAGGGGCGCGGCCCGCCTCCGGGCACTCGACTCGCTGCGCATCGGTTCCGTCTCACGGCTTGCCGGCCAGTGCGGACTGCCGCGCCTCGCCACGGTGGATGACGTGATCGCCGCAGTCGCGAGCGTCACCGCGCGGGATCCCGCCGACATCCGCTCCCTGTTGCTCACCGCGGATCCCCGCAGCGACCGCGAACTGGTGCGGCTCTCCGACGAGCTGCTCGACCTCGAGCGGGCGGTAGCCCGCGACATCCGACCGTCCTGACTCGTCCCGCAGACCATGGAGAATGAACGAATGACCGAGACTGACCTGGCCGCACCGACCCCTGATGCATCGATTCTTGATGCCCCGGTCGGATCCCCGGCCCTTCGCGAGCAATTCGCCCGGGTGCGGACGGAAGTCGGCAAGGCCGTCGTCGGCCAGGACGGCGCGGTCACCGGGCTCATCATCGCGCTCCTGGCCGGCGGTCATGTGCTGCTCGAAGGAGTGCCGGGTGTGGCGAAGACTCTTCTCGTGCGCACCCTGAGTCGCGCTCTGCAGCTCGAAACGAAGCGCGTGCAGTTCACGCCGGACCTCATGCCGGGGGATGTCACGGGCTCGCTGGTCTATGACGCCCGCAGCGGCGAATTCGATTTCCGGGCGGGACCGGTCTTCACGAACATCCTGCTCGCCGACGAGATCAACCGCACGCCTCCGAAGACCCAGTCCGCGCTGCTCGAGGCGATGGAGGAGCGCCAGGTGAGCGTGGACGGCGAGACCCGTCCGCTGCCGGTCCCCTTCATCGTGGCCGCCACCCAGAATCCGATCGAGTACGAGGGCACCTATACGCTCCCCGAGGCGCAGCTCGACCGCTTCCTGCTGAAGCTCGTGCTCGAGATCCCGGACCGGGCCGACGAGGTCGAGGTGCTCACGCGAAGCGCCGCGGGCTTCAACCCGCGCGATCTCGAGGCCGCGGGGGTTACCGCGGTGCTGGATGCCGCGCAGCTCGCCGCCGCGCAGGTCGAGGTCGGGCGGGTTCGGGCATCGCCCGACCTGCTCAACTACATCGTCGACCTGGCGCGGGGTACCCGCCGGAGCCCCAGCGTGAAGCTGGGGGTCAGCCCGCGCGGCACCACGGCTTTGCTCACGGCCGCGAAGGCCTGGGCGTGGCTCAACGGGTTCGACTCGATCACACCCGACCACGTGCAGGCGATGGTGCTGCCGGTGTGGCGGCACCGCATCCAGCTGCGGCCGGAGGCGGAGCTGGAGGGGGTGGCGCCCGACGCCATCCTGCGCTCGATCCTCAGCCAGGTGCAGGTACCGATCTAGATGAGCGGCTGCTTCTGATGGCATTGGGTTCCTGATGGCGTGGTCCGGGCGGTTCGTACTGCTCGTCGCGATCGGGATCGTGCCGATCGTCGTGTTCGACCAGCCGGACTGGCTCGGCCTCTGGCTCGTGATCACCGCCTTCGTGGGTGTGCTCGACCTGCTGCTGGCGGGCTCTCCCCGACAGCTGCGACTCGAGCGCGAGCTGCCGGATCGGGTGCGACTCGGCGAGACCGTTGCATCCGCTCTCTTTCTCACGAATGGGGGACGTCGCACGATTCGCGGCATCGTGCGGGACGGCTGGCAGCCCTCTGCCGGTGCATCACCGACTCGGACTCGACTGGTGCTTCCGGCGGGAGAACGACGACGGATCGAGACATCCCTCACCCCGTTCCGGCGCGGCGAACGGCGCGCGGCCCAGGTGACCGTGCGGTCATTCGGTCCGCTCGGACTGCTCGCGCGTCAGGCGACCATCGACCTGCCGGGCGCCATCACGGTGCTTCCCCCGTTCAACTCCCGCAAGCATCTGCCGTCCCGGCTCGCCCGCCTGCGCGAGCTCGACGGTCGCACCAGTGTGATGATCCGCGGGCAGGGCACCGAGTTCGACAGCCTGCGGGAATATGTGCGTGGCGACGACGTGCGCTCCATCGACTGGCGCGCCACCGCCCGGCGCAGCGACCTGGTCGTGCGCACCTGGCGCCCTGAGCGCGATCGCCGCGTCGTGATCGTGATCGACAGCGGACGCACCTCGGCCGCACGCATCGCCAACGAACCACGCATCGACACCGCGTTCGAGTCCTCGCTGCTGCTCGCCGCGCTCGCCACACGAGCCGGCGACCGGGTGGACGTCGTGATGTTCGATCGGCGGGTTCGCGGCAGGATCCAGGGGGCGAGCGGCCCTGAGCTGCTCTCGCGGATGGTGAGCGTGATGGCCCCGATCGATCCGGAGCTCATCGAGATGGATTGGTCGGCGGTGCCCTCGCTCGTGCGCTCGGTGACCAGCCAGCACGCGCTGGTCGTGCTCATGACCTCGATCGATGCGGCAGGCGGCTCCCGCGGACTGCTCGGGATGCTTCCGCAACTCACCCGCAAGCACACCGTCGTCGTGTCCTCGGTGACCGACCCCTCTGTGCTGTCCGCCTCGGTAGCGCGTGGCGATCGGGATGAGGTCTACCGCGCCGCCGCCGCCGAGCGCGCCATGCTCGACACGACCAGGGTCTCGGCCGCCATCCGACAGCTGGGAGCGGATGTCGTCACCGGTGCCCCCGCGGATCTCCCGCCGGCGCTCGCCGACCGGTACATCGCGCTGAAGGCCGCCGGGCGGCTGTAGGTCGCCACCGCGTTCTCGCCCGCACCGTGATCCCCCTTCCATTTTTCTTACCACCTCCCTGTTCACACACGGCGGTGGTGAGAAAAACGGGAGACGGATGGCGCGGCGGCACGCAGTGCAGTCAGCCGGCGACGATCCTCCGCGCCCCAGCCTCGAACTCGTCGAGGTCACCGGTTTCACCCGCGCGCACGGCCCGCCGGCCGATCACCCACTGGTAGACCAGGAACGAACCGAGCGCCACCGTACCGATTCCGATCTTGATCACCCACGGCCAATCCTGGCGGGTGACAAAGCCCTCGATGATGCCGGAGACAAGCAGGGAGAGGGTCAACCCGATCGCCACGGCGAACAGCGCACGTCCCTCCTCGGCGAGCGCCTGTCCGCGCGTGCGGGCACCCGGAGCGATCCAGGACCAGAAGATGGTCATCCCGGCCGCCCCCGCCACGAAGATCGAGTAGAGCTCGAGCTGGCCGTGCGGCGCGATGTAGAGGAAGAAGATGCCGAGCCGGTCATGGGAAGCCATCAGCGCGCCGGAGAGTCCGATGTTCTGGGCGTTCGTGAACAGCAGGTATGGCGAATAGACGCCGACGATTCCATAGGCGATGCACTGGGCGGCGAGCCAGGCGTTATTCGTCCAGACCTGCCCGGTGAATGATGAGGGAGAGTGATTCGAGTAGTAGTTCACGAAGTCCTGCTCCACGAACTGCTTGCGAAACTCCTCGGTGCCGAAGTGCGAGAGCACCCCCGGCGTGTTGAGCGCCCAGTAGCCGTAGAGCAGCGCGATGAAGGCGGTCGCCAGTGCGACGACCAGGCTGGTCCAGCGGATGCGGTAGAGCGCCGCAGGAAGCTGCGCGCCGAAGAAGGCGGGCACCTGGCTCAGCACGTTGCTGCCAGCGCCGGTGAAACGCAGTCGGGCTCGCGAAAGCGACAACGACAGCCGATCGCCCTGCACGGACTGGCCCGCAGTGGTCTTGATCGCCGAGAGCTGGCTCGCCCCGGACTGATACCGCTCGATCAGGTCGTCGGATTCGGTCCCGGTGAAGCGACGCTTGGCGCCGAGCCGGGCAAGCTCGTCCCACTCATCGCGGTGCGCGGCGGAGTAGGCATCGAGATCCATCTGTTTAGATACTAGGCATGGCGACGGCAACGCGGGGCGGTGCGGGCATACCCGAGCGCACGGATGAGCTCGAACTCATGACCGGCGAGGCCGTGGCTCTCGACCTGCGGCCGACCAGCTTCATCCTGCGGGCGGCCGGCGCGATGATCGACTTCATCGCCTATTTCGGCCTCTGGTTGCTCATCCTGCTCGCCGTATCCTCGCCGTGGCTGAGCAGATTCCTCGACGAGGCGAGCGCGAAGGCGGTCACTCTCACCGCGCTCGTGTTCTGCCTCGTCATCGCCCCGACCGCTGTCGAGACCCTGACCCAGGGCAAGTCTCTCGGCAAACTCGCGGTCGGCGCGCGGATCGTGCGGGACGACGGTGGATCGATCGGCCTCCGCCACGCGTTCATCCGCTCCCTCACCGGCGTACTCGAAGTGTTCTCGACCTTCGGGGGCATCGCGTCGATCACTGCCCTGCTGAACGATCGCAGCAAGCGCATCGGCGACCTGCTCGCCGGTACCTACAGCCAGAACGAACGGGTGTCGAAGATCACGCCACCCGTCTACGGCGTTCCCGTCGAGCTGCTCGGCTGGGCGGCTACCGCCGACGTCGCCCGCATGCCCGACGGCCTGTCCCGCCGTATCGCCCAGTTCCTGCGGCAGGCCTCGAGACTGACCCCGGATGCCCGCGGCCGCCTCTCGCGCTCGCTCGCGTCCGAGGCATCCGTCTTCGTGTCGCCGCTTCCGTCGGCGAACGCAGAACTCTTCCTCGCCGCGGTCTCGGCACTGCGCCGAGACCGCGAGTACACCGGGCTGACTCTGGAGGCGCAGCGCCTTGAACACCTGAAGCCGGCTCTCAGAGGACTGCCGCACGGGTTTCCGGAGCGCTAGCCGTCCGCGCTAGTAGCGGTAGTGGTCGACCTTGTACGGCCCCTCGACCGGCACACCGAGATACGCGGCCTGCACGTCTGACAGCACCGTGAGCTTCACGCCGAGCGCGTCGAGGTGCAGTCGCGCCACCTTCTCGTCCAGGTGCTTCGGAAGCACGTAGACGCCGAGCGGATAGTTCTCGGCTCGCACGTAAAGCTCGATCTGCGCGAGCACCTGGTTGGTGAAGGAAGTGCTCATCACGAATGACGGATGTCCGGTGGCGTTGCCGAGGTTCATCAGGCGCCCCTCCGACAGCACGAGAATGCTCCGGCCGTTCGGCAGCCGCCACTCGTGCACCTGCTGCTTGATCTCGATCTTGGTCGCGCCGGCGAGCTGCTCGAGCCCGGCCATGTCGATCTCGTTGTCGAAGTGGCCCACGTTGGCGACGATGGCCAGGTGCTTCATCCCGAGCATGTGGTTCACGGTGAGCACGTTCTCGTTGCCGGTGCCCGTGACGAAAATATCGACGTCACCGATGACATCCTCGATCGTGGTGACCTGGAATCCATCCATCGCCGCCTGCAGTGCGTTGATCGGGTCGACTTCGCTCACGATGACGCGGGCGCCCTGTCCCTTGAGCGCATCGGCCGCGCCCTTTCCGACATCCCCGTATCCGGCGACGAACGCGACCTTGCCCCCGATGAGTACATCGGTCGCACGGTTGAGGCCGTCGGGAAGGGAGTGCCGCACACCATACTTGTTGTCGAATTTGCTCTTGGTCACCGAGTCGTTGACGTTGATTGCGGTGAACTGCAACTGGCCGGTCCGCGCCAACTCGTACAGGCGGTGCACGCCGGTTGTGGTTTCTTCGGTAACACCCTTGATCTCGGCGGCGATACCGGTCCAGCGGTCGGAGGAAGACGCGAGCGAAGCCCGAAGCGTGTCGAGGATCACGCGCCACTCGTGGCTGTCACCCTCTGTCGCATCCGGGACCGCTCCGGCGAGCTCGTACTCGCGACCCTTGTGCACGAGGATGGTCGCGTCGCCACCGTCGTCGAGGATCATATTCGGTCCGGCCCAGTGCTCTCCGGCAACTGCGGCTTCTGCGCTCCAGTCGAAAATCTGGTTGGTGCACCACCAGTAGTCCTCGAGCGTCTCGCCCTTCCAGGCGAAGACGGGGGAACCGGCAGGGTTTTCGACGGTGCCGGTCGCTCCAACGACACTCGCCGCGGCCGCCTCATCCTGGGTCGAGAAGATGTTGCAGCTGGCCCAGCGCACCTGCGCGCCGAGCGCGACGAGCGTTTCGATGAGAACTCCCGTCTGCACCGTCATGTGGATCGATCCGGCGATCCGAGCGCCGGCGAGCGGCTTCGATTCGCCGAATTCCTCACGGAGCGCCATGAGGCCGGGCATCTCGTTTTCGGCGAGACGGAGCTGGTGTCGCCCGGATTCGGCGATGGAGAGGTCGGCGACCCTGAACTGGAGGGCAGTATTGGCGGTGGTGCTGGGGGCAGTGATCGTCATGGACTTAGATTACGCGACTATGGCTGCACGTCACCGGAGACTGTTCCCGTTCGTCGCGACCGTTCCCCGTCGCCCCGCACCGAACGTGACGGCGAGGAACAGGCGGGAGCCCCTACTCGCGGATGAGCGCCAGCACGGCGTCCCTGACCCGCTCCATCACCGCGGGAGTACCGGCTTCCACATTGAGACGCAGCAGAGGCTCCGTGTTCGAGGGGCGCACGTTGAACCACCAGAACGGCTCATCCTGGCCCACCATGCCGGTGACGGTGAGACCGTCCAACTCATCGAACTCGCCGACCCCGGTGTACGCCTCGACGATACGGTCGTAGGCGGCCGGGATGTCCGTGACTGTCGAATTGATCTCCCCGCTGAGGGCATATGGCGTATACCTCTTGGAGATCGTCGAAACCGGATCCGACCGGGAGCCGAACTCGGCCACGAAGTGCATGGCGGCGAGCATGCCGTTGTCCGCTCCCCAGAAGTCGCGGAAGTAATAGTGCGCGGAGTGCTCTCCGCCGAAGATCGCTCCGGTAATCCGCATCTGGTCTTTGATGAGCGAGTGCCCGACCTTCGTGCGCACGGGGATGGCGCCGGCAGCCTCGATGGTCTCGGGCACGATATTCGAGGTGATGAGGTTGTGGATCACGAAGATGTCGCCCTCGGGCTGCAGCTTCCGCACCCGGGTGATCTCGCGCAGCGCGACAACGGCGGCGACGGCGGATGGCGTGACAGCGTCACCCTTCTCGTCCACCACGAAGCAGCGGTCGGCATCGCCGTCGAAGGCGAGTCCCAGATCGGCACCATGTTCGACGACGGCCCTCTGCAGGTCGACGATGTTCGCCGGCTCGAGCGGGTTGGCCTCGTGGTTGGGAAAGCTGCCATCGAGGTCGAAGTAGAGCGGGATGATCTCGATCGGCAGGGCGGGGAGGCCGGCGGCAGTGCCGAGCACGGCTGGCACTGTCATCCCTCCCATGCCGTTGCCGGCATCCACGACGACCCGGATGGGGCGGATGCCGGACAGGTCGACGAGGAAGCGCAGGTAGGCGGCGTAGTCCGCGATCACATCGACCGAGCGGAAGGTGCCGGGCTCTGCGACCGGCTCGATCGAACCGGCGAGGTAGGCCTGCGCGCGGTCGCGGATCGCCTTCAGGCCGCTGTCGAAACTGATGCCCTGCGCGCCGGCGCGACTGAACTTGATGCCGTTGTAGGTGGCCGGATTGTGACTGGCGGTGAACATTGCCGCCGGGGCGTCGAAGTGTCCGGACGCGAAGTAGGTCTCATCGGTGGAACAGAGTCCGATCGACAGGACGTTGCCGCCGCGGGCCTGGGCTCCGGCCGCGAAAGCGGCGGCGAATCCCGGCGAGGAGTCACGCATGTCGTAGCCCACCACGACGTCCTCGCCCGCACCATCGATCTCATCCACGAAAGCGGCACCGAGCGCTTCGACTACGGCGGGAGTCAGCTGGGACCCGACAAGGCCACGCACGTCGTAGGCCTTGATGAATGGTGCGAGGTCGATAGGGGCGGTCATCCTGCCAATTTACAGGACTCTTTACCGGGCTCGCTGCTGGGGGTCACCAGCACTGCCGAGCGAGACATGACGGATGACCTGCCACCCCTGCGGCACCGAGAGGCGATCGGAATGCTTTGCGCAGAGGTCGTAGCTGTGCGGCTCAGCCGCGCGACTGAGCGGTCCGAGCACGGCCATGGAGTCGGCATAGACATACGTGAGGGTCGACACGGCGTCATTCGCACACGCGACTTTGCTACACGGTCGACCGTCCATTTGTGTCCACCCTAGCGCCGCATTCGGCTGGATCCCGCCGCGTAGACTTGTCAGATGGCCCGCTCCCACGTCGTTCGCCCGTCGGAACGGTCTCGATCGCGCGACCGACATGGACGCGGCCTGCGCTCCGCCGTCACCGGGCCGCACCTACCGCTGCTGCACACCCGGGCCGACCAGTTCGATCTCACCGTCTCGGCGACGGCGGAATACCTCAAGGACCTGTGGCCGGATGGACTCGCCGGTGTTTCCTTCGAAGTGGCCGGCCTGCCGAGCAAGATAGCGCCCGCGGGCGGAATCGACCGCTGGAGCGTGATCGTTCCCGAGAAGCGCGTCATCCTGTTCCGACTCCCGATCGAACGGCTCGCCCGGCTGCATCGCACCGATGACCTGCATCGCCGAATGCTCATCGAGAGCTGCGTGTTCCGCGCGGTCGCCGAGCTGCTCGGCACAGATCCTTGGGATCTGGCGCCGGAGCGTTTCCGCCACCTTTAGGGCACTGTCGAAAGTGCCCCGGTCGAGATGCCGGGCTATGCCTACGGATAAATGACGATCGGCCGCGATGCGGGTGCCGCCGGGCTCACGCTGAATGCGGCGAGCTGTCCGTCACCGAGGTAGCTCACCGAGAGTGCGAGTTCGTCGAAACCGGTGACGGTGTAGCTCCCTCCCCCGTCCACGGCCTGCGTGACGGTGCGGCCGGCGGGCACAGCGACCAGTATGTCAGCCGCGCCAGAGCGGGAGAGTGTGACCGTGGCATCCTTCCGGGCGGGATTCGCGATGTGCAGTAGCGGCGTCGGCCCCGGCGCAACGGTGACCAGCGCGCGACGTGCCACACTCACGGTCGATGCCGACCAGGCGAAGTCGGCCCGGCCGGTTGTACCGATGGTGGAAATGCGCGCCCCGGCGACGAGCGGCTTGTCGGTAGCGATCGTCACGGTGTAACTGCCGTCGGGATAGGAGTCAAGGGGCACCTCGGTCACGATCCCGGGCTGCACCACCACCCGAACCGGCGTTGCGGCTTCGGAGCCGTTCTCCGGAACGATCGTGATTTCGGCCTTGGCCGAGTCAGTGCCCGGCACGTACAGGCGGATGATCGACCTCAGGTCGCCGAATCCGCTTTCCGCCTGGCGTGCCGCCACCGCCGCGCCGTTCGACAGCACGAGTCCGGGGATCACATTCACAGTGGACGGCCCGGCCGAGCCGCCGACGATATCGACGCCGCCCGGTTCGAGGGTGCGAACGATCGACTGCTGGAGGTGAGCGACGACCTGGCCGCCGCGGCTCTGCACCCGCACCACCGGGGAGGTGATGTTCGGAGCGAACCCGGCGAGGGACAGCACTCGCTGCCCGTGAGGCGGTACGACGACGCCGTCTGTGCCTGCGGCCGTGATCGGGCCCGTCTCGGAGAAGATGCTGAGATTCACCGTGGCGACGACGTTGCTGGGGTTGCTGAGCGTGATGAGGGTCGTGCGGCCGGTATCGGTGGCGCCGCCGACCAGCCAACTGTCGCTGCCGCCCTCAGCACACTCCGCCGCAGCGAGTCCGACGAGGTCGCCGGAGTAGACCGCCTGCACCTGGCTGCCGGAGAGCAGTGGCAGCGACGAGGATCTCGATCGAGGGGGAAGAGTGAGCAGGTCGGGCGCGACCCCCGTGGTGCTGTCGGTGGAGGCGAGCGGCGCAAGAGTCGCCGTGCCGACGGTCTGGCTGTATCGCACTGCCGGTTTACCGACCGAGGACACTGAGGTCGCGGCTTGCCCGGCGTCATCCCCGAGTCTCAGGAGCGGTCCGGCGCAGATTCGCTGCTGGGCAGATGCGACGGGGGTGACGAGGCGGAAGGCGGGGGCCACCGCGTGGTCCGGTAGCGGAAGGAGCACCGCTGCGCCGATCGCGGCAGCAGCGACACCGATGCCGATCACCCCGGTGATCACTCGCGCGCCGACGACTAGCGCACCGCGCGCCGTGCGCGGCGCCTTCAGCACCGGCTCGGCGACATCCTCGACCTCGGTGACGTAGGCGCGGGTTTCGACGGGGGCCGTCGAGGCCGGAAGGGTCGTGTCTCTGGTCGGCCCGGTGCCATCGGTCGGCCCGGTGCCATCGGTCGGCTCAGTCATTCTCGCCATCCCCATCGAAGGTGTTGGCCGGCGGTCCGGGGTTGGATCCGCTCACGGTGAGACGACGCCGCCGCCCCGTGGGGATGCCGAGCAGCAGTGTCATGCCGAAGACGATGCCCTGGCCCAGCAGGATGAGGCTGCCGACGGCGGTATCGGTGTTGCCCACCGTCGCTGGCGCCTTCTCCGTCGCGAGCCCCTCAAAGCGCCAGAGCAGCCCGTTGTCGGTTGCACCGACCGGGGCGAACAGGGCATTGCTGTCGAGCGCTTCCGAGGTGCGTTTGTGGACCGCCGTGTCGTCCGGAGTCAGCAACACGAAGCCGATCGACAGCTTCGTCAGCTCGGCTCCGGCGTCGAATCCGCTGCGCGATGCCAGGTTGCCCGCGACGGTGGCGACTCGGCGCGACCTCGCATCCGGGGACGCGGATGTCGCAGCAAGGGTCGACTGGTCGTCGAGAACAGATCCCGACCCCCGTTGAACCGTGGCCGAGAGGGCCCCACCGGGTTGGGGCGTGAGCACCAGGGTCCCGACGCGCGGATGCTGTTCGGCCTCGGCGGTGACCACTGCCGGCAGGATCCGCGCCCCCGCCTCGACAACCGCGGTTCCCAACAGCACACTGCCGAGAAGCGGAAGCACGAGGAGCGTGGTGGTTACGGCGGTGAGAATACCCACGGGCACGGCGAATCGCCCCAGAGCATCGAGCGCGACCAACGCGCTGGCAACCAGGCCGAGCCAGAACAGACTGAGTCCGGCTCCGGTCCAGACCTGCACGGGACTCGAACCGAGGTGCGCCACCTGCAGGTGTGAGGCGGCGACGGCGGTGGCGAAGCCGAGGAGCGCAAGGATCATGGACGGAATCGCTCGGCGCGATCCCGGGACGAAGAGCGCGAGCAGTGCAAGCACGCCCATCGGCAGGAGAAGGGCGGCGACGACGATGGTCGCGGAGACGCCGGGGAGTCCGGACGACTGGGCAACCGCCGCCCATCCGTCGAGCCCGCTGGAGGGCGACAGCAGGGCAAGGTGCAGTGGGGCCACCGGTGAAGTGGGTGCCGGCACCCCCGGGTCTGCAAACAGGCCGAGCGGATTGCCGCGCGCCACCTGTTGCACGATGAGAGGCGCGAAGAGGGCGATCGCCGGAATCGGGATACCGAGGAGTCGGTGCACGCTGGTCGGACGAGCCACGATCCAGGCGAGCAGCGCAATCACCAGGGCGGGCACGAGGCTCGGAGCGGATGCCGCGATGGCCGCGAAAAGCAGGGCGGCACCCGCTGAGGCGGCCCACGATCGCGGCGCGACGAGTACCGCGAGCACGAGCCACGGAAGAAATAGGTGCGCAATCACGGCACCGAGGTGCCCGCCGCTCAACGCGCTGGAGAGCGGAGGAGCGATCGCCCACAGGAATGCGGCGAGCGCCGGCAGCGACGGGCGCGTGCTGAGCTGCCGGGCCGCGAACCAGGCACCGAGCGCGGCGAGTGGGAGGGCGAGCAGGTAGACGAGCACGATGCTCAACGAGGGCGACCAGAAGGTGATCGATCCCAGCACCGCGAGAAGGTAGGCGAAGGGGTCGGCCGCGCCGACGAATCCGACACCGATTTCGCGCCATCCGTAGCCGACATGCGACCAGAGCTGTTGTGCAGTATCGCTGAGGGTCGAGAGCGCCCCACCCGTGAGCGAAGATGCACCGAGAAGAGAACCCCAGGAGATCAGGCCGATGACGCCGGCCAGCACCACGACCCAGAGCCCACCATGGGTCACGAAACCCGCCCGCGCTTCCCTCACGGTGACCGATGACCGGGTGCGCTGCGCATCCCTCGCGTGGGCTCGCCGTTCGCGAACGGCGGCGGGCGGCATCCTCAACGGGGCGATTGATGCCCACCCGACGCGTTGAATGCGCTTGAGACTACTGCGGGCAGGCCCGATTCGACTGCCGCCGAACGCGGCGGCGAGCGCCGAACCGAGTTCGCCGCCGACCGCTCCGGGCCGTTTGGCGAGCAGTTGGCCGATGGCACGGATGATGGCGAGGGGAAGAAGTGACAGCCAGTGGAACGGCAGGGCGGCGGCGGGTGCATACACGAGCCGACGGTGCAACTGCGCGGCACGGCGGGTGCTCGCATGTCGCCGATCTGAGACGGTGCTGCGCCCGAACATCTCCGGCCCGCCGTCGCTTGCGATTTTGGCGCCCGGTACGAGGATGACGCGGAACCCGGCCAGTCGCGCCCGCACCGAGAAGTCGAGCGCGGCATCCACGCTCGGCAGTGCCGGGTCGAATCCGCCGAGGGCGGTCCAGAGGGTGCGCCTGACAAGCATCCCGCCCGCAGCGACCCCGAGCACATCGGAGCGCACATCATGCGGGGCCTGGTCTAGCTCGCCCTGGACGTGGGCGATCGACGCGCCATAGTAGGTCATCGTCTCGCCATATTCGGCGATGACATCGGGCTGGTCCCAGCGCATCAGCTTGGGGCCGGCGACGGCCACCGAGGGTGCGATCTCCACCGCTCGGAGCAGGGCCTCGAGGGCGGCCGGCTGCGGTGCGTTGTCGTGGGCGAGCAGCCAGAGCCAGTCATTGACCGACTCTGCGGGTGCCGCCACGGTGCGTGCCCGGTCGATTGCGGCGCCGAAATC
>JBBRDX010000031.1:0-21325 GCA_038203515.1 Actinomycetales bacterium | reverse complement strand
CATGAATCTCACGGAAGCGGATGCCCGGCCGCACGATCGCGAACGCGGCATCCGCAGCCTCACGCACAGCCTCGTAGACCAGGCGCTGGGTCTCGCTGAAGATCCCGTTCACCGGCAGCGTGCGGGTGATGTCGGCGGTGTACAGGCTGTCGAGCTCGATTCCCGCATCCATCAGGATCAGGTCGCCGGGAACTACCGCGCCGTCATTACGGGTCCAGTGCAGGATGCAGGCGTGCGGCCCCGACGCGGCGATGGTGTCGTAGCCGACCGCATTTCCTTCGGCGCGCGCACGGCGGTTGAAGGTGCCCTCTACGAGACGCTCGCCGCGCTCGTGAGCGACGATAGCGTCGCGATCGGCGATCACGTCGTCGAAACCCTTCTTCGTCGCGGCGACGGCGCGTCGCATCTGCTCGATCTCGTAGGCGTCCTTCACCAGGCGGAGTTCGGAGAGGTCGCGGGCAAATTCGGTGTCGGCGTCGTTCTCGAGGCTCTCGGAATCTGTGCTCTCGAACGCGGTGCTCTCGGCATCGGTGGAGAGCAGTCGTCGCCCGTCGATCTGGTCGGTGAGATCGCGATCGCCGTCACGCAGGACGATGGTGTCGGCGTCTACCGAGTCGAGTACGCCGTCCAATTCCGCCAGGTCGGCGGTGAGAAGTCCCAGGTCCCGGGCGACGTGAGTGAGGGAGGGGCGCGGACCGGTCCAGAATTCACCGATCTCCGGGTTCGCGTAAAACTCGTCGGAGTCTCGCCCGGCCGCCTCGCGGAAATAGAGGGTGGCCCGGTGGCCCTCCGCGGTCGGCTCGAGGACGAGCACGCTGCCGGCGACGGAGTCACTGGCCCAGCCGGTGAGATGGGAGAAGGCGGAATGGGCACGGTAGGGATAGTCGGTGTCGTTCGATCGGACTGTGGCCGCACCGGCGGGGATGATCAGGCGTTTGCCCGTGTACAGCGCCGAGAGTCGCGCCCGGCGAGCTGCCGTCCATTCGGCCTGCTCTCGTGGTCGGGGCTCGACCTCGGTACGCTCGGCCCACTCGCCCGAGATATACCGCTTGAACGTGTCGGAAACGGGCACCGTGGAACGGTTGGTGGTCGCGCGGGGCGTGGGTGCAGTCTTATTGGCCATGCATCCATTCTCCACCGCGGCATCTGCCACTGCGACGAATGCGGGCTGATGAGGTGCGCGAGTCAGCTGGCCTGGCGGTGCGGATGGGTGCGCAGCCCAAAGGGCCAGAGTGGTTTCGGCGGCACGAGCGACTGACGGCTGGCCGTTGACCTGGCCACGTGATTGAACGACGAAACGGGCGCGGGCAGCGCCGAGTCGTCAAGCATCACCATTGCCGTGTCGAGCACGTCGCAATCATGGAGGACATCCTCGAAACTCTTCATTGCAGTGCTCCTCCCTCTGGCATCGCGCCCCTCGAACCGGCTTGGTTTATCAAAACAGAGACTGCACTGTCTTGTCTATGACTCGCCGCACTCCTTGACGCATGACGATCGAGCGAGTAGGAAGGCACGAGGCCGTGCAACAGATCTGCTCAGACCCCGCAGACCTGATTGGGAGTGAATAGTCGTGTCAAGCGTCGTCTCGAGCCCGGAGTTCCCGGCTTCTGTCCTGTCGGTAAGAGCCCCGGCCTTCACCGACACCCACGAGCGCATCGTCGAAGCCAGCTATCGATTGTTCATCCACCGGGCTGTGCGGGATGTCGCGATGGACGAGATCGTCGTCGCATCCGGTGTCGCCAAAGCCACTCTCTACCGTCACTTTGCGACCAAGGACGTGCTCGTGCTCGCCATCCTCGAACGCCGGGAGGCGGACTGGACATTCGGCATCGTCGAACAGGGTGCGCGATCTCGCTCGGAAGACCCCGAAGGGCGGCTGCTCGCCATTTTCGACGTGTTTGACGACTGGTTCCAGCGCGACGACTATGAGGCCTGCACGTTCGTCAGTGTGCTGTTGGAGATGGGTGCTGATCATCCACTCGGGCGGGCGAGCTCAGAGCACCTCGCTAACATCCGTGGTGTTGTGAGCGGTCTCGCCGGAGAGGCCGGTCTCGCCGATCCCGAGGAATTCGCCCGGTCGTGGCACATCCTGATGAAGGGATGCATCGTGCAGGCGGCCGAAGGCGACCGACGGGCCGCCCGTCGCGCCCGGGCACTCGGTGCGATGCTCATCGCCGCGAACCGGACCGCCGCCGCGCCGCAGGACGGCGCTTAATTGGATTTTGGCGCCGAATCGAATTAGGGCCGAGTCGCCGGGCGCAGCCGCACGATGATCGGCCGATGGTCGCTTCCGGCGCCATCGAGGTCCTGCACCACCCGCATTCCGACGACCGTCCAGTTCTTCGTCGTCATCACATGATCGATCGGCGCACCGAGGAGCGCGGGAGCAAAGGTCGGCCAGGTGCCTACCGCCGCGGAGCGCGCTCGGAGGGCGGCATCCGTGCATTCGCCGACAGCGGTGCCGGGGGCGGTGCCCAAACCGGCCAGATGATCGAGAGTGGCGTTGAAATCGCCGGCTAGGATCACATCTCCTCCAGGGCAGGCACCGGCGAGCCACCGCAGGTCGGATTTCCAGCTCTGCAGCTCACTCGGCAGCGGGGCGACCGGATGCACGGCGACGAACGTGGGACCGGCTCCGTTGTCGGGCACCATGACGAGGCTCGGAAGTGTCTCGGTGGAGCCGGCCGATTCGTCGAGGTGATACGCGCCGAGGGCGCTGCTGATCAGCACGGAGGTGGAGCGTGACTTGGAGACGCGACCGTGTGCCACGGTATGCGAGGTCATCGGGAGTCCAGCGGCGGTCATCAACACGGCGACAGCTTTCGCCGTCTCCTCCGTGGTCTCGGGAAGCGACACGACATCCGCGTCGGAGTCGATCGCCAGCTTCGCGATAGCCTGTGGCCCCGGTGCGTCTCCGAGGGTGTTCCAGGACATTACGGTGAGGTCGGTGGCCACGCGTGCGGTCAGGGGAGCGCCGCCGAACCCTCGGCTTGCCAGTATCGCCGTGTTCAGCAGAGCGAACACCAGGGCGAGGGCCGCAAGCGACAGGGCGAGCCGCCGAAAACGTCGGTTCGCGGTTGCGAGCACGACGAGAATGACGAAAACCAGAGCTGCGGCGACTGTGGCGGCGCCCCGGAATGACACCAGTTGAGCGATGCCTGCCACGCGTTGCAGGGAGAAGAGCTGCGGCCAGCCGAGCACGAGCACGGTCGCCGACAGCACAATGAGCAGCAGGGCAGCGAGCAGGCGGCGAAACATCGTGACCACCCTAACGGCAATAGAGTTGCAGGATGCCCAGTCCGATAGACCTGCACACCCACAGCAGCGTCTCCGACGGCACCGAGACCCCGACTGAGCTCGTGCAGGCTGCCGTGGCTGCCGGCCTCGGCACGGTGGCGATCACCGACCACGATTCGACCGCGGGCTGGCAAGAGGCCTTCGCCGCGGCATCCGGAACCGGCCTGACGGTGATTCCCGGCATGGAGCTGAGCACGAACTATGGCCCGGCGAGCGTGCACGTGCTCGCCTTTCTCTTCGATCCGGCGGACGCGACGGTGATCGCGGAGACCGCAAGGATTCGCGACGGCCGGGCGAGCCGCGCCGAGCGCATCGTCGAACGCATCGCCGTCGACTACGACATCTGCTGGGCCGACGTGCTGGCCCAGTCGGTGGATGGAGGAACCCTCGGGCGGCCGCACATTGCGGACGCCCTCGTGGCGAAGGGGCTAGTCAGCGACCGCAGCGCAGCCTTCGAGAGCATCCTGCACTGGCAGAGCGGCTACTACGAGAAGTATTACGCGCCATCACCGCTCGACGGGGTGCGGATGATCGTCGCCGCGGGCGGGGTGCCAGTGCTCGCGCATCCGGCCACCCATGGTCGTTACCGGGTGATTGAGGAACGCGCGATCGCGGAGCTGGTGGAGGCAGGTCTCGTCGGCCTGGAAATTCACCATCGCGACAACACCGCAGACGGCAAGGTGCGACTCTACGAGCTCGCGGCGAAGTACGATCTCGTCGTCACCGGATCGAGCGATTATCACGGTGAGGGCAAGCCGAACCGGCTCGCCGAGAATACGACGGAGCCCGAAGCGCTGGAACGAATCATCGCCGCCGGCACCGGGTCGGCGCCGTACCGGGGCTAGCAGTAAGTACCGCTCGCTTGTCGCGCCGTTTTACCTCAGTGCGTTTTGCCGCAGTGCCGTTCTGCCTATGCGCTGGGCGGAGGCGTGTTGCCCGCTCCGCCGCGACGCGAACGAGTGCGACGACGACGGGTCGACGAGGCGCCATCGTGCGTACCGCCGCCCTCGGAGCTTTCGCGCACGACATCCGTCGAGCCTTCGTTTCGGGTGCGCGGGGGGCGGCCACCGGACGCCGGGCCGCCGCTGCGACCGGTGCCGCCGTGGTCACCGGAGCGACCTCCGCGGTCACCGGAGCGGCTGCGGTCTCCGCCACCGTCTCGGCTGCCACCGTCACGGCTGCCACCCGAGCGACCTCCGCGGTCACTGTCCGCCGGACGCGGCTCGCGTGCCCGCACGGGGCCGGCCGACGCGAGGCGTCCCTTGGTCCCTTGCGGGATGTCAAGGTCGGTGAAGAGGTGCGGTGAGGAGGAGTAAGTCTCCACGGGCTCCGGCTGGCCCATATCGAGCGCCTTGTTGATGGCAGCCCACTTGTGCATGTCATCCCAGTCGACGAAGGTCACCGCGATGCCAGTCTTGCCCGCGCGGCCGGTGCGTCCGGCGCGGTGCAGGTAGGTGTCGTCATCGTCCGGGATCGTGTGGTTGATCACGTGGGTCACGTCGTTCACATCGATACCACGGGCCGCGACATCCGTGGCGATGAGGATGTCTTTCTTGCCGGCCTTGAACGCTGCCATTGCGCGCTCGCGCTGCTCCTGGTTGAGGTCTCCGTGCACAGCGGCGGCATTGAAGCCGCGGTCGTTGAGCTCTTCGACGAGCTTGGCGGCTGCCCGCTTCGTGCGGGTGAAGACGACGGTCTTTCCTCGTCCCTCGGCCTGAAGGATGCGGGCGATGACCTCGTCCTTGTCCATCGAATGGGCGCGGTAGACGACGTGCTTGATGTTGGCCTGCGTACGCCCCTCATCCGGGTCCGTCGCACGGATGTGGATGGGTCGGTTCATGAAGCGACGCGCGAGCGTGACGATCGGGCCGGGCATCGTGGCTGAGAAGAGCATGGTGTGGCGAGTCGGGCTGGTTTGCGCGAAGAGCTTCTCGATGTCGGAGAGGAAGCCGAGGTCGAGCATCTTGTCGGCCTCGTCGAGCACCATCACTGTGACGTCCTTGAGCGACAGCATCCGCTGGCTCGCGAGGTCGAGGAGACGACCGGGGGTTCCGACGACGACCTGTGCGCCGGCCTTGAGCTGCTCGACCTGTCCCTCGTAAGCCTTGCCACCGTAGATCGCGGCGACCTGGGTCCCGCGGTTGGACGCGGCGAGAACGAGGTCTTCGGCCACCTGGACGCACAGCTCCCGGGTCGGCACCACGACGAGTGCTTTGACGCCGGGCTCGGGATTGAGGCCGAGCGACTGCAGCAGGGGGAGACCGAAGCCGAGTGTCTTGCCCGTGCCCGTCTTTGCCTGGCCGATGATGTCCTGGCCGGCGAGCCCCATGGGGATCGTCTGCACTTGGATCGGGAAGGGCGAGATGATGCGCTTGGTGGCGAGTGCGTCGACCATGTCCTGGTCTATGCCGAGAGTTGCGAAGGTGATGGGATCTGAAAAAGTTGTAATGGTGAAGGCCCTATCTACAAGCGGCTACGCCCGCTTTGACCTGGGGCGTGCTGAGCCTCCACCAGAAATGGGAGGCATTAGCACTAGTTTAGCCGTCTGTCGCCCCGGTGCCGCCGTAGCGGCGGTCGGCGGCTCGTCGCGGATAGGCTGTGGCTGTGGTCTCTTTGTTTTCTCGACGCCCCCGGCGCACGGATGTTCCCCGGCTGAAGCCGCGGCGCGAGCCAGTCGCGCAGGTCGACCGTGTCGATCTCGCCGAACTGACCCCGGAGTTGCTTCCGTATCTCAGCCAAGCCGCCTACGTGCAGCTTGCGCTCTTCGAGACGCTCAGTCATGCCGTGGGGGTGGCGCCGACCGCGGCCTCGAAAGTTGCGGTGAGCCGAGTCGCGGCGTTGGCACTGGCGAAGCATCACGCACTCGCCGCAGAGATCAAGGGGCTCGGACACGAGCCAGGTCCCGCGATGGCACCGTTCGCCGCGCGCATCGACGAGTACGCCCGCATGACCCTCGGGGCGGACTGGTACGAGATGCTGGTGACGGCGTATCTCACCGCAGGCCTCCTCGGTGACTTCCAGCTGCAGCTCGCAACAGGGCTCTCCGCCGACGCGCGCACGCGCATCATCCCGCTGCTTTCGGGTGACGACGGGCACGCTCTGCTTGTCGACGAGCTGCGATCGGCCATCGACGCCAACCCGCGGCTCGCCTCCCGGCTCGCCATGTGGGGACGTCGTCTCGTGGGGGACACCCTGCTCATTGCGCGATCGTCCCTGGCCAACATCGGGCATTCCCGACGCGACGAAGCGCGCCTCGAGCCGGCGTTCACCGAACTCATTGCGGCGCATACGCGACGGATGGATGCGCTCGGCCTGACGGCCTGACCAGTCCCTCTCCCTGGGCCGATCCTGGCCCCGGCCGTCCTACTCACGCGGTGATAGTTCCGCAGCGTCGCGTTTATGCCCGCTCGAGCCGGCTCAATCCTGTCGCAGGGGAACACACTCGCGGCAGAAGGGTGACGCAATTGAGGTGTAGGTGACCGCGGGGGCCTGTGCTTCAACCGGACATGCGGGTGGTCTGCCCTGTGGGAACTCGCAGGTCACTCACGCATCACTGCGCTCAAGCAGCCCTGCAGCGCTTGTGTGCGGCCTCTGCGCGGTCCCTCAGGCGCGACTGAGCCTCGTGACAAGTTCCGTATCGCTGGCCGTGCGCTGGCGCGCCAGGAACACGCTCGCGAGGGCGGCGACGACTCCCGCCGCGGCGAGGCTCACCACCCAGATCCAGCCACCGTCGAACTTCAAGCCGACCCAGGTGAATGCGGCCCAGACCACCGATGCCACGACGGCTCCGACCGCCGGAACGAGCAGCGCACCGTGCGTGTCGCGCTTCGGCACGCCGTAACGGGCTGCGAGGCCGAGGATGGTACCGCCGAGCGTCACGAACAGCAGTTCCATCGGTCAGGCCACGAAACCGACGCGACGGGACTCTTCCGACCCGATCTCTAGGTAGCCGAAGGTCGCGAGAGGAACGACGTAGACGTTGCCCTTTTGATCGACGAGCTTGAAGAATTTAGCGTCTGACGCGAGGGCCGCGGTGACGACGCCTTCGACATCCGCCGCCGATTGCGACGACTCGAGGTTGATCTCACGGGGGCTGTTGGTGATGCCGATTCGTATGTCCACGTGCACAGATTACGGCAGTTGTCGCACCAAGAATCTCCCCGTTCTCTTTGGGCGCAACGAAGCGAAGCTGCGGCGGCCCGATGTCGCCCGGCCGCGCTACGGTGGGTCGATGGCGATCACGGGGTTTCGGCGGACAGTGTTCCCGCAGGAAGGATCGCCGTCATCCCGCCGATGGCCGGTCGAGCTCGATGCGTCGCAGCGGGCCGTGCTCGCCCTTGCGGATGAATCGTCCGCAGCCGTCATCGGTGCGCCGGGTTCGGGCAAGACCGCGACTCTCGTCGAACTGGTGGCTCACCGGGTGGAGCAGCGTGGCTTCTCTGCGGAAGACCTGCTCGTGCTCACATCTTCTCGCACGACGGCTACCCGGCTGCGCGACATCCTCGCCCTGCGACTCGGTGTACCGACTAACGGTCCGATCGCCCGCACCGTCAACTCCCTCGCCTTCGAGATCGTCGGCAACGCCGCTCGCGCTGCCGGTGTGGACGCTCCCCGGCTCGCGACGGGCGGCGACCAGGACAGCGACATCGCCCAACTCATCGACGGCCAGCAGGAGGATGGGACGGGCCCGACCTGGCCCGAACAGCTTGGCCTTCAGGTGCGGCGGCTGCGGGGATTCCGTACCGAACTGCGCGAACTGCTGGGGCGTTCCACGGAATATGGCGTTACGCCAGAACGTCTCCGCGTTCTTGGCGAGGAGCGTGACCGGCCGGAATGGGTCGCCGCGGCGGACTTCATCGCTGACTACCTCACCGTGGTCAGCAGTTCCCGCTCCAACCAGCTCGACTCGACCGAGTTCGTGCAGTTCGCGATCGCCGCGCTCGGGCGGGGCGAGGGCGGTGCCTCCGTCGATCGGCTGCGCCTCGTGATCGTCGACGACCTGCAGGAGGCCACCCGGTCAACCATCGGGCTACTCTCAGCCCTCGTTGCCCGGGGTGTGTCGGTGATCGCCTTCGGTGACCCGGATGTCGCGGCTAACGCCTTCCGTGGGGGAGAGCCCGACTCTCTCGCCCGTCTCGGAGTACTGCTCGGAGTGCCCGATCTGGCCACCCTCACCCTGTCCACAGTGCACCGACAGGGGCGGATCCTGCGCGAGCTCACCCGGCGCACCACGGAACGCATCGGCACGGCCGGAGTGTTCGAGCAGCGCGAGGCGCAGGCCGCGGTGCGACGTGACAGTGCGCCCGCGATTTCCCCTGTGCTCCCAATTCCCCCCGTTGTCAAAATCTTGGCCGAGAGTCCGGCTCGCCAATGGGCAGCCATCGCGCGCCAACTGCGCGAGCGCCACCTGCTCGACGGCATCGCCTGGAACCGCATGTCCGTGATCGTGCGCAGCGGAGCGAATGTGCCCCAGATCGCCCGTGCACTGGCGCTCGCCGAAGTACCGACCCGTACCTCGGTCGGCGGCCGGGCGCTGCGCGACGATCACGCCGCCCGCGGACTCCTCACCGTGGTGGATGTCGGAGTCGGCCGTACCGCCCTCGACCCGGCGATCGCCGCAGACCTGCTTCTCGGACCGTTCGGCGGTCTCGACAAGCTCGCAGTGCGTCGCCTGCGCCTCGCCCTCCGCGCGGAGGAGCTGGCGGGCGGTGGCGGCCGATCGAGTGATGAGCTGCTCGTCGACGCCCTCGGCGCACCGGGCCGATTCGCCACCATTGACCATCGCGTCGGGCGCAACGCCGATCGACTTGCCCGCACACTCGACGCCATCGGGATTGCGGGCTCGGAGGGTGCGACCATCGAGGAGCTGCTGTGGCTGGCCTGGGATCGCAGCGGTCTCGCCCCGGAGTGGTTCGCCCGTGCGACCAGCGCGGGGATCGCCGCCGATGAGGCCAATCGCGATCTCGACGGGGTGGTGGCCCTCTTCACAGCGGCCAAGCGGTTCGTCGAACGCCAGCCCGGCACCGCGGCACGGGTCTTCCTCGACGGGGTGCTTGACGCCGAGGTGCCGGAGGACACGCTCTCGCCGCAGTCGCTCGCCGACGCGGTGCTCGTCACCACTCCCTCCGGAACTGTTGGGTTGGAGTTCGAGATCGTGGTCATCGCTGCGCTGCAGGACGGCGTGTGGCCGAACCTGCGCCTGCGCGGATCGCTGCTCTACCCGCAGGAGCTCGTGCGGGTGATGACGGGCCTCGGCGACGTGCCGCTCGACGAGCGACGACAGGTGCGCGATGACGAGCTGCGGATGTTCGCGCTCGCCGTGTCCCGCGCACGCCGACAGGTCATCCTCGCCGCCGTCGACAACGAGGATGAGTCGGCGAGTGTGCTCTTCTCGCTGGCGCCGGCCGATACACCGACCATCGATAGCTCCGCCCTCCGACCGCTGTCACTCCGGGCGCTCACCGGGAGGTTGCGGTGGGAACTCGTCGTGGAGAGGCGCACCGGAGCGGAGCGCACTGCCGCGGCATCCGCCCTCGCCCGACTGTCGCTGGAGCGGATCCCCGGTGCCGATCCCGTGGAGTGGCACGGGCTGCTGGACGTCTCGAGCATCGACCCGGTCTTCGCGCACGATGAGCAGGTGCCGGTCTCACCGTCACGGCTCGAGGCCTTCGAGGACTCACCGGTGGACTGGTTCATCGATTCCGTCTCCGGCACGCAGTCGAGCACCGCGATGGGGCTCGGCACGATCGTGCACTGGGCCATGGAGACGGCCACCGATTCGACGCTGGACGCGGTCTGGAGTGTCATCGAGAGTCGCTGGAACGAACTCGCTTTCGAGTCGCCCTGGCTCGCCGCGCAGCAGAAACGGGCGGCACGGGCGCTGGCTGCGGGGGTGGCCGAATACCTCGCAGACTTTGATCGGGAGGGTAAGACCCTCGTCGGTGCGGAGAGCCGCTTCTCGATCGACATCGACCGGGCCACCGTCAACGGATCGATCGACCGCGTGGAGCGGTCGGCGGATGGCTCGGTCGTGATCGTGGACCTGAAGACAGGCAATCCGATCGTGCCCCAGGAGAAGATCGATGCGCATCCGCAGCTCGGTACCTACCAGCTCGCCTACGTGCAGGGCGTTCTCGACGAATTTCTCGAGGAGCTCGGAGAGCACCGGGCGGGCGGGGCGAAGCTGCTTTTCGTGAAGAAGGGAACGCGCGGCAAGCTCTATCGCGAAGGCGTCCAGGCTCCGCTCGACGAGGTGCAGCTCGAGGGTTTCCGCACGCGAATCCGGCAGGCGGCCATCGGCATGGCGGCTGCGGCCTTCGAAGGCGCACTGGATCTCGACGCCTGGGGTTCCTTCGATGTCGGCACAAAGAAGCTGCACCGGGTGAGGTCCGTAGCCAGTGACTGAGGCGCCGTATGTCCCTGCGGACGACGGTGTTTCTGCGGACGACGGTGTTTCTGCGGACGACATTGCGGATGCCCTCGCCCGCCCCCGCCCGACCGCCCAGCAGCGCCGGGTGATCGAGTCGCCGCTCGCGCCCGCACTCGTCGTCGCGGGCGCGGGCAGCGGCAAGACCGAGACCATGGCGAACCGCGTGCTCTGGCTGCTCGCCAATGGCAGGGTGACAGCGGGCGAGATCCTGGGCCTCACCTTCACCCGCAAGGCGGCGGGGGAACTCTCCGCCCGCATCCGGGAGCGCATCGACCAACTGCATCACGTCGGTCTCCTCACGGAAGACTATGACGAGTTCGATCCGCCGACGGCTGCCACCTACAACTCGTTCTCGAATCGCATTTACCGGGACAATGCGATCCTGCTCGGCCGGGAGAGCGATGGGCCGGTGCTTGGCGAGGCATCCGCCTGGCAGCTCGCGCGCACCATCGTGATCGGCTCCACCGACGACCGCTTGCCGGGTCTCGACAAGAGCGTCGACACGGTGACGAAGGCGGTGCTCACGCTCGCCCACGCGATGAGCGAGAACCTGGTCGACCCGGCGGATGTCACGGCCTTCGCCACCCGTTTCTCTGCGCTCGTCGACCTGCCGCCGGGAGGACGCGGGGCCTACGAGGAGGTCGCGGTCCTTGCTTCGACCGTCGGAGCGCTGCCCGTGCTGCTGGATCTCGTCGCACGGTTCGACCAGGCAAAGGCGCGACGGGGTTTCGTCGAATACTCCGACCAGGTCTCCCTCGCCCTCACGATCGTGCGAGACGTGCCGCGCGTGGCCGACGAACTCCGCGAGCAGTACCGGGTGGTGCTGCTCGACGAATACCAGGACACCAGCGTGGTGCAGACCCTGCTGCTCTCCGAACTCTTCGCCGACCGACCGGTGATGGCAGTGGGAGACCCCAACCAGTCGATCTACGGCTGGCGGGGAGCGAGCGCCGCTAACCTCGACGGCTTCGCCCGCCAGTTCGGGGCCGGGCCCGGCGGTCATTTCGCACTCACGACGTCCTGGCGCAACGGCCACAACATCCTCGCGGTCGCCAACGCGATAGTGGAACCTTTCCGTAGCGGCCCCGGTTTGGCATCGGGGAGCCCAAGCGCTCAGCCTGTCGCTCGCACTGTCGTCGACCGTACTGTTGTCGACCGGCTTGTGGCCGGGCCGTCGGCATCCGCCGTGCCGGTGCGGGTCATCGTGGAGGAGACACTCCCCGAGGAGGCAGAAGCCGCAGCCCGCTGGCTCAGGGAACGACTGGAGGTGCCGTACGGGGCGACTCCGCCGACGGCGGCGATGCTGTTCCGGGCGCGCAAGACGCAGGGCGCGTTCATCGAGGCGTTGCGTCGAAACGGTGTGAGGTTCCATGTTCTCGGGCTCGGGGGCCTCATGGCCGAGCCCGAGATCGCCGACCTCGTGTCGGCCCTCGCCGTGGTGAATGACCCCACCGCCGGGTCGGAGCTGGTGCGGTTGCTCGCTGGTTCACGCTGGCGCATCGGCGCGAAGGACCTGCACAGCCTCGGCCGGGTCGCCTCCTGGCTGCGGGATCGGGACTATGCCCAGCGCGCCCTCGACGACGAGGTGAAGGAGGCGCTGCGGGCATCCGTCGCCGAGTCCGAGGGCGGGTCGATTGTCGACGCTCTCGATTTCATCGCGACCGCGCGCCCCGGCCACAGCCAGTTCGAGCGTTTCAGCGAGGTGGGGCTCGAACGCCTGCGGGATGCCGGTCGAACCTTCGCCAGGCTTCGGGCGCGGGTCGGCCTCGACCTGCTCGACTTCGTCACCTTCGTCGAGCAGGACCTGCTGCTCGACATCGAGGTCGCGGCCAACGAGACCAGGTCACTCGGGGCAGCGAACATGGAGGCCTTCCTCGATGCGCTCGGCGGCTACCTCGCTGTCGACGATTCGGCCAGTCTCGGCGGGTTCCTGGCCTGGCTCCGGGAGGCGGAATGGCGCGACAACCTCGCGCCCCGCCCGGAGGATCCGGAGCCGGGAACGGTGCAGTTGCTCACCATCCACGGCTCCAAGGGGCTGGAGTGGGACCTCGTGGTGGTGCCGCGTCTCGTCGAGGGAGAGCTGCCCGGTTCTCCTCGCGAGGGGTCCAACGGATGGCTGGGCTTCGGAGCGTTGCCCTATGACTTTCGCGGTGACGCGGCCGAGCTCCCCGCCTTCGACTGGGCCACTGCGACCACTCGCAAGGAACTCCTCGACAGTCGCACCCTGTTCAAGGCCGAGGTTCGCGAGCGACATGACGAGGAAGAGCGCCGACTGGCCTACGTCGCCGTGACGCGCGCGAGGCATTCGCTCCTGCTCACGGCATCGTTCTGGGCAACACAGTCCAGCCCGCGGCGACCGAGTCCCTTTCTCCGCGAACTCGAGCGTGGGGGAGTGATCGGAACGCTGCCGCTCAGGAGCGAGCACTCCGACAATCCACTGGGGGACGAGGCGAACCTGTTTCGCTGGCCGATGGACCCCCTGGGCGGCCGTCGTGCGGTGGTCGAGGCTGCGGCCGGACTGGTGCGCGAATCAGTGCCGGGAGCAGAGGGGACGTGGGGCACCGAACTCACGCTTCTGCTGGAGGAGCGGCAGCGGCGCATCGATGCAACTGGCGTCGTGGACTTGCCGACCCGGGTCTCGGCGTCGCGCTTCAAGGACTTCGTCAGCGATCCGGCCGGGGTCGCGGCATCCCTGCGCCGTCCGATGCCCGAGCGGCCCTATCGAGCCACCCGGCTCGGCACACTGTTCCACGAGTGGGTCGAGCAGCGTTACGGCATCCACGGCACTTCCGAGGAGCTGGATGCGGTCGCGGTCGAGCTCGACGGTGCTGATTGGGACGGTACTGATTGGGACGGTGTTGGGTCTGAGCATGGCGGCGCGGTTGGCCCCGACGGACTCGCCGCACTGCGAGCGACCTTCGAACGCTCCGAGTTCGCCGCCCTCACGCCCGAGGAGGTGGAGATCGAAATCCATCTCATCCTCGATGGCGAAGTGATCGTGTGCAAGCTCGACGCGGTCTATCTCGTTGACGGGCGTTACCGGGTCGTCGACTGGAAGACCGGAAAAGTACCACGGGATGCCGCGGACCTCGAGTCCAAGCAGCTGCAGCTCGCGCTCTACCGCCAGGCCTTCGCCGAGTGGAGGGGCATCGATCCCCTGCTGATCGACGCGGTCTTCTACTACGTGACGGAGGACCGCGTTATCCGTCCCGAACGCATCTACGACCGTGACGAGCTCGTGGCGCTCTGGCGGACGGTCGCCCGCTGAGTCGAACCTGCAGTGGCTCATGGTGCGCCCCGCAGTGTGCCCTTCTGCTGCGTCGTCCCCCGGGTGAAGTCACTTGCCTCCGCGCCCGTCGGTGACACTCGCGCCCGAACGTTCCGGCGCGAGTGTCACCGACGGGCGCGGAGGCAGCCGTGAGCGGTCGTGGCGGAAGGGGCGCAGGGGCGCAGGGGTGCAGGGCTGCAGGACTGCAGGACTGCAGGTTGGCAGGGCTACTGCACCGGCGAGACCTGGTTCTGCCGGGCGACGATCGCCGCCACCAGGGCGTCGATCGGTTCCCGGGCGGATGTCGGGTTGTCGAGCAGGCGGAAGTCGATGTCGCCGAGCTCCGGCAGCGCAAGTGAGGTGGGAAGCTGCACCAGGTCGGGCGGGATCAGGCTCTGCGGAAAAGCGGCGATCCCGATCCCGGCGCGGGTTGCGGCAAGCACGCCGTTGATCTCGCGCACATTGCATGTGATTCGCCAGGTTCGTCCGACCGACTCGAGCGCCGTGATGGCGGCCGTACGGCTGAGGCTGGGTGCCTGGTAGGCGATGAGCGGCACAGGCTGGCCCGCTTCGAGACTGAGATTTCGGTGTCCGACCCAGACGAGGCGATCGCGCCGCACGAGGCGACCGCCCGGGATGTCCGGCTCCTGTTTCACAAAGACGAGATCGAGTTGGCCCGCACTCAGCCGCCGGGTGAGGAATCCGCTCTGGTTCACCGTAAGTTCGAGGTTGATGTGTGGATACAGCTGCCGGAAGTCGCGCAGGATCTGCGGCAGCTGGGTGAGAGCGAGATCATCGGCCGATCCGAAGCGCAAGCGGCCGCGCATGGCCGATCCGGTGAAGTAGCTCGAGGCCTGGTCGTGGGCGGCGAGGATCGAGCGAGCGAAGCCGAGCATCGCATCACCGTTATCGGTCAGGCGGACCTCACGGGTGTCACGCAGCACCAGGTTGCGACCTGCCGCCACCTCGAGCTTTCGGATGTGCTGGCTCACCGTCGGTTGGCTCAGCCCGAGTAGCTGGCCGGTGACAGTGAAGTTGAGGGTCTCCGCGACCGTCACGAAGGTACGAAGCAGCACCGGATCGAACATCTTCGCTCCCGTCCATACGGCCCAAGCCATTGATAAATCGAATGGGACTTATAGACTCGATTCTATTCCCGAATGACCGGCCCTCGCCGTAGCGTGGAGGGGACCTTACGAAACTTTTTCGAGCAGTGCAGGATCCACTTCCGCGTGACCACCGAGACGTCCACCGCCCTCCCCACCGAACCGATCCCGGTCCTCCTCGAACGACCTCGCTGGCGTGACACCTTCGACTCGCTGCGCGTCTTCAACTATCGCCTGTATGTGATCTCTCAGGTGCTCTCCAACACTTCGGGCTGGATGCAGAAGATTGCCACCGACTGGCTCGTCAATGAGCTGACACACAACGTCACCCTTGTCGGTGTGACCGTGTTCCTGCAGTTCGCTCCCGTACTGGTCTTCGGCGTCTGGGGCGGCGTCATCGCCGACCGGGTGGACAAGCGACGCCTCATGATGGTGACCCAGACCACGACGGCCATGCTCTGCGCACTGCTCGGCGCCCTGACGATCGCGGGAATCGTGGAGGTCTGGCAGGTCTGGGGCGTGGCTTTCCTGCTCGGAATGGTCGCCGTCATCGAGGGTCCCGCGCGCTCCGCATTCGTCAACGAGATGGTCGGACACCGTCGTCTGCGCAACGCGATCAGCCTGAACGCGTCGATCTTTCACCTCGGTGGGCTTCTCGGGCCGGCGATCAGCGGAGTGCTCATCGTGCTGGTCGGATCGGGCTGGTCGATCAGCGTGAACGCGGTCGCGGCCATGGTTGTAGTGGTGACTCTCGGCTGTATGCGGGTTGGGGAGCTATTGCCGTCGCCCCGCGCCATCCGCTCGAAGGGTCAGATCCGCGAGGGCGTGAAGTACGTGATCGGAAAGCCGACGATCTTCTGGCCGATGGTGATGCTCGCCTTCGTATCGACCTTCGGCATGACGCTGCCCGTGCTGCTTGTCGCTTTCGCCGACAACGTCTACCAGACCGGAGCAGCAGGCTACGGGCTCTACAGCTCGGCGGCCGCCGTTGGAGCACTCACCGGTGCCGTGCTCTCGACCCGCCGGATGAATGTGCGACTGCGCACGATCATGTTTGCCGCAGGCCTCTTCGGTGTCGCCCTCATCTTGGCTGGAAATGCACCCTGGGAGCCGCTTTTCCTCGTCTTCCTGGTGAGCATCGGCGTCACCCGCCTGCTCTTCGCCACCGGTGCCGAATCGATCGTGCAACTCTCCACCAACCGTGCGATCCGTGGCCGGGTCATGTCTCTCTACTCGATGGTGATGCTCGGTGGCCAGGCTCTCGGTAGTCCGATCAGCGGTGCGATCGCCGATCGATTCGGAGTTCAGGCCGCCATGACAGTGGCCGGAATCGTGCCGACAATTGCCGCGATCGTGATCGCGGTCGTGCTTGCTCGCAGCGGAAAGCTGTCGCTGCGCATCCGGCTGAAGCGGATGCATCCGCTCGTCTCGATCGTGCCGGGAGGCACCCGCTAGGAGCGCTGGTCGCGATCGAGCATCGCCTCGACCTCATCCACGGCCATCACCGGCATGGTGTTGTGGCTGAGTGTCTGGCTGAGGTCGTTGTGCACGGTGTCCACGAGGCCGTTCAGCATCTGCACCGCATCATCCACGATCTCGGTGCTGCGTTCCTGGGTGCCGTGCAGCAACCACTTGGCGATCTCGAGCTCGGCGTAGAGCATCGCTCGATGCTTCACTTGGCGGTCGCTCGACCCCCGAGTCTCGTTGTAAGCGTCGAAGGCGGCTTCGGCGACGTACTCACCCCGGGCGCCGAGAAGCCAGTACAGGTCGCGAGCCGGATCCCCGACACTCAGCGACTGCCAGCCGAGCAATCCGGTGACCTCGTCGTCTGATCTGAGGAACGAGTCGGCCGAGAGTCCACCGTTAATTACGGTCGGCGCGAACTGCCAGAGTGGACCGTCTTCGGTGGCCTTCTCCCAGCGGCCGAGGAGTGCCGCCGGCACGAGGTTGGTCGCGCTCGCCCGGTCCATGATGGTGATCGTCGACCGCAGGATCTCCACCGGGCTGAGCACCGGCAGGCCGGCATCTGCGACGAATCCCGTCGGAAGCGTATGGATGGCCGCGATGGCTCGACCGAGGGCCGGAGCAAGGGGACTGCCGTTGGCGATCGTGGCGAGCTCTACAGGCGATCCGTAGACGAAGTCGTAGACGACGGCCCGAGTGCCGCTGATCGGTGTCTGGCCCGCGTAGTTCGACACCGCAAACGGCAAGCGGGCGCGAACCCCCGTGCTGAGAGCGCGAAGGGAGACGAGGTCGGCCGACTGCTCCGCCTCGGCCCGCTCCGAGGTCGGAACGCGGATGATCCAGCGACTGCCGTCGCGGGTGGTGAGCAGCGCAGACTCGAAATCGCCGTGGGTGCCCGACCCGAAACCACTGGCCTTCGCGACATCGAGCCCGGCAACAGCCGAGGTTGCGAGCGCGGCTAGAGTGAGATGGGATCTGGCCATACCTCACAGGGTAGATCGTCCTCCGGCGGCTGGTGCCAAACGCCACGCCTTTCCCGCCCCCTTCGATGATTGGTGCTTCGATGTCTACCGACGCTGCGTGGCAGAACCCCGCGACGGAACCCGATGCGTCGCCCTTCTACCTGTCGCCCCTCCCCGTCTCGGCACTGCCGCTCTCTCGTCACGGGCTCGACCGCGACTATCTCTCGCGCAGCGACCCCGACCTGTTCGAATCCCTCCGACACGATCCGCGGATGCGCCAGCTCGTGCTCTGGAAGGGCAAGGCCCTGCTCGACTCCGGTGGTGCGCTCGACCTGTTGCCCCACGACGCCGCGCTCGATTCCGCGCTGAGGCTGTATCTGGGGCGATCCATCGGATCGGACTCGCCGGGCGATCCGGTGGTCGCGGTGATCGTGAGCGATGACACCGCGATGTCCATCGCGCCGCAGGAATCCGACCGGTGGGGCGACCTCCGGGCGCTCGGCAACACGTTCAGCGATCGTGATGCCGGGCTCTTCACGGCCGCCCTGGCTCTCGCCAACTGGCATGACTCGCATCGTTTCTCACCGCGAACCGGCATGGCGACCATCGCCGGCCAGGGCGGCTGGGTGCGCACCGACACGGAGAGCGGACGCGAGGTCTTCCCGCGCACGGACCCCGCCATCATCGTCGGAATCGTGGATGCCAAGGACCGCCTGCTGCTCGGCCACAATGCGATGTGGCCGGCCAACCGCTTCTCCCTCCTCGCCGGTTTCGTAGAGCCTGGCGAGTCGCTTGAGAGCGCTGTGATGCGCGAGGTGTTCGAGGAGTCGGGCATCCGCGTCGTGGACCCCGTCTACCTCGGGTCGCAGCCGTGGCCCTTCCCGGCCTCCCTCATGCTCGGGTTCATGGCGCGCGTCGACCCCCAGGTGGAATCGATCCTCACCCCGGATGGCACAGAGATCCTCGATCTGCGCTGGTTCAGTCGAGACGAGCTGAGGGCCTCTCTCGACGACATCGGGCTGCCCGGTCACACCTCGATTGCGCGCGCGATCATCGAGCACTGGTACGGCGGTCCCATCGCCGACCGTCGGCAGTGGTGACCTCGCCCGAGTCCCTGCTCGAAGCCCTCGACGACGAGCAGCGCGTCGCCGCGCAGACCCTGCTCGGTCCGCTCTGCATGCTCGCCGGAGCCGGCACCGGTAAGACCCGGGCGATAACGCACCGAATCGCATACGGGGTCGCCACCGGCGTCTACGCCCCGGATCGCGTGATGGCTCTCACCTTCACCTCGCGCGCGGCAGCGGAACTGCGCGGCCGTCTGCGTCAGCTCGGAGCCACGGGGGTGGCTGCGCGCACCTTCCATGCGTCCGCGCTCTCTCAGCTCGGCCACTTCTGGCCGGAGGTGATCGGGGGGCAGATGCCCCGGCTCCTCGACAGCAAGGGCCGAGTGATCGCCCAGGCCGCCGAGACCCTGCGTCTCAAGCTCGATACCGCTACCCTGCGCGATCTCGCCGCGGAGATCGAGTGGCGCAAGGTGTCGCGCCTCACCCTCGACCAGTACGCGGCCGTATTGCCGCAGCGCACGCTGCCTCCGTCCCTCGACACCGACAAGATGGTCGCCATCCACCGCGCGTACGAATCGGTGAAGGATGAGCGCCGGCAGCTCGACTTCGAAGACGTGCTGCTCGCGACGGCCGGCATGATCGAGGCGGAACCGCGGGTCGCCCAACAGGTGCGCGAGCAGTATCGCTTCTTCGTCGTCGACGAATACCAGGACGTCTCACCCCTCCAGCAGGCGCTGCTCGACCTGTGGCTCGGTGACCGGCAGGATCTCTGCGTGGTTGGCGACGCGAGCCAGACGATCTACTCCTTTGCCGGTGCCTCCGCCGACTTCCTGCTCGGTTTCCCCACCCGATTCCGGGAGGCAGCGGTCGTCCGTCTCGAACAGAACTACCGCTCGAGCCCGCCCATCGTCGGCATGGCGAACCAGCTGATGCGTGGACGCGCCGGTGCCCTGGCCCTTCGGGCTTCCGCCGGCGCCCCGGAGGCGGTCGCAAAGGCCGCTCCCACCGTGACGGGCTTCCCGAGCGAGGTCGCCGAAGCCCGGGCGATCGCGGGCCAGGTCGCTGCCGCCATAGCGGGCGGCACCCGCCCGCAGGATGTCGCCATCCTGTTTCGCATCAACGTGCAGTCGGCGCCGCTCGAGGCGGCCCTGACCGATGCCGGGGTGAGCTTCCAGCTGCGCGGCGGCCCCCGCTTCTTCGAACAGCAGGAGGTGAAGCAGGCGTTGATGATGCTGAAGGGCGCCGTCGTCGGGGCGACACGCGAGCCGCTGTTCAAGACGGTAAGCGATGTGCTGCGTTCGCTCGGCTGGACCCAGGACGCTCCCGGGGTGCGCGGGGCGGTTCGAGATCGCTGGGAATCCCTTAACGCGCTGATGGGGCTGGCCGAGGCGTCCGCCACTGGCACCTCCCTCAAGTCATTCGTCGACGAGCTGTTCGAGCGCGCAGCCAGCCAGCACGAGCCGACCATGGCCACGGTGACCCTCGCCACCCTGCATTCCGCGAAGGGCCTGGAGTGGGACACCGTGTTTCTCATCGGGCTGAGCGACGGCTACCTGCCGATCACCTACGCGAAGACGGAACGGGCCATCGAAGAAGAGCGACGCCTGCTGTATGTCGGCATCACCCGCGCTCGCCGGCGACTGCACCTGTCCTGGTCGTCGGGGGCTTCGGGGCGGGGTCCCGAGCGCCGCGCGTCCCGCTTTCTCGCCGGACTCGCGTGAGTTCCCGCGCCGCCGCAGAGAGCATCTTCGGCGCCAGGTATCTCTGGGTCACGGTCGGGAGCAGCGCGCTCGTCTTCCTCGCCGCCTTCGAGTCCCTGGCCGTAACGACCATCATGCCGCTGATCAGCCGCGATCTCGACGGTGCGTCCCTCTACGCCCTTGCTTTCGCCGGTCCGCTGTCCACGGCGGTCATCGGCATGGTGATCGCGGGCAACTGGTCCGATCGCACGGGCCCGATCCTGCCTCTCTATGTCTCGGCAGCGCTCTTCGCCATTGGTCTCCTGGTCGCCGGAAGCGCACCGAACATGGCTGTCTTCGTCGCCGGCCGTCTCGTGCAGGGGCTCGGAAGTGGCGCGATGACCGTCGCGCTGTACGTCGTGGTCGCCCGGCTGTATCCCCCCGCACTGATGCCGCGCATCTTCGCAAGCTTCGCCGCGGCCTGGATCGTGCCTTCGCTGATCGGTCCGTTCATCGCCGGTCTCGTCGCCGAGCTGTGGAGCTGGCACTGGGTGTTCCTCGGGGTGGTGGGGCTCGTGATCGTGGCGACGGCGATGCTCACTCCGGCCACGCGGATGTTGCGGCTCCAGCCTCTCGAACGCACATCGACCCCGTGGAATCTGGGCCGCATCGGCTGGGCGCTGCTCGCGGCGGTCGCCGTGCTCGTGGTCAACCTCTCGGTGGACGTCGGCGGGGTCGCCGCGGTGCTCGTGCCTCTCATGGCGCTGGTCGTCGCGGTCGTCGCGGTGCGGCCACTGCTGCCTCGTGGTGCGCTCGTCGCCCGTCGGGGACTGCCGACCGTCATCCTGTTACGGGGGCTCGCATCGGCGTCATTCCTCGGGGCCGAGGTTTACCTGCCCTATCTCCTGGTGCAGCAGTACGCCTTCTCACCCACCTTCGCCGGCCTCGCGATCACCGGATCCGCGCTGTCCTGGTCGGGAACCTCCTGGCTCCAGGGTCATCTCGGCGAACGCCTGCGCCCGGCCACCGGAATGAGCGTGGGCATGTGGCTCGTAC
>JBBRDX010000030.1:0-21392 GCA_038203515.1 Actinomycetales bacterium | reverse complement strand
CGGAGGGAGTGCCCTCGTCGACAATTTTGCCCTCGTGGAGAGGAGCGGAAAGATGACTGCAGGTATTTGACAGCACATTGACTTTGTCGCCTCGGCGAAAGACGAGGAGTGAGACCTGTTCCACGATGTGGTGTTCGAGTTGCCCATCCGTAATGTCATCAAGCGGCGCCAACGGCTGCCATCCTTCGGGGAAAAGGTGAGGAACGTCCTCGGTGTGGTTGACACCGGCCGCTTGACGGTAGGTCAAATGGCCGCCCAGAAAACCTCCGCCTGCCGCGACCACGAGACCTGCATAGCTCAACAACTTCCCACTAGCGTTCTTGCCACGAGTGCGCTGAAGAAAAGATGCCGCGTACAGACCTGTCGCAAGAAGGTTGACGGCAGAGTGCACCAGGCCCACTCGCAGCTGTTGTTCGTGCAGCTTGGACCAGTCGGCGAAACCAGCCACGGCGGTCGGCAGCGCGCTCACTACGCCCACACCGATCAGGGCGCGCGCCGCGCGGTCCGTGGAGGGCATCGCGTCGAGTACGGCAGCAGAAACCCATGCACCGAGCGGCACCTGGACGGCGAGTGGATGCACGGGATGGCCCAAGGGGACTCCGTGCAGGATGTCGCGTAACCAACGTGGACGCAACGCAGCGTCGACGATCCTCTGCGTCCCCTTCGCAAGCGGATCAAGGGCTGTGGCATTCTCCAGTCGATCGACCTGATCTAACAGCGGTATTCGCCTCATGTGTCCTCCGTAGCCGTACTACCAGTGATACCAGCTATCCGTTCAGTGTGCCCCAAACAATCCACCCGATCCGGCTCATGGCGCGTCCGGTTCGTCGTAGCCGGAGAGTCGAGGGCAGCGCGAACGTGTGTGCGCAGCTGGGGCAGCACGTCGGTGTGGAACCACGGGTTCTTCATATGCCATCGAAAATTCAGCGGTGAGGGGTGCACGAGTGGAAACTGCTGCGGGGCGAATTGCCGATAGTCGCGCACCGTAGCTGTCAGCGTGTCGCGCCGCACGGACGGGAGATAGTGGATCTGCGCGTACCGGCCAATCAGCAGCGTGAGCTGGATGTCGGGCATCAGCGCGAGCAGTGACGGATGCCACCGTTCAGCGAATCCTTTCCGAGGCGGTAGATCGCCGCTGCGGCCCGTGCCGGGGTAGTAGAAATCCATGGGGAGAAGGGCGAACAGGTTCGGATTGCGGAACTGCTTCTCACTGACACCCAACCAGTCGATCAGGTTCTTGCCGCTCGCGTCGTCCCACGGCACACCGCTGACCTGGGCGCGGCGCCCGGGCGCCTGCCCAATCACCGCGATCCTGGCTCTGGCAGACGCCGCATACACGGGCTGCCACCCCCGCTGCTGCATGACGATGCTGCCTCGGTCCTCGACCAGGGATTGTCTGATCGTCTCGAACGCGTCCATCACGGTCAGTGGATGCCGGCAGCCGAGACCTTGGTCATGTCGACGCGACCGTGGCGGAAGGGAACGCCTTCCGCTTCGAGCAGCGCTCGAGCTTCACCGTCGTGGCACGTCGCCGGTGCGCCATCGGCGTACACGACCCGCCACCATGGCACGTCCCCCTCAAGCAGCCCAACGGCCCGGCCTGCCTGCCGGGGCCCGATCCCCACCGCCCGGCCGATCTCGCCGTATGCTGCCACGCAACCCGCCGGAATCATCGCCACTACTGTGCGAACGTCTGCCACCATAGTCATTATTATTGCTCTTCTTGCACGGGATAGGTGATCTTTGCGTCTTCCACCCGCGCGAACACGGTCATTTCTGCCCGCCGCGTCGATGAGACGGACATGATGTCGAACACCTCTATGCCGGCGACGATGAGCGCGTCGGTGATCAGCCGCCGGTGGCACCGCCACGGTACAGCCTCGCTGCACATGATCGCCGGCACCGACTCGTTCGCGACCTGCAGCAGCTCAGCGAGCCCGGAACGAAATTCCTCGGTCGCCATGTAGTCGGCGTAGTCCCGGAATGCCTTGACCCTCCACCCACCGTTCGGACTCACCACGCCAGCCGGTGTATGCCTGCGGCCGCCGAGATCCCGAAGCCACTTGTACCCGATATCCGCGGGCAACGCATACTCGATCGCCTCCTGGTTCCACTGCGGAAACTTCCGCGACGACGGAAACGAACGCACATCAACCAGTTCCCTCACCCCGTTCGCGCGCAGCATCGAAAGCACCTCGTCAAAAGCGCGAGTCGAGTGTCCAATCGTGAATACCCGCGGCGTCGCATGCTCAGCGTCGGCCTCGCCATCCCTTGTCATCGAATCCGGATCATCCGATCTCATCAATGCCTCCGTCTTGTGCATCGCCACGTGCACGGGATTGTCGTTCTAGGACCCATATTGCGGATTTTATGCACTGCGCCGCCGATCGTGTCCCCTTGTCGGCAACCCGCGCAGGTCCTTCGGGATCACAGCCGCCACAGGCGCCGCAGGCGGTCCCCCGACTTCCCACCCTGACACGGTTGCTCCCTTCTTTCTCCTACCTGACCACCTGCTGTCAGCACGATGATCGTGGGCGACCGTGACGACGGCTCTCCCAGATCTCGTTCGGTCACGGGTGGCTTCGGGGTCAGCATGGCACGGCGATAGCCAGCAAGCCCTCCCCCGCTTTGCTTCCGCCGGAGGAGGGATGACCATAAGGCCGTCCGCGGTGGCCAGCCCACCCGGTATGGCTGCGCCGTGGAACGGTGCCGGGACAGCACGGCCGTGTTTCGGGCGGCAGGCACAGGATCGATGTTCAGTCAGGACGGGCAGCGAGCATGACGGGGTGGTTCGGGTGCATCGCGACACCGTCGATGAGGCGTTCCGCACCAAGAGCCAGGAGCGCTTCTCTGAAGTGGTCGGATATTCCGCGAGCGGTTCCTCCGATACTGATGACGAGCTGTAGACCTCCCCAGGCGAAAGCAGCAACAGTCGCGCTTTTGTCCAAAGGGACCAGGACGACGTACCGGGCGCCGGCGCCGGGCTGGCTGTCGGAAAAGGATGATGGCCACCCACCGGGTGTTTCTGAGGCAATCCCGAGGGCACGTCCCTTCACATCGCGCAACCGGAATACCCCTGCACGCTCGTGGGCAACTCCGCTGGATTTTAGCGGTGCCCGGTGGTCTCCGTGGCACCGGTCATCCCCGGCGCTCTTCCTCATCGGGCCGATGACCGCCGAGTCACTGCTGTCTTCCAAGGAGGAGCCGGTTGAACGCCCATCCGGCTGCTGTGACGAGGAGCACAGCGCCCGCCATGGAGAATAACTGTGCGGGGGTGTGCAAGATACCCAGGGCGACGATCAACGTCGATGCCCCCGCCGGGGGGTGGGGCAGCTTCAGGAGACTCAGCACCGCGGTCGTGACCCCCACAGCCAGCGCGCCCGCTATGACGTAGGACACGGTGAGGCCACCCGCCGGTGCCGACGGGTGCCCGGACAGGCCCAAAGCGGTGTAGCAGGCCAAGCCGGCAGCGATGCCCACGAGGTGTCCGACGATCGTGTTCAGTGGCCGGGACGAGGGCTGATCCGGTGATTCGAAGAACAGCATCACCGTAGGACCCAGGCTCGGGAACAACCAGGGTTGCTTGAGGAGAAGCCCCACGCCCCCGGCACTGGCGAGGACGAGAACCGCGAGCACCGCCGCATACACGGCCCCGCCCACGCGACGCTGCTGCGCCTCCCCCAGGCGGCCGCGACCCGCGAGAGGGCTCACTAGGCGACAATCAGCGCTTGCGGTGCGGCTTGTTTCATCCGAGTCGTCAGCCAACCGAGCTGCACTTTCACCTGCCCCTCGCACTCGGACACAACCTGGATGAGCTGCTCATCGCGAAGACCGAGGGCCGCCTGCTTGACCATCATCCACGTCACATCCACCAGGTTCGCCAGAAGGTACAGGTCCTGCAGGTCGCGGAGGAGCCCCACCGGGCCCGATCGTGTCTCCGACATCTCCACCGCGTGGAGGCGCTCCGGCTCGTCGTCGGGCCGCTCTCCGTATCGCCCGATGACAGGTGCGAGGGCCTGTTCATGCTGATCGCACTGCTGCGCCAGGGTCTGGCACAGGTGGTACACATCCGGTTCCGCGCCGTGCCCCTCTGCGACCTGCCGATAGGACGACGCCAGAGCCTGCTCCGCTTTCTGCAGTAGCCCCAAATAAACCGGCAGCATCATGACAGCACCTCCACCCGGTCCGCCGTCCACGCATCCCGGTCCACGACACTCGACGCTTCCGCGTCAGGGCCCCCGACGGTCGGACGGACGGCACCCGGGGTGGCAGGCCGAGACGCCGCTGTCGTGGGGGCGTCGGATGGTCCGACACCGTCGGCCACTTTCTCGATCCGCACGGCAGCGTTTTTGAACAGCGGCTGCTTCGAGACGGGGTCCCACTCCGTGACAGTGAGCTCGTTTGCCGCCGTCAGGTGACCGTTCGAGACTTCCGGGGAAGCGTCGAAATAGCCGTAATGGAAGGGGGCGAACACGGTCCCGTCTCGGATATCCCCGACACGGACCGGGACGACGATCTCGCCGCGGGGCGACGTGACACGGGCGATGTCGCCCTCGGCGAGTCCCAATTCTTCAGCATCTGAGCGGGAGATTTCCACCCACGCGGTCGGTGCAGCCCGGTTCAGTTGTCGTGACCTGGCCGTCTTCGTGCGCGTGTGGAAGTGGTACGCCGTCCGCCCGGTCGTGTATCGGTAGGCGTATTCGCTACTCGGTTCCTCGTGCGGTGGCGCGTATTCGGCGCACTTGAATACCGCCTTCCCGTGGGTCTCGAGGGCGCGGAATGCTTGCTCCCCGACCGTTGCCCCGGTGAGCAGATCGTGGCCGAAGCTTTCGCAGTAATCAGGTTCGGTCGGGAAGGCACCGTCGCCGTACAACCGTGTCACCCCCTCCGGGTGCTCGGCATTGCAGGGCCACGGGATCCCGCTGCCGCCGCGGAGCTTGTCGTAGCTGATGCCGGTGTAATCGCACGGCCTGCCCCGGGAGCATTCCTGCCACGCCCGGTACGCGTCCTCCGGCCCGCCCCAATCAAGCAGCGGCGATCCATCGTTCTTCGTGAAACCCATGCGTCGGGCGTAATCGAGGAAGATATCCAGGTCCGAGCGCGCCTCACCGGGCGGCTCCACCGCCTTGTCGGACAGGTGCACTATCCGGTTGACATTCGTGAACGTTCCGGTTTTCTCCCCCCAGCCGGCCGCCGGCAGGACCACGTCGGCGTATTGGGCTGTCTCGGTGAGGTACAGGTCTTGAACAACAAGGAACACACTGTCCTGGTCGAGGATCCCGCGGATGCGTTCCAGCTGCGGCATCGACACCGCCGGGTTCGTCGCCGACACCCAGAGGAACTCGATACTGCCCTGCTCGACATAACGGAAGATCTGCATCGCATGAGTCGGCGGCGCCCAGTGCGGGATCATGTCGACGTCGACTCCCCACAACTCCGCGAGTTGCTTCACATGCTCGGGGTTCTCCCAGTTCCGGAACGCCGGCAAATCTCCGTCCGCTCCGCACTCCCGGTTGTTCTGAGCGGTCGGCTGCCCATTCATCTGCAGGATCCCTGCCCCGGGTTTGCCGATCATCCCTCGCAAGAGGTGCATGTTGTTCACCTGGCACGACGCCGCGGTGGCCTGGGCAGACTGGTAAAAGCCCTGCAGCACTGTAGAGAGGACCCGCTCGGATTCGCCGAAGATCCGTGCCGCCCGGCGGACGTCGTCCGCGTCGACGCCGCACGTCTCCGCCACTTTCTCTGGAGTCCAGGGGTCGACGACTGCACGGAGTTCGTCGACACCGACCGTGTGCTCCTGCACCCAACTCTCGTCCACCCACCCGTTGACGAAGAGTTCGCGGATGAGCCCGTTCATGAGGGCTTGGTTCGTGCCGGGCCGCACCGGCAGGTGCACGTCCGCGATTCGCGCGACCTCGGTCTCTCGCGGATCAACGCAGACAATGAACGGCCGGTCCGGGCCCGCGATCCGGTCGAGGATCCGGGACCACAGCACGGTTTGGGTCTCGGCCATGTTGTGGCCATACAAGAACACGGCATCGCAGTCGTCGATGTCGAGGTAACTGCCCGGCTGTCCATCCGACCCGAAGCTCTCCTTCATCGCCGCCGCCGCCGTCGCCGTGCACAAGCGCGTGTTACCGTCCATGTGCGGTGTCCCGATGCCGGCCTTCCCGATCACGGCAAGAGCGTAATACTCCTCCAGAAACAGTTGCCCGCTGGTGTAAAACCCATGGCTGAGCGGACCCTTCGTGTCCAAGAGCTCTGTGCTCCGCTCCACGATGAGCGTCATCGCTGTGTCCCAGTCCGTCTCGACCAGCTCACCCTCGACACGGATCATGGGGCGAGTGAGGCGTTCCCGGCTCGTCATCCCGGGGATACTCCCGAACAGGCCCTTCGGGCCGAGCCGGCCGTGGTTCACACGGTCGATGGCACGTCCACGGATCCCGACCATCCGGTCGTCCTTGACCGCGATGTCGCACGCACAGCCGTTGCTGCACAGCACGCAGGCGGACTGCACCCACCGATCGATATCCGTCTCGAGCACCCCGTCGGCGAGTTTCTGATCCACCCGGACCGGCCAATGCTCGCCCCGTCCGAAAGGTGTCCGTTCCCCCCAGATGTCAGCAATCCTGTCCGTCATCAGTCCACCCTGTCCGTCATCAGTCCACCCTGTCCCTTGGTTACGGTTTCTTTAGTTGTGCGAATGCCGATGAGCGTACGCCCGAGCGCCCCCGAAGTCACGGGTGCTTGAGCAGCGGCCTGACGCTCCTTCGGGCCGGCTGCCGGACGTTCCGGACTCGAGAGACGATCTGTTCACCCCGTGGAAATCGGTCGCCTCATCCTCATTGGGGTTCGCGATCTCAGCATCCGGGATATCCGCTTCACTGGCGGTGAACATTTGATGCGCACAGATCTAGAAGAGGTCATTGCCTGCACCAGGAACTCCGCCGCCGATGCCTCGGCCTCGATGACCACGAACACGGTCGGTGTCGACAAGCGTGTCATGGGGCTCGTGAGGGCCGAACTGACACGACTGAACATTTCCTTGGACACCACTAACGGTGATCACTTCGCGCGGAATGCCCGATGCCTGCCGAGCCACTTTCGCAACCAGGCCTCAGCCCCGATGCCCACTAACCCTTCACCTGGTTTCTACTTCGTCGTTATTGCGACCAGACCTCCGACACCAAGTACGTACAGGGTGAGGACGACCAGTGAGTCAATGCCCATGCCTGCGATGCGTCGCGATGACCGGAAGACGAGCCCGACCATGTAGACGAGAGTGAGAAGGGCTGCGAGCGAGGTGAGGTAGATGTCGCTTGCGTTCGCTTGGGGCAGCACAGCTTTGCCAGAGATGACGGTGGCGACGAGGAAGAGCACGGGCAGGAACGCGTTGCCGCCGAAGATGTCGCTGAAAGCGAGGTTATCGTCTCCCTGCTTGATTGCCTGAAGTCCGGTCGAGATCTCCGGCAGAGATGTCGCAAGAGCGAGGATGGTCGCTCCGAACAACACACCGGGCAGGCCGAGTTGGGTCGCGGCCGCGCTACCGGATCGCTCGAGCACAACGCCGGCAACAAGTGTCGCGACCGCCGACGCGCCGAATACGATCGCCGCTTTCGCTGTTCCCATCCTTTCATCCGGCGTGTGTCGACGATGCCCGCTCGAATGTGGGGATGAGTCCGGGGCGTGCCCGTCCTCGTGCCAGGGCAGATGTTTGTTTGCACGCTGTACCAGCAGTAGGCCGACCAGCCACAGTGCCGCAATGAGCACTACGTCGGGGGTGAGGCGAGCTATTTCGAGACCGGCGGGTAACTGGCTGCCCGCGACCACTACAGCGAGAATTGCCACCACGGCCACGCCTTCGAGGAGCAGGGTCAGTGACGCGGCTCGATAGGTGAGCGGCTTCACGCTCTTGCCGCGCTTGCCAAAGACGTCGAGAACGACGAGCACCACGGTCTGCAGCGCGATTCCGCCGAGGATATTGCCGACGGCGACATCCAAATTGCCGGAGATCGCAGCCGAGACGGTGATCGCCACCTCAGGAAGGTTCGTCGCCACGGCCAGCACGATCAAACCGCCGAACGCGCTCCCCAGATGCAGGCGGGAGTCGAGCACATCCGTCGTCTTGGAAAGCTGGATGCCGGAGATCCACACGACTGCGGCTGCAGCCACGAAAAAGGCGACAAGCAGCCACAGCGGAAGCGAGTTCATTGGCACAGTCAACCTCTTCCCGGAGCGTCACGTCGAATTCCCATCAGGCTCGAGTTGCCAAGTTCATCGGGAGTGGCCGTTCTAAGGCTTTCACAGACACCCGTGGATCGCCGCTCGAGTCGCCTGGCTACTGATCGGAGAGGGCTCCGCGCCACTGGACGGGACCGTAACCTGGCTGACGCTGTTCTGGTCGAGCAACACGACGAAGCGGAATCCGACGACCGCCCAAACTTCTTCAAGTGGGCGGGAGAGATTGCTGGTGTGTGTCACAAGAGTCGATTCGCTCCGATCGAATTGCGTCACGTCGACTCCGCGGGACCAGCTCTGCTCCGAGAAACGTGTGCGCTGGCCCACGGGCGTTGCCGGACCCGAGCGTGCTGAAGAAGAAGCTTGGTTCCCTGCAACACGAGGGCTGGATTATGGGTGCCGTAGAGTGCGAGGGGTGGAGAAAGATCCTGGTATGTGGTTCCTGAGTCGCGCCGAGCGGGGAAATCTGGCCACAGCCGTGCATGCAGGCGGTGCCGGGTCGTCATCCTGGTCGGAGGGCAATCTCGTGCGGCCTCTGATTCACGGAGCGACGTACTTCGCTCGGCTGCATGAGGAGCTGACGGCTTTGCGCGCGGGAGATCGTGTGTGGTTCACCGACTGGCGTGGCGACGCCGACGAGCGGCTGCTGGCGGACGGACCGTCGGTCGGCGATCTGCTTGCGGGCTTGGCCCGTGCGGGAGTGGAAGTGCGGGGTCTTGTCTGGAGATCCCACGGAGAGCGCGTGTCGTCCCCAATCAGCGGCCGATCCAACGAGCTCCTAGGTCGTGAGATCAACGACGCCGGCGGAGAGGTGCTGCTGGATCAGCGAGTACGCCTGTTCGGCTCCCATCACCAGAAATTCTTCGTCATCCGCCATCGTGACAACCCGTCGCGGGACATCGCGTTCGTTGGCGGGATCGACCTCTGCCACAGCCGTCGGGACGACGCCGACCATGCGGGCGACCCGCAAGCGCTGACCATGGATTCCCGGTATGGCAAACGACCCCCATGGCACGATGCCGCCCTCGAACTGCGCGGCCCGGTGGTCGGAGACCTGCTGGCGGTTTTCGCTGAACGGTGGAACGACCCCCATCCCCTGGACCGACGCACTCCCTACCGGATGCTGCTGCAACGTCTCGCTCGCATGCCCCGGCACCCCGAGCCGCTCCCAGAGACTGCGCCGCCACCGCCACCGGCGGGACCTCACGCCGTGCAGCTGCTCCGCACCTACGGCAGGAAACATCCGCCGTTCCCATTCGCACCTACCGGGGAGCGCAGCGTTGCCCGCGCCTACGGGAAAGCCTTCGCCCGCGCCCGCTCGCTGATCTACATCGAGGACCAGTACCTGTGGTCGACAGAGGTCGCAGCCGCTCTCGCCGGGGCCCTCGAACGGAACCCCGAATTGAAGGTGATCGCCGTCGTGCCCCGCTACCCCAGCTCCGACGGCCCCCTCGCAGGGCCGGCTAGCCGGATCGGGCAACTGCGTGCCATCAGCATGCTGCGCCAGGTCGCGCCAGACCGGTTCGGCGTTTTTGACCTGGAGAACAGCACCGGAACTCCGATCTACGTCCACTCCAAGATCTGCATCGTCGACGACACCTGGATGACCTGCGGCTCAGACAACTTCAACCGTCGATCCTGGACCACCGACAGCGAACTCACCTGCGCCGTCCTCGACACCAGTGCCGACACCCGGGGACCACCCGGCGCAGAGACCGGCAACGACACTTCCCGACGGCTGGCCCACGACCTCCGCCTCCAACTCTGGGCCGAACACTTGGGCCTCGACCAAAACGATCCCCACCTCCACGACCCAGCGGCTGGGCTTGAACTCTGGAACACCACCGCCGATGCTCTCGACCACTGGTCCGCGACTGGCCGCGGCGCGACCCGGCCGATCGGACGCGTGCGCCACCACACTCCCGAACCCGTCCCGCCTATCCAACGTCTCTGGGCGGTCCCGATCAGCCGCCTCGTCCTGGACCCGGACGGCCGCCCTCGCCAGCTGCGAGGTAGTTCACAGTTTTAGTCCAACAAGAAGTGGTTCCGTGCATAGGTTCAACCCATCACTGAACGGGCCAGAGGAGTCAACATGTCACGGGGGAAGAAGGCGAGCGGTCTCCAGGCGCGGTTGATGGAAGGAGTTTTCGGGGACTTGCCGCTGGCGCCGCAGGAACGACGGCACTCAACCTCGCGAGCTACCTCGACATGACGATTCGCGCGAGACCGGCGAGTGACACTCCTCGGATTGACGCCGGTAAGTCCGCTTCGGGGTACTGGCTGGTGAACTGTCGCGAGATCGAGCGGGCGGATGAGATCGCCGCTCAGCTTCACGAGAGTCGATTCGCACCGAGAGCATCGGGCGGCATCCATCGTTGAGATCCTGTGGGGAGACCCAGTAGGCGAGTTCGTCTGCGGAACCCCGATTGTGGCCGCCCAATTTGATGACTGCGCTCCGGGGCGTCTCAAGATCATGATTTCGACAAGCACCGCCGGTCGCAGAGCCGCAGGAACCCCGGGAAACATCGGTCCGGGCCTCACCCGCTGAGTGCACGGCACCGCCTGTTGGGCGATTGGCTCGTCACCGCAGCCCCGTGGCAGTCAATGGCCCCGTGTGGCTTTCCGCTCCTCAGCGTCATCAAGGTTGCCGGGGCTGCGGCCAGATCCGCACGATTGTCAATGATTCGTTGAGCGCGTACGGTGGGGGCCACGCAAACAGAAGATGAGGTACGTCGCATGAATGCAGCAACCACAATCGGGATCTTGGTCGTCATCGTTATCGTCATCGCCATCGTCGTCGTCGTATTGTTCGTTGGACGCCGAAGAAGGCTCGAAGCGAATCGCGTCAAGGCGACCGAGATCCGGAAGAGCGCACAGGATGACGCGTTCGCCGCTCGTGAGGGCGAAGCAAAAGCCGCCAGCGCTGCAGCGGACGCGAAGCAAGCCGAGGTCGACGCCGAGCGCCTGCGCCGAGAATCCACTGCTCGCGACGAAGAAGCGAACGCCGCCCGTGCACACGCAAACGAGCAACTCAACAAGGCCGACCGAATCGACCCCGACGTCGCCCGTCGCGACCGAGAAGCTGCCGACGGCCGCGAGGGCGAACGGGTGGCGGAGGTCGGTGAGCGCGAAGCTGTCCCACAGCAGTCGCCAGTCATCGACGACAGACAAGGCACAAGGCCGCCCCTCGCCTGAGTGCGCTCGGTCGCCTCACCTGAACCGGCGAAGGCGCGCAGGGCCACCGTCCAGAGCGACGCCTCGGCGGGGCATTCCGATCAGATGACAGGTCCCCCGCCGGTGGCTCTCACCGCTCAGCTGACTAGAAGATCGGTGAGCCATGAAACGCCATTTTTCATTGGAAAGAAATCGTCCCGAAATCCGGGGCTTGCCAAACTGCGCGGGAGGTAGATCACATTTCCAGTCAATGCGCGATAACACGTGGTCACAGCCGGGTCAACCACATCGCGAAGCCACGGCTGAAACCCTGGTTTCTGGGGTTCGACCGTTTGTACTTGAAACGTGCTCCACCCTGCACTTTGCGGTCGCGAGGCCCCATCATCCGTGCCGAAACATCACTGTTCGTCCCGTGTCGGCGCCGGATGAACAGGAATTGACGGTTCGACTCGTCGCCTTGTCTCACGACTGCGTGAAGCAGTGCCTCGGTCACGGGAGAGAGATCGCCACTCCCTCCACACCAGCCAGATGATGACGAAGTCGAGTATTGCCAGCAACATGAATCCCACCGATGGGCTCTGCACGAGGGCGACCAACTGGTACACCGCGAACAGGCCGAGCACCACGAGCGCGTAGGGATACACCCAGCGGAATTCCCTGAGCAGGCAGTAGACCAGCACGAGCTTGACGATCCCGTGGGTCAGAAGGAAGAAGATGATGAAAAAGCTGCCGCCCCGGGCCACGCTGTCATCAATCCTGCCGGCGGCGTGTGCGATGAGCACGTGTAGCGCAGCATCGTCGGGCTCGGTGCGGACGATAGGTGCCAGGAGCGCCCGGATGATTCCGGGGGCAAGCCACAACGCAAGGCCTGACACCAGCTCGATGAGGCCGTCCACACCCTTGAGGATGATGCCGAGCCGATATACCCACTCCAGGAGACGCTCGGGGCCTTTGATTCGTGCGGGCTGGTCTTCGCCTGCACCACTCGATCGTGACACGGTTGCCCCATTCCTTTCGTTAATTCCCACTCTCGGCTCTCACAACTGTGCGTCGGTCCCACGATACTTGCGAGATTCTTAGAAGCCTGAGGAGAAATTAGAGGAGTGATGACATCATCGGCACGCCGGGTTCGTGCCTCAGTTCCCGTCAATGCCGCGCCTGGTCCGATTCGTCGCCTCCCCGCCCTGGTGACCATAGCCGTCATCGGCGTGGTTGCGGTCGCGGCACTGGGGTTCGGAATCACCAGGTTCGGCCTGCTGTCCAGCTTGGACCGGAGCGTGTCGAGGTCGCTCAACGAGCTGCACACCGGCGTTTTCGGAGGCCTTGCCACCGGCATCTATTCCGTACTCAGCCCTGTCTTTGCGGTGGTCATCACGGCTGTAATCGCGGCCGTCATCCTCGCTACCACGCGCCGAATCCGCATCGCCATCACGTTTGCGGTGGTCGTCGCCGTTACCTGGCTGCCGAGTGCCGCGATGAAGATTCTCGTCCACAGAGCGAGGCCGGACGTCACCACGCTGGCGCATCCCTTCGCCCATCAGCCGGTCGACGGCTCATACCCCAGCGGACACCTGGTCTACGTCGTAGCTGTCGTGGTCACGTTTGCCCTTCTTGCTCGGCCGGGCGCCTGGCGTGCGTTCGCCCTCGTCGCGGGAGCGATCCTCTGCATACTCGTGGGAGTCGCCCTGATCGTCGATGGCGTGCACTATCCGACGGATGTCTTCGCCTCGGCCCTATGGTCAGTGACCATCGCCCCGCTCGTGTTTGCGCTGTGTGCTCGGGTCGTCCTGCAGCGGGGGATGCTTCGTACCACCTGAGGCTTCGCAACACAGCCTGGCACTGGCGAGGGCCTGCCCGTTCCATCACTCTGCGGAATCGGCACCACCACCCGTTCGGTCGGCTACAACGCAACCGTGTTCGCGGAATGGTCGGAATGGTCGAAATGGTCGAGATCGGCCAGATCCAGAATCTCGACCTATAGGCGATCCACTCCCACCGCTTCGAAGCACGTGCCTGATCGGTGCAGGTGCTTGATCGGCACAGGTGCTTGATCGGCACAGGTACTTGCTCAGTGCAGGTACTTGCTCAGTGCAGCTACTTGCTCAGTGCAGCTACTTGCTCAGTGCAAGGGCTCGATCCGCGGCGCCACGGCCATCCGGGTTGCGGGCTCGGTCACGTACCGGTGGCCGGTGGGCGAGACCCATTCGAGGTCACCCTCGCCGATATGCTCGACAGTCCACCCGGTGTGGTGCTTCTGGTCGTGGTGTTTCGGGCAGAGGTGCGCGAGATTGTCGTGATTCGAGAGCCCGTGATACTGCCAATCCTTCGTATGGTCGAGATCGCAGCGCCGCGCGGCGGCACCGCATCCCGGGACCCGGCAGGTCTCATCCCGCATGCGAAGCCAGGCGCGGAGGTCCGGAGAAATCGCGTAGCGGTCTCGACCGAGGGAGAGCACCGCACCGGTCTCCGGGTGGGTGAGAATTCGCACAAGACCCGGGGCTCCGGCGGCAAGTTCGCGGGCGGTATCGATGTCGATCGGACCGTAGCCCTCGAGCACTGCCGGCTCTGCGCTCCGACCGAGGAGAGTGAGCACCGGTACCGTGACAAGCACGCGAGCCCGGACACCCGTGCCCAGGTTCGGGTGGGTCGGGTGGCTCTCTGCGGTCACACCGTCGATGAGCAGGTCGCAGAAGACATCCGCCCGCAGTTGGGTAAGGGTGCGCGGCTCGTCAGGGCCATGGTGGAGGCCGGCAGCAACATCCGTCACCCGGCTGTAGATGGCCTGGACGCTCGCGGCGGGGAGGTAGGCGGTGAGCCACGCCATGCCATCCCGGGCGGAATCGACCGATAGATCCCGCTTGTCACGACTGATGGTGTGCCGTACCTCGATGGACTCTGGATGCACCCGCTCACGCAAAACGCGAGCCCGGCTGTCGAATCGGCTGGCGGTGAGCGTGAGAGCGAACGGCAGTGCGGCCCGTTCGAACGGCCGGCGTGCGTCGATGGGTAGAGAGTTGGCGTGGTCAATCATGACCTGCGCGTGCCGGTAGCTGATGTCTCCTTCGGCGAGAGCCGTCATCGTGGCGGGCAACTCGCGCAGCAGCGAGCGGCTTTCTTCGATGAGGTTCTCGGTGGTGCGCTCCGGCAGTTGCAGGGCCGCCGCGAGCTCGCTCACCAGGGAGCGCCGAGCTACGTGAGTGGCGCTCCAGCGGTGTACCTGGGAGACATCGGTCGGCATGAGGGACGCGGTGGCCTCGCTCCAGCTGCGCGCCTGGTCAATCAGGGCGGCCCGGTTCGCGGTGGCCCGCGCAATGGCACGATCGGCCTCCGCAACGTCATCGATCAGGTCGCCCATGGTGTCGAGACAGCTCGCCGACAGAGCATGGGTCAACACGAGAGAACCTGGCGCGCGATCCAGCTCGGGAGCTGCCATCGCGGTGATTGCCATGACTTCACCCAACACGATGCCACCGACATTCCGGGGCCACTCCAGCCGGCAGGAAGATGCCGGTGAGGATGTATTTACGAGCTCGAAGGAGGAGGAGAAAAACGAGCCGACGGCGGCGCGGTACGAGAGGGATCTCGCCCCACGAATCCACACCGGCTACTCGCGCGACGGCTGCCGCTTGCTCGTCGTGTACCGCGATCAGCCCCGGCGATGACAGCCGGTCATCCACTGGACGCCTGCCGGCCGCTAGCGCATCGAGGTAGCGTCGATCGGCGTCGAGCCTGGCGAATCCGTCCGGCCCCGGAGCACCGTGGCCGGCTCCCAGCCGGGATCGATCAGCAGCACCTCCGGCTCTGACTCGCCGGCGGCAACAACGACGCTGTTCAGCGAATCGCGCCGACTCGTCGCAATGAAGATGCCAGTGCCCACCTCGCGCAGACTCATGGTGCACAACTGCGCGCGATGCTCAGCCTGCTGATCCCGGCACGACCTCATCCGCATCAACGGCCACGTCGTCTCTCAGACCGGCTGCCTCGTTCGCGAGTCTCGTCTTCTTGCCCAGACGCCAGAACAGTACGCCGATTCCGATGAAGACGAGCACCGGAACCAGCTCGGTGAGGAGGTACAGCCCGCCCTCGGACTTGCCCCAGCCATCCGGCCGATAATCGCTGGCGAACCAGTTGAATGGCGCACCCGGCGCGACCAGCTGCACGACGGTGAAGGCGAGCAGGATCATCAGGATCACCGTGAGTGCGCGGTGATAGGGCATGCGAAACGGGCGCACCACATCCGGATGCGTCTGGCGGAGCTTCCAGAGCGCGGGGTAGATGAGCAGGTAGCTGATGAGCGTCGTCGAGATCGTCACGCCGAGCACCGCACCGAAGAACTTGGCCGCGTCGCCCTGCGTGATGAGCTGCGCGAGCACGAAGATGATCGTTGACACGACGCCACTGAAGATGTTCACGCGCACCGGCGTGCCGAAGCGCCGACTGATCACGCCGAGGAATCGGGGAGCAGCACCGTCGTAACCGGAGACGGCGAGGGAGCGGTCGGAGCCCATGATCCAGGTGACACCCGAGGTGAGAACACAGAGCACGAACAGGATGGCCGCGAAGTCGCCGAGCACGACCCCCGCGCCGGTGAGCGCAGGCGCCCCGTCGACGACCGACCCGCCATACACGGTGAAGACCATCTGGATGGCGTTGACGAATCCGCCGAAGTTGGTCACTTGGCTGAGTGGCAGCACGAGGAGGATGCCGAGGATCGGAAGCGCGTAGAGCAGGAACGCGAAGATCGTCGACCGGAAGATGGCGAAAGGCACGTCCTTCGCCGGATCCTTCATCTCCTCCCCCGCGCTGTTCGGAAGCTCGAAGCCGACGTAGTTGAACAGCAGGAGTCCGACCAGAGCGACGAAGCCAGCGGACGTCGGAATAAAAGCGCCCGCGGTCAGTCCGTGCACGCCGTGCTGCAGCGCGAAGAGGATCACGGAGATCGTGAACACGCCGAGAAGCAGGAATCGTGAAAAAGCGCCGACCGTGGTGATCCACTTGCCCACACGGAACGAGAGCACGGCAGCGAGTACTGCCGTCCAGATGAAGGTGAGAGCGACCACGTACAGCCAGAACGTGGGCAACACCTTGCCCCCGTTGAAGAAGACCTCGATGGCCGTGATCGCCGAAATCGCCAGGGTGCCACCCAGCCAGACCGGGTTGGTCACCCAGTACATGAAGTTGTTGACCGCGCCGGCCAGATGGCCGAAGGCGAGGCGAGTCCACAGGTATGGGCCGCCCTCCTGCGGGAAGGCCGTGCCGAGTTCGGCGAAGAGCAGCGCCTGCGGAATGAAGAAGATGAGGGCGAGGATGATCATCCAGGTGAAGGCCTCACCTCCGGAGGCGGCGACCGAAGCGATCGTGTCGACGCCGACAATGGTGCAGATGAGGAAGAACAGGATGTCGAACCGGCCGAAGTGGCGGCGCAACTTGCTGCTTTCCTCGAAGGCGGGCGATACAAAAGCTGGGGCTGACTGAACCGTCATTGGGCTGGTCTTCTCTTCCGGGGGTGCCGACGCGCGACTCGGGTAATTGCGATTGTGCTCCCTCACTCGCCGCCGACTGTTTCTGGCGTGTTTCGGTTGAATTAACTGCTGGAAGGGTCCGGCACCCTCGCACTTCATCACCGTTCTGGGTTACCTCACGTAACGAACTCGAACCGAAGCGCAGGCAGGTACTCCCGCGAGATCGCTGCGGTGAATATCCGGTCGCCAGGTTCGCTGCCATGCCGGTGACGTGCGGATCGGTGTCCAGCGATCCACTCTGCTCCAGCGAGCGCACTGCGGCAAGTGGCTGGCGTTGCCTCACGGTGCCAGCCGATGTCAAAGCGCTACCGTTAGACCATGACGCCTGCTGACACCGCCTCGCCCAGCGAGGCAGAAACTGCCCCCGCCACGCTCTCTTTCTCCGAACTCGGACTCACCGACGCCGTACTCAAGGCGCTCAAGGATGTCGGGTACGAGACCCCCTCGGCCATCCAGGCCGCGACCATCCCTCCCCTGCTGGCCGGACGGGATGTCGTGGGGCTCGCGCAGACCGGCACGGGTAAGACCGCCGCGTTCGCGCTGCCGATCCTCTCCCGCCTCGATCTTGCCCAGAAGAACCCGCAGGCCCTGGTGCTCGCTCCCACCCGCGAGCTCGCCCTGCAGGTGTGCGAGGCCTTCGAGCAATACGCCTCCGGCATGCGTGGTGTGCACGTGCTCCCTGTCTATGGCGGCCAGGCCTACGGCGTGCAACTCTCCGCGCTCCGGCGTGGTGTGCACATTGTCGTCGGTACTCCCGGCCGCATCATGGATCACCTCGCCAAGGGCACCCTTGACCTCTCCGAGCTCAGGTACCTGGTGCTCGACGAAGCCGACGAGATGCTCAAGATGGGTTTCGCCGAGGATGTCGAGACGATCCTCGCCGACACTCCCGACGACAAGCAGGTGGCCCTCTTCTCCGCCACGATGCCCCCGCAGATCCGTCGCATCTCGAAGAAGTACCTGCATGACCCGCAAGAGATCACGGTGGAGAACAAGACCACGACCTCTGCCAACACGACGCAGCGCTACCTGATGGTGTCCTATCCGCAGAAGGTCGACGCGCTCACCCGCGTTCTCGAGGTCGAGAACTTCGAGGGGATGATCGTGTTCGTTCGCACCAAGAACGAGACCGAGACTCTCGCCGAGAAGCTGCGGGCGCGCGGATACTCCGCAGCAGCGATCAGCGGTGACGTGGCCCAGGCCCAGCGTGAACGCACCGTCAACCAGCTGAAGTCGGGCAAGCTCGACATCCTGGTGGCAACGGATGTCGCGGCCCGCGGCCTCGACGTGGAGCGGATCAGCCACGTGATCAACTACGACATCCCCATCGACACCGAGTCCTACGTGCACCGCATCGGACGCACCGGACGCGCGGGCCGCAGCGGTGCCGCGATCAGCTTCGTGACCCCCCGGGAGCGTCGGCTTCTCGACGCGATCGAGCGCGCGACCCGCCAGCCGCTGACCCAGATGCAGCTACCGAGCGTTGAGGACGTCAACGTCACCCGGCTGGCGCGCTTCGACGACGCCATCACCGAGGCACTCGGCCAGGGCGACCGGGTCGCCGGCTTCCGAGACATCATCAGCCATTACATCGCGCACCACGATGTGCCCGAAGTGGATGTCGCGGCCGCTCTCGCGATAGTGGCGCAGGGCGAGACCCCGCTACTGCTCTCCCCCGAACGGACGCAGCGTTCCGATCGGGCCGAACGCGCCGACTGGGGCGACCGCCCCGAGCGCACCGACCGCCCGGAACGGGCCGACCGCACCGAGCGGCGTGCCCGCCCGGACGCCGGCCCGATGTCGACCTACCGCATCGAGGTCGGTAAGCGCCACAAAGTGGAGCCGCGCCAGATCGTCGGAGCCATCGCCAACGAAGGGGGCCTGAGCCGCGAAGACTTCGGGCACATCAAGATCCTGCCCGATTTCTCGCTGGTCGACCTACCGGCGAACCTGCCCGGTGACGTGCTCGACAGGCTGAGGGGCACGCGCATCAGCGGCAAACTCATCGAGATCCGTGCCGATCGCGGCGGTGCTCGCACAGGCGGTGCTCACACAGGCGGTGCCCGAAAGGACGGCACCCGAACCGACGCCCCTCGAACCGACGCCCCTCGAACCGACGCCCCTCGAACCGACGCCAGGGGCGACCGACCCCCGCGCAAGTCCTACCGCGACTAGCCGAGCGACCGGATCACCGGCCAGCCAACCCGGTGATTGTTCCTCGAAGGCAGTTGCGTGCCTGCTCGAATCGGCACAGACCCGTCGCACAGGAACACACGCAGCGGAAAGGGGATACGCGACCAGTCGATCCCGGCCCGTCTACTGCAGCACCTATTTCTGGGCCTGTCGGGGCATTCTTGAAAAGAAATTGGCAGACTGGGGCTGTGAACCAGACTGTCCGACGGAGAACCCGATGACCGATCCTCGGCCTCGGCTTCTCCTGATCGAGGACGATCCCCAACTCGGTCCGCTCATGCGCGAGGTGCTCGACGAGGTGTACGCCGTGACCCTGGTCGATGACGGCACGATCGGAGTCACCGTGGCACTCGAGGGTACCTTCGAGGTGATGATCGTGGATCGTCGGCTGCCCGGACTCGACGGGCTGGGAGTAATCGAGACCCTCCGGCGCAAGCGCATCACCACCCCGATGCTGATCCTCACCGCGCTTGGCACAATCCAGGACAAGGTTCGCGGTCTCGATGCGGGAGCGAATGACTACCTGGTCAAACCCTTCGAGTTCGATGAGCTGTTCGCGAGGCTCCGGTCGATCAGAAGGGTCTACACGGGCGAGGGACCGTTCGTGCGCATCGGCCTGTGGGAGTTCTACCCCGAGAGCCGCACCGTCTACTCGCCGTATGACGGACGAACCATCCTCACCGAGCGGGAGAACGAACTCCTCCGGCTGTTCGCCGAAAATCCTCATCGCACCTACTCGCGCGAACAGATCTTGAACCAGGTCTTCGGCTCCACCGACCAGCCCGGCACCGTCGACACCTACGTGCACTACGTTCGCCGAAAGACCGATACCGACCTCATCACCACCGTGCGCGGCCAGGGCTACCGATTGGGGGCACCGTGAGCAGGCCAGGCAATTCTCGCCAGGCGGATGATTCCGACGCGCGCGCAATCCGACGGGCGTCACGCGCGGTCGGCCTCCAGATCACCATCACCTCGAGTGTGCTGGTGCTCGCGGTGCTCATCGCCGCTTTCGCGTTCGTCTTCTCGCATATCAAGCCCGCGCGCCTCTTTCCCCGAGTGGGATCGCATGAGACGACGATCGATGTCGGTGGCCTGGAGATCCTCGTCGGCGGAATCGTGATCGGAATCATCGCCATCATCCTGGCTGGCACGATGAGCTGGTTTGCCACCCGCCGGGCAGTACGGCCTCTCGGTGATGCACTGCGAATCCAGCGCGCCTTCGTCGCTGATGCCAGTCATGAACTGCGCACCCCCCTGACAGTGCTCGACGCCCGTCTCCAGCTGCTCCAGCGTGGGCTCGCGGCTGATGATCCGTCGACACCCACGGTGAGAGAGCTTCGCCGCGATACCAAAACCCTGATCGGAATCGTCAACGATCTCCTCGCGCTTGCCGAGGTCGATGGCTCCCCGGCGAGTGGCGAATCGGTGGCGCTGACCCCTGCGGTACAGCGAGCTGTCGCCTCGATGTCGATCCTGGCCGAGGAACGTTCGGTCTCGATCCGGTTGGTCGCCGCAGAGACCAGCACGACCGGTGTTCCCGCCACCAGCGTCCACCGTTGTGTTCTGGCGCTGTTGGATAACGCCCTCGATTTCTCGCCCGCGGGCTCGACGATCGATGTGACAGTCGAAGAGATCACAAGCACAGCGGTGATTCGCGTGCGCGACCATGGCCCTGGCATCACCGGCATTGAACCAAGCCGCATCTTCGACCGCTTCGCTCGCTCGGGAGACGCCGTTGGCGGCGGCGGAACCACCCGCACCGGGTTCGGCATCGGACTTTCGCTCGTGCGAGACACCGTCGAACGTTTTGGCGGCACAGCGAGCGTCGTGGAGACCTCGCCCTCGGGGACCACTATCGAATTGCGGATCCCCCAGGCGCGAGAACTCTAAACACCAGGCAGTTGCTACGCCGTGGGTAGGTCGATGTTGGCGGAGCCATCCAATTCAACTCCACCGCGCTGTTCGCGGATCGAGAGCCCGACAACCAGCAGCAGGATCACCCCGAGGAAGAGCACGCTCGTGCCGGTGGTTCCGAGTCCCACGCCGCCGTCCTTCGGGCTCTGCGACAGGAGGTCGCCGGTGGATGCCCCGAGGGGCCTGGTCAGGATGTAGGCGATCCAAAAGGCGACCACAGCATTGAGCTTGACGGCGTAGTACGCGAGAGCCACGACTGCGATGGCGGCCGCGAAGACAACGAGCGAGAGCAGGTACCCGAGGTTGAGGCTCTCTGCCAGCAGATCCCCGGCGGCAGTACCCAGGGCG
>JBBRDX010000029.1:0-21571 GCA_038203515.1 Actinomycetales bacterium | reverse complement strand
GTGCCGTCCCCACGGAGGGCTGCACGTGCCGCGGGTATTCGAGGCCACAAGCAGGTTGTCACGCCCGCGCAGGTTGTAGTGCTCGATGGCCTTCCCGTGTCCGCGCCCGCGCACGTGTGGCGCGAACTTGGTCCACTCCTCGCGGTGGAAGACCTGGTCTGCGTCGGTGACTACCTGCTGTGGTGGAGGCATCCACGGGCCACCCTGCACGAGTTGGAGTGTGCTGCCCTGTCGCGGCCCGGGCGCCCCGGGGCGGCGAAGCTCCTCCGAATTCATCCGATTCTCACCGACCATTCGGATTCTCCCCCTGAGTCGCGCATTCGCTACCGATTCCTGCAAGCGGGGCTGCCGACCATCACTGTAAATCAAAAAATTTACAACGGTCGGGGAGCATTCATCGCAACGCCGGACCTGGCATTCAGCCGTTACCGGATGGCGATCGACTACGAGGGCGACCATCACCGTCGGGACAGGGTTCAGTGGCAGAAGGACATCGCCCGCGTGCCCAGGCTCGAGGCCGCATAGTGGCACTCGACGAGGGTGAGCGCGCAGGACCTTCGGGATTCCCGGGAGTTGATCAGTCGCTTGGCGAGGCTTCTTCGCGAACGCGGCTGGATCGGCTGACCCGCGCGCAGCTGCGATGGGTGGGGCACGCGGGGTGGCAGCTTTACAGGTTCAGGAGCCGCCGGAGCATGCGAAGTTGGCACCCTGGCCCGGGAGAACTGCGAGTCAGGGGCGAGGGCGTCGGAACGCGAGCCACGCTAGACCGCCGAGCGTCACACCGCCCAGGATGCGTCGGAACGGGTTGACCCCACGGGCCATCTCGTCGATGGCCCAGACGACCAGGGCGAGCACCGCCACGACACCGGCACCGGTGCGCAACTTCGACGCGGGCAGCAGCACCCCGACGAGCGTCGCCCCGGAGAAGATCTTCTGCTCGAGGTTGGCGATCTGGGCGACGGTGATCTTGCCGGTCGCGCGGCTGCGGAACATCCAGTCCAGTCGGTCGTTATGGCGTGACATCAGGCTCCAATTCGTTCGGCGATGAGCGGGCCACCCGTGAGGATCTCTTCGCCCGCTTCTCCCACACGGTACGCGCCATCCAGCGCCTCGAGCGCCCGGGCGAAACGTTCCGGCTCGTCGGCGCTGAGGGTGAACAGGGGCTGTCCCGCCGTCACCAGGTCGCCCGGCTTCGCATGCAGGTCGATCCCCGCCGCGTGCTGCACCGGATCCTGCTTGCGCGCACGCCCCGCTCCAAGCCGCCAGGCCGCGATTCCGAACGGTAGGGCCTGCTGCTCCACGAGCACACCGTCGCGGGGAGCGGTGACCACGTGGGTTTCTCGCGCCACCGGCAGTGCCGCGGATGGGTCCCCACCCTGCGCGCGGATCATGCGGTTCCAGCTGTCCATGGCGCGTCCGTCGGCGAGGGCCGATTCGACGTCGACGTCCGGCTGGCCGGCGTGCCGTAGCATCTCGCGCGCAAGTGCGACGGTGAGGGCGACGACGTCGGAGGGACCGCCGCCCCCGAGCACTTCCACCGACTCCCGCACCTCGTTGGCGTTGCCGATGGCGAGGCCGAGCGGCACGTTCATGTTGGTGAGGAGAGCGGATGTCGCCACCCCGGCATCCTCACCGAGCGCAACCATCGTCTGTGCGAGCTCCCGCGACTGGACGATGTCTCGGAGGAAAGCCCCGGAGCCGAACTTCACATCGAGCACGAGCGCGGACGTGCCCTCGGCGATCTTCTTGGACATGATCGAGGACGCGATGAGGGGAATCGACTCGACCGTGCCGGTGATATCCCGCAGGGCATAGAGCTTTCCGTCTGCGGGCGCGAGCCCGGATCCGGCCGCGCAGACCACCGCACCGACGTCGTCGAGGATCTCCCGCATCCGCTCTCCGGAAATGTTGGCCTGCCAGCCGGGGATCGACTCGAGCTTGTCCAGCGTTCCGCCGGTGTGGCCGAGGCCACGACCGGAGAGTTGGGGCACGGCAACTCCGAAGCACGCGACAAGCGGCGCGAGCGGAAGGGTGATCTTGTCGCCCACCCCACCGGTCGAGTGCTTGTCCGTCGTCTTCCTGGAGAGGCCGGAGAAGTCCATCGTCTCTCCCGACGCGATCATCGCGAGCGTGAGGTCGCGGATCTCACGACGTTCCATGCCGTTGAGAAAGATCGCCATGGCCATGGCCGCCATCTGTTCATCGGCGACATAGCCGCGGGTGTACGCGTCGATAAGCCAGCGGATCTGCTCGGTCGAGAGCGCTCCACGGTCGCGCTTGGAGTGGATGAGGTCGACGACGTCGAATGCTTCGATGGCCATGGTGGGAGTCCGATCGTGGGGGAAGGGGGGATGCGACTTCAGTCGGCTTGGCGGTACTCGGCAAGCTGGCGCGGGCCGAAGGCATCCGGGATCACTTCGTCGATTGTCTTCACGCCCGAGACCGTCTCGAGAAGCATGCCGGGAGCGGAATGTTCATAGAGCAACTGTCGGCAGCGGCCACAGGGCATGAGGATGTTGCCATGGCCGTCGACGCAGGTGAACGCCACGAGGCGCCCGCCGCCGGTCATGTGGAGCGATGACACCAGGGCGCATTCGGCACAGAGCGTGAGGCCGTAGGAGGCGTTCTCCACGTTGGCTCCGGAGATGATCCGACCGTCGTCGACGATCGCGGCAACCCCCACCGGAAACTGTGAGTAGGGCACGTAGGCGTGGCTGTTCGCCTCGTTCGCCACCAGCCGAAGGGCATCCCAGTCGATCTCCGACATCGTCAGCCTTTCACGTAGGGTTTGCCCGATGCCGCCGGCCCCCGCACCGAGCCGACCAGGCCGGCGACGGCGAAGATGGTGATCACATAGGGGAGCATGAGCATGAATTCGCTGGGCACGGGGGATCCGATCGTCGACAGCACGCTCTGCAGGTTGGTCGCGAACCCGAACAGCAGCGCGGCAAGGGTCGCCCGGATCGGATCCCAGCGCCCGAAGATCACCGCCGCGAGAGCGATGAATCCCGCCCCGGCCGTCATCTCCTTGGAGAACCCGCCCACCGACCCGAGGGTGAAGTACGCGCCACCGAATCCCGCGATAGCGCCGGCGAGCGAGACATTCCAGAAGCGGGTGCGGTTGACATTGATTCCGACCGTGTCCGCCGCCTGCGGGTGCTCTCCCGAGGAGCGGAGTCGCAGTCCCCACTTGGTGTGGAACAGGCAGTACCAGATGACGATCACCGCGACGTACATGATGTAGACGATGACGGTCTGCCGGAACAGGGTGGGCCCGATGATCGGGATCTCGCTGAGCACCGGGATGTTGATCCGCTGGAATCTCTCCGGAGAGTTGAGAGTCGCCTGGTTCGGACTCAGCAGGGTGGAGTAGAGGAAGCTCGTGAGCCCGGTGACGAGCACGTTGAGCACGACACCGACGATCACCTGGTCGACGAAATACTTGATCGAGAACGCCGCGAGCACGAACGACACGAGCATTCCGGCGACCATCGCCGCGAGCAGGCCGAGCAGCGGAACGCGGGTCGCGGACGCGACGAGTGCCGAAACGAAGGCTCCGGCCAGCAACTGGCCCTCGATGGCCACGTTGACGACACCGACCCGCTCGGAGATCACCCCTCCGAGCGCTCCGAAGATGAGCGGCACGCTGAGCCCGACCGCCCCGACCAGCAGGCCGGCCACCGGAATCGACCGGAGTCCCGCGGATGCCCACACCAGGAAGGTGAAGAGGAACAGCACCGCGAAGACGGCGATGATCCAGAGCGGCACCCGCCGAGCACGCCGGACGAGCGTGGTCACCCATGCCGCGATGAGCACCAACACCACCGAGGTCACGAGCGAAGCGGGACGGGCATCGACCGGGATGACCGGTATCTGGAAGAAGTCGGTGTCGGTGGACAACCGGAAGGTGCTGGTGCCGGAGCGGCCGAATATCCCGAAGAGCACGAGCGCGAGAATCGCGAAGAAGCCGAGGGCTATCGGCGCCTTCCAGTTCTTCACCGCCGCCGTCTCGAGCATGATGGGTGCACTGCTCGGACCGGACTGGTTCCCTGTCACGGTGGTCACTTGGTCACCACCGCCTTTCTGCCGGAGATTTTCGATGGTCTGATTCGGGGGACGGTGGAGGGCGCCGGAAGGCGGAAGACCGCTCGTACGAGCGGCGGAGCGGCGATGAACAGGACGATGAGGGACTGCACGACGAGGACGATCTCGATCGGGACCCCCTGCGAGGCTTGCATGGTGAATCCACCGGCCTTGAATGCGCCGAACAGGATGCCCGCCACGAAGACGCCCCACGGCTTCGAGCGACCGAGGAGGGCGACGGTGATCGCGTCGAAACCGATGCCCGCATCGATTCCCGAGCCGAAGCCGGTGGTGATGGATGCCTGCACCTGGTTCGCTCCCGCGAGCCCGATGAGTCCCCCGGAGAGGAGCATCGCGTAGACGTACATGTTCTTGACGTCGATGCCTGCGACGCGCGCGGCGTGGGGGTTCTCGCCGATCGCCCGGAACTTGAAGCCGAGGCTCGAACGGTTGAGCAGGTACCAGACGAACGCCGTGGCGACGATCACGAGCAGGAACCCGATGGTGATGTTGTAGTTCGGCCCGAACAGGTCCGGGAAGATCGCGGATGTCTTCATGGCCGGCGACTTCGGATTGCTCGACCCCTTCGCCTGGAGCAGGCCCGGGGTTCGCAACAGGTAGGCGATGAGGTAGTACGCCACGTAGTTGAGCATGATCGTGACGATCACCTCATGTGCCCCGGTACGTGCTTTGAGCAAGCCGACGATGCCACCCCAGATCGCTCCGCCCGCTATTCCCGCGAGCAGGGCGACGATGAGGTGCAGCGGAAAGGGGATGTCGAAGGAATATCCGACCCAGCCCGCGGATGCCGCGGCGATGAGCATCTGGCCACGGCCACCGATGTTGAACAGTCCCACCCGGAACGCGAGCGCCACACCCAGGCCGGCCGCGATGAGCGGTGTCGCGAACGTCAGGGTCTCGGTGAATGGCTTGATGCCGGTGGCGAAGTCCGGGCGGCCGAAGTTGTAGATCGATCCCTGGAACAGGGCGACATACGCGCCGGAAACCGAGGTCCAGATCGCCTGGAGGGTGTCAGTGGGGCGAGAGAAGAAGTAGCCGGACGCCGCCTTGACGCCCGGATCCGTGAGGGCGATGAGGATGCCGCCGACCACGAGCGCGAGCACGACGGCCAGCACCGAGATGACGGCGTTTCCGGTCGCGATCTCACGCAGGACCCCGGAGAACCGGGAGGTCGGGGGCGTCTCGGGCTGCGTTCCGACCGGAGGGGACAGGTGCGAGTCGGTCATGCCGCCACCTCCGCCGACTCGGGCAGCTCGCCGGCCATCATGAGCCCGAGCACGTCGCGCGGGGTGGTGCCTGGCACGATTCCGACGATGCTGCCGCGGTACATCACGGCGATCCGGTCGGCGAGCGCGACCACCTCGTCGAGCTCGGTGGAGACGACTATCACGGGGGTGCCGGCGTCCCGGGTGGCCACGATCCGGCCGTGGACGAACTCGATCGATCCGACATCCAGGCCGCGCGTCGGCTGCGCCGCGACGAAGAGCCGGAGGTCGCGACTGAGCTCGCGGGCGAGCACGACCTTCTGCTGGTTGCCTCCCGACAGCTTTCCGGCATGGGTTCCGATTCCCTGCGCACGGATGTCGAACTCCACGATCTTCTGTTCGGCGAACTCCGCCAGGCTGCCGAGCTGGAGGGTGCCGCCCTTCACGAAGGGGGCGCCGTCGGAGCGGTCGAGCATGAGATTCTCGGCAATGGTGAACTCGGCGATGAGCCCGTCTTCCCCCCGGTCCTCCGGCACGAAGCCGACGCCGGAGTCGAGCACTTTGCGGGTCGACTCGCGGCGCAACTCGGTGCCGTCGAGCACGATGGATCCGGTGATGCGCGGCTGGAGTCCCATGATCGCCTCGGTGAGCTCGGTCTGGCCGTTTCCCTGCACGCCGGCGATCGCGAGGATCTCCCCCGACTTGACCTCGAAGCTCACGTCGTTGACCACCAGCTGTCCGCGGTGATCGATCACCGAGAGGTGACTGATCACGAGAGCCGAGTCACCGGGCTTCTCCGGTCCCTTGTGCACGGTGAGCTCGACCGGGCGACCGACCATCAGGGAGGCGAGTTCGGTGTTGGTGGCCGTGGGGGATGCTTCGCCCACCAGCTTTCCTAGGCGGATCACGGTGATGCGGTCAGCGACCTCGCGCACCTCGCGCAGTTTGTGGGTGATGAAGACGATGGAGGTGCCCGCTGCCTTGAGCTGCCGCATGATCGCCATGAGCTCGTCAGTCTCCTGCGGGGTGAGCACGGCGGTCGGCTCGTCGAAAACGAGGACCTTCGCGTCGCGGGAGAGGGCCTTGATGATCTCCACCCGCTGTTGCACCCCGACGGGCAGGTCCTCGACCAGGGCATCCGGATCGATGTCGAAGCCGAACCGATTCGAGATATCGCGCACCTGTTCTCGAGCCGCAGCAAGGTTGAGCCTGCCGCCGAACGTGGTCTTCTCGTGGCCGAGCATCACGTTCTCTGCCACGGTGAATACCGGGATGAGCATGAAGTGCTGGTGCACCATGCCGATGCCTGCGGCCATCGCATCACCGGGGCCCGCGAAGTGCTGCACGACGTCGTCGAGGAGGATCTCGCCCTCCTCTGCCTGGTAGAGGCCGTAAAGCACGTTCATCAGGGTCGACTTGCCGGCACCGTTCTCACCGAGAAGACAGTGGATCTCTCCCGGTTCGACGACGAGATCTATGTGATCGTTGGCCACAAGGGCACCAAATCGCTTGGTGATCCCACGGAGTTCGAGCTTCATGCGTCCCAATCTGTCCGGCAACGTTGCGCGGGGTTGATGCCACCAGTCAATCAGGTCGACCGATGGTTAAGAAGGGCGGGGAGACCAGCATCGCTGGCCTCCCCGCCCACTGTCTATCGGTGTCGTCAGCTACCGGAGAGGTAGGACTTGACCGTGAGCTTGCCGCTGATGATGTCGGCCTTGAGCTTGTCGAGCTCGCCCTGCAGGCCGGAGTCGACCTTGGACTTGAAGCCGTGGAACGGCGCGACGCCCACTCCGTTGTTCTTGAGGTTGCCGACGTAGGCCACATTGTCGAAAGTGCCCTTCGCCTGCTTGACGCTCGCCTTGACTACGGCCTGGGTGGCCGGGTCGATGCCCTTGAGCACCGAGGTCAGGTAGAGCTTGTCGTACAGCGGGAACGTGTTGAACACGTCTGCATCGGCGCCGAGGAGCGCGATGTCCTTTTTGGAGTCGGTGATCGCCGCTCCCGCGCTCTGGAAGATCGGACCACCGACCGGGAAGATGACGTCTGCACCCTGGTCGATCAGGTTCTGCGCTGTGCTCTTCGCGGTGTCGTTCGCTGCGAATCCACCGGTGAACGAGCCCTTCTGGCTCGTGACATCCCAGCCGACGACCTTGACGCTCTTGCTCTTGTCCTTGTTGAACTGGGCGACGCCGTCGGCGAAGCCGTCCATGAAGATCGTGACGGTCGGGAACTGCATGCCACCGAAGGTTCCGACGGTGCCCGACTTGCTGTAGCTCGCCGACGCGTAACCCGCGAGGAACGCGGCCTGCGCGGTGTCGAAGAGTATCGGCTTGATGTTCGGCTCGTCGACCTTGCCGTCGAAGTTGGCATCGGCCCCGTCATCGATGATGGCGAACTGGATGTCCGGGTGGGCCTTCGCGGCGGCCAGGGAGGCGGCGGCGAGGTTGAAACCGACGGTAATGATCAGGTTGCAGTTTGCCGCGACCATGCTGTCGATGTTGGGGGCGTAATCGGTGTCGGCATTCGACTCGGCCTTCTTATATGAGGCGCCGATCGACTTGGCCGCGGCCTGCAGGCCCTCGAGCCCCAGCTGGTTGAAGGACTTGTCGTCGAATCCACCGCTGTCCGAGACCATGCACGGAAGGAATTTCGTCTTGGCCGCGGTGGTGCTTTCGGCTTTCGGTGCTGCTGCGCAGCCGGCGAGCAGGGAAACTACGCCGACCAAAGCAAGACCGCTGAGAGCGGCCTTACGAGGGGTGATTCTCAAGATGTCCTCCAAGAAGGTGCAGCCACGGCATCGGTTGCCATGGCCATGGTGGTGTCAGGTTACCGAATGTTACGGCAGCGGATCATCCATCCGGGGCGCCAGTGACCCAATGGTTATCAAGATGCGATGGTCAGGAAATGTTGCAGAAATGATCACCTACAGAACGTCGCTGCGCCCCGATAGCTTGAGGGCGTCCACGACGGACTTCACCCGCTGCGCGTTGGCGCTCGTCGTGACCAGCAAAGCGTCCGGAGTATCGACGACGACGATGTCGGTGACCCCGATGAGCGAGATGAGGCGGCCGGTCTGGCTGATAACCACACCGCTCGAGGCATCCGCCAGCACTCGGGCGTTCTCTCCCAGGATGGCCAGGTCGGACTTGCGGCCTCCCGAATGGAGTTTGGCGATCGCTGCGAAGTCGCCGATGTCATCCCAGTCGAAGTCGCCGGGGATCACGACGAGACGGCCCGCCGCGGCAGCCGGTTCCGCGACGGTGTAGTCGATGGCGATCTTCTTGAGCTCCGGCCAGACCCTGTCGACCACGGCTCCGCGACGTGGGGTGTCCCAGGCCTCAGCCAGTTCCTCGAGTCCCGCGAGCAGTTCGGGTTCGGACGCGCCGAGCTGGCGAAGCAACACGTCCGCGCGCGAGATGAACATGCCCCCGTTCCATAGGTAATTGCCGTCGGCGAGGTAGGACTGGGCGGTAGCCAGATCCGGCTTCTCCACGAAACTGTCAACACTCACGGCACGCGGGGCATCCGGGATTTCGAGGGCCGGGCCGCAGTGGATGTAACCGAAGCCGATGGCGGCATCCGTCGGCGTGATGCCGATTGTCGCGATGTAACCGGCCTCCGCGACCGCCACCGCTTCGATGACTGCCCGACGGAATCCCCTCTGGTCGGAAATCACATGGTCGGCCGCGAACGAGCCGATGATGACGTCCGGTTCGCGCCTCACGAGAATGGCCGCGGCCAGCCCGATTGCCGCTGAGGAATCCTTCGGCTCACTCTCCAGCACCACGTTCGGGTCGATGAGATCGGGCAGCTGCGCCTCTACGGCTGCGCGGTGGGCGCGACCGGTGACGACCATGATGCGGTGAGGCCCTGAGATCGGAGCGAGACGATCCCAGGTTGCGCGCAGCAGCGTGCTTCCGGACCCGGTGAGATCGTGCAGGAACTTCGGGGCGTCGGCTCGGGAAAGCGGCCAGAGCCGGGACCCGATCCCTCCGGCGGGGATGACGCTGTAGAAACGGTCGAGCGGTTCCGATGGTGTGACCATGCCGCCCAGACTATCCGCAGGGGCAAGCCGAGCTATCCGGCTGGCACAAGCTGGGAAATCTCTCGATAGCCGGCGCCCGGATGACCACGTGGCAGAGTGCCTGTGGTCGTCGGGAATAGACTGAAAAGAGTTCTAGTGTGAATATTCACAGCTCCTTCCCCGGAGCTGACCGACGCCAAGGAGGGTTGCTCGTGCCAGAAAAGTCGGCGGGAGCCCTGGCTGCACCCGTGCCAGACAAGAAATTTCCGACACCCAGGATCTCAGCTCCCCGGATGCCACGAGGAACGCTGTACCGCGGGAGGGAAGGCATGTGGTCGTGGGTGCTTCACCGCATCACCGGCGTCGCGATCTTCTTCTTCCTGCTCGTGCATATCCTCGATACCTCGCTCGTGCGGCTCAGCCCGCAGGCGTATAACGCGGTCATCGACCAGTACAAGACGCCCATCATGGGGCTGGGGGAAGCGGGACTGGTCGCCGCGATCGGTTTCCACGCGCTGAACGGCCTGCGCATCATCCTCATCGACTTCTGGAGCGTCGGTGTCAAGCACCAGCGTCTCATGTTCTGGATAGTCGTCGGCCTGTGGGCAGTGCTGATGGCGGGCTTCCTGCCACGCCAGCTCATGCACATCTTCGGAGGGGCGTGAACATGACTGCCACCATCGAAACTCCGCGTTCGCCGCGCACCCGGCCGCAGTCCCGCGTCAACCTGGAGAAGTGGGGCTGGATCTACATGCGCGCGAGCGGCGTCGTGCTGGTCGTGCTCATCTTCGGACACCTCTTCGTCAACCTGGTCGCCGGAGAGGGCGTCAAGGCCATCGACTTCGGCTTCGTCGGAGGCAAGCTGTCGCAGCCGTTCTGGCAAATCTGGGACACCCTGCTGCTCTGGCTCGCCCTCATCCACGGTGCGAACGGCATGCGAACGATCGTGAACGACTACGCCTCCAATCCTCTCGTCCGCCGCATATTCACAGGCGCTCTCCTCGCGTCTGCCGTACTACTGATCCTGCTGGGAACCCTTGTGATTTACACCTTCGATCCATGTCCTGTGGGCTCGCCAGCCGACCTGCTCCCGTCGTTCTGCACAGCAAGCTAGGGCGGCACACATCATGGGCACTGATGCACCGAGCACCTCGACGATCATCGACGGCGTGCACCACCACCAGTTCGACATCGTGATCGTGGGCGCCGGCGGCGCTGGAATGCGGGCGGCCATCGAGGCCGGACCGCACGCGAACACCGCGGTGATCTCGAAGCTCTACCCCACGCGCTCCCACACGGGTGCCGCGCAGGGCGGAATGGCGGCGGCTCTTGCCAATGTCGAGGAAGACAACTGGGAGTGGCACACCTACGACACCGTCAAGGGTGGTGACTACCTCGTCGACCAGGATGCGGCCGAGATCCTCGCGAAGGAAGCCATTGACGCGGTGCTCGACCTCGAGAACATGGGACTGCCGTTCAACCGCACCCCCGAAGGCAAGATCGACCAGCGCCGCTTCGGCGGCCACACCCGTGAGCACGGCAAAGCGCCGGTTCGTCGATCCTGCTACGCGGCAGACCGCACCGGCCACATGATCCTGCAGACGCTGTTCCAGAACTGCGTCAAGCTCGGCATCAACTTCTTCAACGAGTTCTACGTGCTCGACCTGGTCATGACCGAGGTGACGGATGCCTTCGGTAAGACCCAGGAGCAGCCCTCTGGCGTTGTCGCCTACGAACTCGCCACGGGTGATCTGCACGTGTTCCAGGGCAAGGCGATCATCTTCGCCACGGGTGGATTCGGCAAGATCTACAAGACCACCTCGAATGCACACACCCTCACCGGTGACGGCGTCGGAATCATCTGGCGTAAGGGCCTGCCACTCGAGGACATGGAGTTCTACCAGTTCCATCCCACCGGCCTCGCCGGCTTGGGAATCCTGCTCTCCGAAGCGGCCCGCGGTGAGGGCGCCATCCTACGCAACGCCACGGGTGAGCGTTTCATGGAGCGGTACACCCCGACCCTGAAGGACCTGGCCCCGCGCGACATCGTGTCCAGGTCGATGGCGACAGAGATCCGCGAGGGCCGTGGGGCCGGTCCGAACAAGGACTACCTCTACCTCGACATCACCCACCTCGAACCGGCCGTCATTGACGAGAAGCTGCCGGACATCACCGAGTTCGCCCGCACCTACCTGGGCGTCGAGCCCTACACGGAGCCCGTGCCGGTCCTTCCGACCGCGCACTACGCTATGGGCGGCATCCCCACCAATGTGAAGGCGGAGGTGCTGCGCAGCAATACCGAGGTCGTGCCGGGTCTTTATGCCGCCGGAGAGTGCGCCTGCGTGAGCGTGCACGGCTCCAACCGGCTCGGCACCAACTCGCTCCTCGACATCAACGTGTTCGGAAAGCGCAGTGGACAGCACGCCGTCGAATATGTGAAGACGGCAGAGTTCGTGCCGCTTCCCGACAACCCGACTGCCGGCGTGCGCGCGCTCCTCGACACCGTGCGCAGTGGGGATGGCTCGGAGAACATCGCGGCCATCCGCAAGGAACTGCAGGATTCCATGGACCGCAACGCCCAAATCTTCCGGACTGACGAGACTCTCGCCGAAGTGACGGAGCTCATCGAGTCACTGCGCGCCCGCTACAAGAACATCGCACTTCGCGATAAGGGCAAGCGATTCAACACCGATCTGCTCGAGGCGGTAGAGCTGGGCTTCCTGCTCGACCTCGCCGAAGTGGTCGTCTATTCGGCCCGTTCCCGCAAGGAGAGCCGTGGCGGTCACATGCGCGAGGACTACCCGGAACGCGACGACAAGAACTTCCTCGTGCACACGATGGCCTATCTGGTCGGTGACCCCGAGTCCGCGGATGCCGGGGAGCACATCAACATCGACTGGAAGCCGGTCGTGATCACCAACTACCCACCGATGGAAAGAAAATACTAATGAAAGACGCGAACTGACTCATGAGTAACGCAGTCCTTGAGAACCGTCCCGCGGTACCGGAAGAGATTCCGACCTTCACGGCAACCCTCGTCATCCGCCGCTTCGACCCGGAGGTAGACCTCGAGCCGCGCTGGGAAAGCTTCGACGTGGTGATGGGCGGCACCGATCGGGTGCTCGACGCCCTGCACAAGATCAAGTGGGAGCAGGATGGCTCGCTCACCTTCCGCCGCTCGTGCGCACACGGTGTCTGCGGCTCTGACGCGATGCGCATCAACGGTCGCAACCGGCTGGCCTGCAAGACCCTGTTGAAGGATCTCGACCTGTCGAAGCCGATCTCCATCGAGGCGATCAAGGGACTCCCGCTCGAAAAGGACCTGATCGTCAACATGGATCCGTTCTTCGAGAGCTTCAAGGCGGTGCAGCCCTTCCTCATCGCTTCGTCGAAGCCCGAGAAGGAGCGCTTGCAGAGCCCGGCCGAGCGTGCCCGCTTCGATGACACCACCAAGTGCATCCTCTGCGCGGCCTGCACCTCAAGCTGCCCGGTGTTCTGGACCGACGGCCAGTACTTCGGACCGGCGGCGATCGTGAACGCCCACCGCTTCATCTTCGACTCTCGCGACGAGGGGTCACAGGTTCGCCTCGACATCCTCAACGACAAGGAGGGCGTGTGGCGCTGCCGCACGACCTTCAACTGCACCGAGGCCTGCCCCCGTGGCATCCAGGTCACCCAGGCGATCGCGGAGGTCAAGGCCGCGATCCTGGGCGGGAAGGCCTAGCAACGCCCCAACGAAAGACACAATCGCCGGCAGCCCACCCGAGGGGCTGCCGGCGATTTTGCGTTCACGGGCGGTGCTGGTTTCCTCCCCGCTGATGATCGCGCAGCGTGGGCAGGTGTCGAGATGATCGCTGACCCGGGTGCGCTCCCGGGCGCTCAAGCCGTGCGCGCGTAATCACCGAGTCGAGCGATCGACCACTGGAATTCCCCGAATGCGCCGATGTCATTAACATTGACATCGTGATGATCACCACCCCATCGGCTGGCTAGATTGGGTATCGGCATTCGGCTTGGTCCCGATGCCCCGATGACCTCCGGGTCTCATCGCGCCCATCTCCCGCTGTCATACAACAACCCAGGTTCGATGGTGCCGCCCTTCGAGAGGGCAATAGTGGCACTAACACGGCCAAGGACGCGCCACTTTCGCCCGGTCGCGAACTTTCCACAATCTCGATGCCCACTCCCGGCCATCCAGAATCAGGCGGATGCGGCGGCTCGCGCACCTGCGGCGGTGCGAGCGCCGAGCGCCGCCCCGGCCTTCTCTCGCGCCTGTTCGAGCGTGACCGTAGCGAGCTCGGCACGCACGTCGGCCAGCGCCGCCGGGGTCATGCTCAGGGTCGTCGCCCCGAGGCCGACAAGCACCACCGCGAGCTGGGGATCCGCTGCGGCCTCTCCGCAGATTCCCACCGGCTTGCCGCTGGCTGCTCCCGCATCCCCGATGAGTTTGACCAGGCGCAGGACGGCGGGATGCCACGGATCCTGGAAGTGTGCCACCGATCCGAGCATCCGATCCGCAGCCAGCGTGTATTGGGTCAGGTCGTTGGTGCCGACGCTGACGAAGTCGGCGATCTCGAGGACCTGGTCGGCGAGCACCGCAAGGGATGGAACCTCGGCCATCACGCCGACGATCTTCAGACCGAGTTCCTTGCCGAGGGCGACGAAGTACTCCGTCTCCTCGGAGTCGGACACCATCGGTGCCATAACCCACAGCTCTGCCTCCGTCTCGGCCTCGGCGAGCGCGAGGGCGGTGAGCTGATCGCGCAGGATCGGTTCACTCGCGCGCAGGGCGCGCAGGCCGCGGAGGCCTAGTGCGGGATTCTCCTCGTGGGCATCGTTGAGGAAGCTGAGCGGCTTGTCAGCTCCGGCGTCGAGCGCGCGCACGACGACCTTCCTGCCGGGAAAGTGGGAGAGCAGTTCGGTGTACTGCACACGCTGTTCCTCAACGGTGGGCGCGGACCTGGAGTCGAGGAACAGGAATTCGGTGCGGAACAGGCCCACCCCCTCGGCGCCGAGCGTGACCGCGGCGGCGGCATCCTTGGGAGAGCCGAGGTTGGCGAGCAGTGGCACCTTCGTGCCATCGGCGAGCATGCCGTCCGTGATCGGAGCCGCGGCCGCGGCCGCACGATCCGCAATCCGCTTACGCGCTTCGGCGACCTCGCTCTCGCCCGGCGAGACGCGCACGCTGCCGGTCGCGGCATCGGCGATGACGATGGTTCCGTCAGTGAGATCGAGGGCCCCGGTCACGCCCACGATCGCCGGGATCGACTTGGACCTGGCGAGGATGGCTGTGTGACTGGTGGGTCCGCCGTCGCGGGTGATGAGTCCGAGCACGCTGTCGAGATCGAGGAGCGCAGTATCTGCCGGGGCCAGGTCGTGTGCAACCAGGATGAAGGGTGTGTCGGAGGTGGGCACGCCGGGTACGGTGACCCCGCGGAGGGAGGCGATAATACGCTGCGAGACGTCACCGAGATCGGTGGCCCGCTCGGCCATGAGGCCTCCCATGCCGGTGAGCATGTCCTGGAAGGCGCCGAATGCCTCGAAGACCGCCCGCTCACCGGTCTTGCCCGACTCGATGCGCGCGGTCACGTCGTCGACGAGTGTCGGATCCTGCGCCATGAGGGAGGCCGCTTCGAGCACATCGCGTGCAGCGCCACCGGCCTTCTCACCGCGGGCCAGCAGCTCGCCGGCGACGGTCGACAAGGCGGAAGTGACCGTCGCGAGCTCCGCCGCCGAATCCCTGGTGCGCGGCGCATCCGTCGGTTCGGGAAGGGGATCCGGCATCCTCAGGATCGGCCCAACTGCTACTCCGCGCCCCACACCGATGCCGTTCAAGTCCATGGGTTCCTCTTCCTTGAGCCGATGCCGTTCCCCAAAACTCTACCGGCGCGCTGGTTAGGCTTATCTGGTCGAAAGGGAACGGATGCTCAGCTCACTTCAGGCGGTCATCGCGCGGGCGATGAAGCTCAGGCCGGTGCGCGTGTCCCAGCGATATTCCGCGAAGAACGGGCCGATCCTCGCCGGTGGACTCAGCCTCACCGCGCTCTACAGCGTGTTCGCCGGACTGTACGTGGGGTTCGCCCTGCTCGGACTGTCGATCGAGTCGAACCCTGACCTGAAAAATGCGGTGGTCAACACCCTGTCAACCTCCGTCCCCGGGCTCATCAAAAATGCCGGAGGCTCCGGCGCAATCGACCTCGACGCGCTGTTCAAGTCCCGAGTGCTCGGCTGGAGCAGCATCATCGCCGCGGCGGCCCTCCTGGTGACTGCGCTGAGCTGGTTCAGCTCCGCTCGTTCGGCGGTGCGCGCGGTGTTCGACCTCGCGCCCGACACGACTTTCTTCCTGCTTCTCAAGCTGCGGGATCTCGCCCTCGTCGCCGCCTTCACTGCGGTCACGATTCTCTCGGCGGTGATCTCCGTGTTTTCGACCAGCGCTCTCAACCTCCTTTTTGACCTGGTGGGCATGGGCCACAAGACCGCCTTCGCGGCCGGCGTTGGACATGCCGTCGGGCTTCTCATCGCCCTCGTAATCGATACCCTGGTGCTCGCCATGCTGTTCCGTGCGCTGCTCGCGGTGCGGATCCCGTGGCAACGCCTGCTCACCGGCTCCCTGCTCGGCGGTCTTGCTCTCGGGATCCTGAAGGTGCTGGGGGCCACATTCGTGGGAGGCGCGGGCAAGAATCCGCTGCTGGCATCGTTCGCGGTCATCCTCGGCCTGCTCGTCTGGTTCGGCCTGGTCTGCCAGGTGATCCTGATTGCGGCGACCTGGATCTCTGTCGACATGGCCGACCACGGCCAGACCGCTACGACGGCCGGTCGGCGCCAGGGCACCCTCCCTCCCGGACGGCACCCGCGACCGCGGGTGCGGCCGATCGCTCGCCTGAAGTGAGATCACCCGTGTTCGCTAGGCTCCCTTCATGAGCACTCCCCTGCGTATCGCCAGTGTCAATGTCAACGGGGTGCGAGCAGCGTTCCGCAAGGGTATGGGTGAGTGGTTGACGGCGCGGGATGTCGACATCCTCGCCCTGCAGGAGGTGCGGGCGGCCACCTCAGACCTCGAAGACCTGCTCGGGCCAGAATGGAACATCCTGCACGACGCCGCGACCGCCAAAGGTCGGGCCGGTGTCGCCCTGGCCAGTCGCGGCAGCGCGGAGATCCACCGCGTCGAGCTCGGAGACGAGAAGTTCGACAGTGCCGGTCGCTGGCTCGAGGCCGACTATCGGGTCGGCGAGTCGATCGTCACCGTGGTGAGCACCTATGTGCACTCCGGCGATACCGAGGCGCCCCAGAAGATGATCGAGAAGTACAAGTTCCTCGATGCCATGACGAAGCGCCTTCCGGAGCTCTCGGCGCACACGCCCCTCACCGTGATCGTCGGAGACCTCAACGTGGCTCATCGCGAAATCGATCTCAAGAACTGGCGCGGCAATCGCAAGAGCGCGGGGTTCCTGCTCAAGGAGCGCGCCTACTTCGACAAGTTCTTCGGACCGGCCGGTAAAAACGTCGCCTGCGTCGACGGAAAGACCCGGCGTGGACTCGGCTGGGTGGATATCGGCCGCCGGTGGGCCGGCGAGGTCGACGGGCCCTACACCTGGTGGTCCCAGCGTGGACAGGCCTTCGACACCGACACCGGCTGGCGCCTCGATTACCACGTCGCGTCGCCCGAGCTCGCGGCATCCGTCACGAACTATGCGGTGGATCGTGCCTCCGCGTGGGACACCCGCTGGTCGGATCACTCCGCGGTGGTCGTCGACTACGTGGTCTGAGCCTTGCTGTCTCGCCGAGCGTACGGAAAGCGCTGAACACCGAAAGCCCGGCACACTCTGGAAGACTGAACCAATGAGTTCCAAACCCCGCCTGTTCTCGGGCATGCAGCCCTCGGCCGAGTCCCTTCACATCGGCAACTACATCGGCGCCCTACTTCAGTGGAAGGAGTTGCAAAACAGCCACGATGCTATCTTCTGCATCGTCGACCTGCACGCGATCACCGTTGCGCAGGATCCGCCCACCCTGCGCGAGAACACCCGGCGCACCGCCGCACAGTACATCGCCGCGGGCATCGACCCGCAAGTTTCGACGCTTTTCGTGCAGTCGCACGTGGCCGCGCATCCGCAGCTCGCCTGGGTGCTCAACACGATCACCGGTTTCGGTGAAGCAAGCCGGATGACCCAGTTCAAAGACAAGGCGGCGAAGCAGGGAGCAGATGCGGCGTCGATCGGGCTCTTCGCCTACCCCACCCTCATGGCCGCTGACATTCTGCTCTACAACGCGGTGGCGGTGCCGGTCGGTGACGACCAGAAGCAGCATGTGGAGCTCACTCGCGACCTGGCGAACCGCTTCAACACGCGATTCGGCCAGACCTTCGCGATGCCGGAGCCGATGATCCTGGAAGAGACCGCCCGCATCTACGACCTGCAGAATCCGGGCTCCAAGATGAGCAAGTCCGCTGAGTCCGGGTCAGGGGTGGTGTGGCTGCTCGACGAGCCTTCCGTCACGGCGAAGAAGATCAAATCCGCGGTCACGGATGCCGGCCGCGAGGTGCGCTACGACGTCGCGGAGAAGCCCGGCGTCTCCAACCTGCTCACGATTTTCTCTGTACTCTCCGAGCGGTCGATTTCCTCCCTTGAAGTCGATTACGACGGCCGCGGCTATGGAGACTTCAAGAAAGATCTCGCCGACGTCGTCGTCGAGACATTCGCACCTGTCCGGGCGCGCACGCTCGAATTGCTCGACGATCCCGCGGAACTCGATCGGGTTCTCGCCGGCAATGCCGATCGGGCCGCAGCGATTGCCGACGTCACGCTCGCGACGGTATTTGACCGCATCGGCCTGTTGCCCAAGAGATGAACACGGCAGCGGCGGTGCTTCGAACGGAGCACCTCTGGCTCGACTCACCGGTGCTCTCCGACCGGTTGGCGGTGGCAGAATACTGCAGTGATCCGCTGTTCAAGAGGCTGATGACCCTGCCGTGGCCCTATGAGCAGCGGCACGCCGACTTCTTCCTGTACCGGGTTGTTCCCGGCGGATGGCTCTCCGGTGATGAGCTCACCTGGGCGCTGCGTGAGAGCGAGGGCGGCCCACTGCTCGGGGTCATCGGCTGGCGCCGGGAGCTCGGCGACATCGGCTTCTGGCTCGGTGCGCCGCACCGCGGTCGCGGGCTGATGACCGAGGCCGTGGTGGCCGTGACCGACTGGCTCGCCACAGAACTCGGCCTCGCCGAGATCGCCTGGGAATGTGTCGTCGGCAACGCGGCATCCGTCTCGGTTGCCCGCAAAGCGGGATTCGAGTTCACCGGTGAGCGGCCCACCGAACTGACGTTCCGTGACGGCACGCACCCCGCGGCCTGGCACGGTGTTTTGCAGGCGGGCGAGCCTCGCATAGAGCGGCCCGGCTGGCCAGCATGACGCTGCTGACTGTCCTGCGTGCGGCTCTGAGTGCATAACTCCTGCACTACTGTGGCGCGCCCGTGACCGTCTTGGCAGATTCGGTGCTTCATCGTCCGGCGCGGCATAAGTGCAGGAGTTATGGCGAGCGGGGGGCCTAGGGAACGTGCACTCGGAGGTGATTCCACGCCGCAAGAAGCGCGAGGACCGCTTCCTGAACCGCGGTCGGGTCGAACATCGTGCGCTGGTAGGCCGGACGAAGGCTCATGTACCCGTGCCGGGCCGAATCGATGTCTCGGTTTCGGTCCCGCACATGCAGCCCCCATCCATCGTGGGCCAGCCGGCTGTCCGCTTCGAGAACGAGGATGCCCTCCACGATCATGTCGACCCGCCCGACTCCGCTCACGTTCACTTGCAACTCGCAGTGCAGACCGAGCTGCCACATCAACAGCCGCAGGATAGATTCCTGGCCGGCCTCCGCTCGGCCGTCCAGCTGGCCGAGCACTGGGACGTGCGCTTCCGGCAGCTGACGAAACAGCGCACTGAGCTCGTCGAGGGAAAAGAGTCCCCGGTTGAGAACGCTGTCAAGCGTGGCGACAGCGTGCCAGGGCTGCTGGCATCGAATCGCTTCGGCGATCGCACCCCGGATTCCGACCCGGTGTTCCAAGAACTCGCCGTCATCGAGCAGAGGCCACCAGTGCAACACCGAGTCTGCTCTCGCGCTCTCGGTCAGTGTGATGAAGCGGGAGTGTGGTGACCGCAAGCGAGACGCAGACCGCTCGAGGTGGATGTGTGGAACCGTGGCATCGATGGCAAACACCCCCAACAGATGGAGCATCGAGATACAGCTGAGGCGGCCTCCGACGCGCACGGCCTGGATGATCGCGGTCGGAGTACCGGGCAGCGCGTAGTGGTCGCGGCGCGGTCGAACGAGGAGACCTGCCTGGACCGCACTCGTCAAACCAGCACCGGTTGCCCCGGAGGACAGCAGGGTACGGCGATCCGCCACGATCAGATCCAGTTGGTCGAAGACTTCGGTCCACGTCATGGTGCGATGCTGGCCGTTGCGGGCACTGGCGCGGCGCCATAATCCATACCGGTGCACAACAGAGCGCGGGGGGTGCGCTGTGCATAACTCCTGCACATTGCTCTTCGCGGTTCGGTCAGCCCCGAGATCGCGGGGTCACGGGCAGACCGGTGAGCAGACTGCAGGAGTTATGCCAGAGGATGTGCCCACACGCCGAGGGAACGACTCCCGGTTCGGCCACTCAGGGCCCGCGGGTCAGGGCACCAACTCACCCCCGCTCCCAGGGCATAACTCCTGCAGTTTGCGCTGCGCCGGTCGATTGCGCCCGGAAACTCGGGGCTGCCGCGGCGCGGTGGGGCAGATTGCAGGAGTTATGCCAAGGGGGGTGGGTTCGGGAAGAGGAGCAGAGCGCGTGCGAGGACCGGTGTGGGGAGGCCGGCCGAAGGTGATTCCGGCCCGCCGGGTGGTTCACCAGACCCTCGGCCGCGTGGCGCCCGGCTAGCCCTTGACCGCCAGAGGCTGGTCGGCGAAGACCTGCCCGTGCAGCGTCGTGAGTGTCTCGCGCGAAGCGGCGACTTCCGCCGCGCGCTGCTCGCTGGTCCAGCCGAGACTCGTCCCGACGACATCCGCGAGCTCCTCGATCATCGTGCCGGTTACAGCGCCGATGAACGCAAGATCGGTGCGGCGAAGCAGCACGTCGTCGAGGTGCACGACACTCTCCGAACGCACGAGATAGTCGAGCTCGGCCGTCGTGTAGAGCAGGGTCGTGCGCAGGGCAGCGTCATTCCCGCCAAGGATGGCCGAGATGAACTCCGTTGCTTTGGTGCCGTAGCGCGTCAGCAGTTCGGCCACCCGGGAACGGCCCACGCCGACCGCATGGGATTGGATCCAGTCATTCCGAGTGGACTCGGTGGTCGGGAAGCCCGCCCCGCCGCCGATCGCGAGCGTGGTGGTGGATGCCGTGCGCTCTCGCTTCAAGAGGGCGAGCACCTCGTTGGTCATGTGCTCTCCGAGCGCGCGGAAAGTGGTCCACTTTCCGCCGACCAGGCTGAGCAGCGGAGAGCCGCCGAAGCTGCTCCTCTCGATGCGGTAGTCGCGGGAGACGAAGCCGGGAGCCTCGTCGTCGTGGCGGGGAAGAGGGCGGACGCCCGCGTAGGTGAAGATGATCTGGGAGCGGTCGACTTTCACCCCCGGGAAGACGTGGGAGACGAGCTTGAAGAAGTACTCGGTGTCGTCGTCGGTCTCGATCATCGGGTCGCGGGGGTCCGCATCCGTGTCGGTCGTTCCAATGAGCACGCGACCCTTTATCGGGTAGATCAGCACGATTCGTCCGTCGTCGTTCTCGAAGAACAGTTCGCGACCCTTGGTAGCGGCGAACAGCTCCGGGTTGTCGAGCACGATGTGCGAGCCCTTCGTGCCTCCCATGAATTTGGTCGGTGCACCCAGGGCACCATTGGTGAGGTCGGTCCACGGACCCGAGGTGTTCACGACTACGTCTGCGGAGAGCACGAACTCGTCGCCGGTCACCCGGTCGCGCACGAGCACTCCCCCGTCCACGGCACCGACCGCTTCGACGTAGTTTGCGGCGCGGCCACCCGCGGCCACTCCGTCGAGCAGCACATCGAGGCCGAGGCGCTCGGGGTTGACCATCGCGGCGTCGTAATAGGTAGCGGTGTACTTGAGGTCGGGGTTGAGCGCCGGCTGATCGGCGAGGGACTTGCGGCGGCCGCGGAACTGGTGGCGCGGAACACTGCCGCCGTCACGGGAGAAGGAGTCGTAGAGGATGAGTCCCACTTTGATGAGCAGGGCACCCCGCTCGGTGGTG
>JBBRDX010000028.1:0-22470 GCA_038203515.1 Actinomycetales bacterium | reverse complement strand
GGTCGGGTCGGAGATCCACAGGTGCGCCATCGACGAGTTCTGCTTCTGCATGGGGCGGCCGTACTGGCCGAGCTTCTGGAGCGCACTGGCCAGAGCATCCGGATTTCGCGTCGTCAGTGCGCTGGTGGCATCGGCCAGGTATTCACGCTGGCGCGAGATCGAGGCCTGGACGCCGGCGGCGACCAGGGGCGCGATGATCATCGCGGCGATGCCGAACACGATGACGATGGGATTGCCACCGCCTCCGCCCCCGTTACGGTCGTTGCCCCGCCCGCCCCCGAAGAAGGCGAAGCGCAGGAAGAGGTCGGCGATGAAGCCGATCGCCACGACGAGACCAAAGACGATCATCGACACGCGCGTGTCGTAGTTCTGCACGTGGCCCATCTCGTGCGCCATCACGCCTTCGAGCTCCGAGTCGTCCATGAGGTCGAGCAGCCCGGTGGTCGCGGCGACGTAGGAGTGCTCGGGGTCGCGCCCCGTCGCGAAAGCGTTCGGGGCCGGGTCGTTGATGATGTACACCTTCGGCATGGGCAGACCGTCGGTGATCGACAGGTTCTCCACAATGCGATACAGCCGCGGATTGTCGGCCTTCTGGATCTCCTGGCCGCCCGAGATCGAGATCGCGAGGCGGGAGGCCGCGAAGTACTGGATTGTGGCATAGCCCGCCGCGATCACGATCACTGTCACCGCAATCGAGGGGCTGTTGTACACGTAGGCGGCGAGCGCCCCCAGGCCACCGATGATCAGCAGGAACAGCAGGATGATGAAGACGGTGTTGCGTTTGTTCTTCGCAATCGCGCGATACATGAAGCTCTAGCTAGAACTGCACGCGAGGAGGTTCCGCGATGGCCGCAGAGTCCGCCACCTCGAAGAAATCGCGCTCGGTGAAGCCGAGGCCGCGCACGAAGAGCGTGTTCGGGAAGGTCTTGATGTTGGTGTTGAGCTCACGCACACCACCGTTGTAGAAGCGGCGCGAGGCCTGGATCTTGTCTTCGGTGTCGACGAGTTCACCCTGCAACTGCAGGTAGTTCTGGCTGGCCTGGAGTTGTGGGTAGGCCTCCGCCACGGCGAAGATGCTCTTCAGGGCGCTCTGCACGTGGTTCTCGGCGACTGCCGCATCCGCCGGGGTGGACGCGCTGATCGACTCGGCTCGCGCCTTGGTCACGGCCTCGAACACGCCGGACTCGTGGGCCGCATATCCCTTGACCGTTTCAATGAGGTTGGGCAGCAGGTCGGCGCGACGCTTCAGCTGCACGGTGATGTCACTCCACGCCTCATCGACTCGCACGTTGAGGCGCACGAGTCCGTTATAGGTCGACCACAGGTAGATACCGATGATGGCGACGAGGACGACGATGACGCCGACGACGATGAGGGTTTCCATGACTGATCTCTCAAGAGCTGGATGCTGCGAAGCGGCGAACCGCATGAATTCCTAACTATATCCGCGGCGGAATCGGCCACCGCGGGTTCGGAGCACACTCCGAGCCAATGCCGGGGCGTGGCAGGCTCAACTGTCAGCACACTTCCACTGAACGTTAAACTTCCACTGGACATGAAGGAGAACGGATGTCGCAGGCCGCCCGCGAAGCGATCGAACGACTCAGTCGGGTCGTCGTCGACTTCCCCTCGCCCGGCATCGTCTTCCGCGACCTCAGTCCGGTATTCGCCGACGGGCCGGCCTACGCGAGCGTGATCGACGCCCTCCTCGCACCCTTCGAGGGGCAATTCGATGCCTTGGCCGGCATGGAGGCGCGGGGATTCGTGCTCGCCGCCGGCGCCGCCTACGCCACGGGACTGGGCTGTGTGATGATCCGCAAGCCGGGCAAACTGCCGAGGCCGGTGATCACCGAGGACTACGAACTCGAATACGGCACAGCCACCCTCGAGGTGCATCCCGACGAGCTTGCTCCCGGCACCAGGGTGCTGCTGCTCGACGACGTGCTCGCGACCGGGGGCACTCTCGCCGCAAGTTGTCGACTCGCCGAACGGGCGGGCTGGCGAGTCGCCGGCATCAGCGTCGTACTCGAGCTCCGCGGGCTCCACGGCACCGACAGGCTGCCCGACCGACGGGTGAGGTCACTGCTCAGCATCTGAGCGATATTCTGGAGGGTGAGGCGTGACCTCCGAGAGACTCCACCTCCGAAAGATTGGCACCAATGGCTTCGACCTCGGGACCGCTGCGCGAACCCGGATCATTCCGCAGCTGGATGTTGCAGGGACTGACGGACCGCTCAGGCTCACACCAGGGCCCGCACGCGAAGGTCGTCGAGAGGACCCACTCCTGGTGGCGGGTGATGTGCCTCACCGGCGTCGACTACTTCTCCACTCTGGGCTACCAGCCCGCCATCGCCGCCGTCGCCGCGGGGCTCCTTTCCCCCTTCGCAACCATCGTGCTCGTGGCTCTCACCCTGTTCGGTGCGCTGCCGGTGTACCGCCGGGTGGCCCGCGAGAGCTTCCGCGGCTCCGGCTCGATCGCCATGCTCGAGAGACTGCTGCCGTGGTGGGCCGGCAAGCTTTTCGTGCTGGTTCTGCTCGGATTCGCCGCCACCGACTTCATGATCACGATCACCCTCTCCGCGGCGGATGCCACGGCTCACGCCATCGAGAATCCCTTCGCCCCCTCGTGGTTCCAAGGCAACGAGGTGCCGATCACCCTGGTTCTCGTCGCTCTCCTCGGAGCCGTCTTCCTGCGTGGATTCAAGGAGGCCATCGGCATTGCCGTCGTGCTTGTAGCGGTATTCCTCGCTCTCAACGTGGTCGTTATCCTCGTGTCGATGGGCCAGATCGTCGCGCATCCCATCGACGTGACCAACTGGTGGAGCGCGGTGAACACCCAGCATGGCGACCCGTTGGTGATCATAGGAATCGCTCTCGTTGTCTTCCCGAAGCTCGCGCTCGGCCTCTCCGGCTTCGAGACCGGAGTCGCGGTGATGCCTCAGATCAACGGGGACCCGCGCGACACCGATGCGAATCCGACCGGACGCATCCGCGGGGCGCACCGCCTGCTCACCAGTGCCGCGATAATCATGAGCGTCTTCCTCATCACCTCGAGCCTTGTCACGACGATTCTCATCCCGCAAGCGGCCTTCCAGTCCGGCGGTCCGGCGAACGGCCGCGCCCTCGCCTACCTCGCACACGAATACCTCGGCCCGATCTTCGGCACCGCCTATGACATCTCCACCATCTGCATCCTGTGGTTCGCCGGGGCATCGGCAATGGCCGGCCTGCTCAACCTCGTGCCGCGCTACCTGCCCAAGTACGGCATGGCGCCGAACTGGGCCAGGGCCGTGCGTCCCCTCGTGCTCGTCTTCACTGCGATCGCGTTCCTCATCACCGTGGTGTTCCAGGCCAGCGTGGACGCCCAGGGTGGCGCCTACGCGACCGGGGTGCTCGTGCTGATCACCTCGGCATCCGTCGCGGTGACGCTGTCCGCACTCGCAAAGAAGCAGCGCAAGCGCACCCTCGGGTTCGCCTTCATCGCCCTCGTGTTCGTCTATACGACGGCCCAGAACATCCGGGAGCGGCCGGACGGCATCCGCATCGCGGCACTCTTCATCCTCGGCATCCTCGTGATCTCCGTCGTCTCCCGGGTGCAGCGATCGCTGCAACTGCGGGCCACCTCGGTCGTGCTGGATGCCGCGGCACTCGAGTTCGTGACCGCGGACGCCGCGCACGGCCACATCCGCATCATCGCGAACGAACCGGATGACGGCAGCAAGTCGGAATACAAGAATAAGAACTCGGACGAGCGTCGCTTCAGTCACATTCCGCCGAAGTCGAAGATCATCTTCCTCGAGGTGCACCCGTCGGACTCCTCCGACTTCGAGGAGGACTTGGTCGTGCGAGGCATCGACAAGTACGGCTATCGGGTGCTCGAGGTGAAGAGCGGCACCATCCCCAACACGATCGCCGCGGTACTGCTGCAGATCCGTGACGAGACTTCGATGGTGCCGACGATCTACTTCGAGTGGAGCTCGGGCAACCCGATCTCGAACATGTTCAAATTTCTTGTGACCGGGGTCGGTGATGTCGCGCCGGTGACCCGGGAGATACTGCGTGAGTCGGAGAAGGACTCGAAGCAACGACCTGCGGTGCACGTCAGTTAGTGGGCACGGCAGTTAGTGGGCACGGCAGCTGGGCGCTCAGGCGCCGAGCACACGATCCAGGTAGGGATTCGTGAACACGCGATCCGGGTCGAGCCGGTCGCGCACGGCGACGAATTCGGAGTGGTGGGGGTAGACCTCGGCGAGCGACTCCGCGTCTCGGTAGTGGATCTTGCCCCAGTGCGGCCGACCCTGGTATCCCCGCATGATCTGCTCGACACCACGGAAGTACTCCTCGTGGTCGTCTCGGAAGTACCGGTGCACCGCGATGTACCCGCTGTCCCGGTGGGAGGCGGTCGACAGCCAATTGTCGTCGGCGGCGGCAACCCGCACCTCGACCGGGAACGAGATCGTCCACCCGCGCGAGTCGATGAGCGAGCGGATGTCGCGGAGGGCATCCGGTATCGCCGCCCTCGGGATCGCGTACTCCATTTCGCGGAAACGCGTGGTGCGCGGGCTGACGAAAACCTCGTGCGAGTGATCCGTATAGGTGCGGTTGCCATAGACCCGGGTGGCGAGCCGGTTGATCCCCGGCGTGAGCGCGGGCGCCAGGCGCCCCACGTTGCAGAGCACGGCGAGCACGGCGTTGCCCACGATGCGGTCTTCGATGAACGCAGCGACCGGACCCACGGGATGCCGCTCGGCATCCGCTGCAAGTCGAGTATTTGACTTGGTCATCACGCCGTCGGTGTGCGGCCACCAGTAGAACTCGAAGTGGTCGACGGCGGCGACCCGCTGCTCGAGTCCGTCGAGAACTTCCCCGAAACCGGCCGGGCGCTCGACGGCGTGAAGCAGGAAAGCGGGCACGCACTGCAGGGTGAGCTCGACGAGGATGCCGAGAGCGCCGAGTCCGAGGCGGGCGGCGGGCAGGAGTTCGGGATTCTCGGTCTCGCTGATGCGCAGGATCGAGCCTTCCGCCGTCACCATCGTCACCGCCACGATCTGGGCGGCGAGGCCGGGGTAGCGCGCTCCGGTGCCGTGAGTGCCGGTGGAGGTCGCCCCGGCGATGGTCTGGCGGTCGATGTCACCCATGTTCGGCAGGGCGAGCCCGTAGGGTTCGAGCAGTGCGGGCAGCCGGTGCAGGTAGGTGCCGGCACCCAGGGTCACCCGGTTTCGCGGCAGGTCCACGCCGAGCAGCCCCTCGAGGCGGCCTACGTCGAGTTGCACGTCCTGGGCGCGGGCGATGGCGGTGAAGCTGTGGCCGGCGCCGACGGTCTTGACGGCGAACTCGCGCTCTCGGGCGAAACGCACGATCGCCGCGACCTCGTCGACGCTCGACGGGCTGGCCATCAGGAGCGGGCGCACGGACTCCGATCGGCCCCAGTTGCGCCAGGTCACGCCCGGCGTGAGACCCGCGATCGCCGTTTCGACTGTCACCATTCACCCCTCAGCGTGACTCTTGTGCCCACCAGTTGTTTACCACTCACAGGAAGGCCTTCCCCTCGCCCCGATAGGTGGGAAGTGTGTCTATTATGCGGTCTCCGTCGACCAGCACGAACGCGTCGAGATGTTCGCTCAGCTCCCCCGCCTTCGGGTGCCTCAGCCACACCCGGTCACCGACCGCGAGCTGTGCGGCGGTCTCCCCGGTCAGCGGGGTCTGCACCTCGCCGGCCATCTCGTTGCCGACCATCTTCGTGCCCTCCGGCCAGGCCACGAGCGGAAGCCGATCGATGGCCGGCGGGCCGGATGCCACCCACCCGCCTCCGAGCAGTGTCGCCATGTCCGCGGAAGGTTTGCGCACCACGGGCAGCACGAAGGACGCGGCCGGCGCCGGAAGGAAGTGGCGGTAGTGGTCGAAGAGGTGCGGTCCGAATAGTCCGCTGCCCGCGGCGACCTCGGTGATCGCCGACTCTGCAGAGGTCGACTCCAGCGAACCGGTGCCGCCCCCGTTGACGAACTCGAGGTCGGCGAGCGAGCGCACGGCGGCGACGGCCTCGGCCCGGCGGCCGGCGAGCTCGCTGGCCGATTTCATTTGGATCCAGCGGACGGCCGCACCGCGAGCGGCACTCGAGGGGTTGTTCACCACTCCGGCGATCTGGCCCTCGTAGGCCATCATCCCCACCAGGGCGAAACCCGGGCGAGCCACGATCCGCTCCGCAAGAGTGCGGGCGTCCTCCGCGGTGAAGACCGGTGAACGATAGGTGCCGAGATGCCCGAGCACCTTCGGGTTCCACGACGCGTCGAGCTCGAGGCAGACGCGCACGCGTTCACGGATGTCGGGCGGAATTACGGCGTCGATGTAGTCGAGATGGTCGACGCTGTCCACCATCAGTGTCACCCGCGATGCGAGCAGCGGATCGAGCGCGAGCCTGCGGATGGCCGCGCGATCGACACTCGGATAGGCGACGACGACGTCGGTGATGCCCGCGTGTCCCGTGTCTCCCTCGGCGAGCCAGAGCGCTTCGGGCAGGGTATAGGCGAGCACTCCCGAATAGCCGGGGAGGGCGAGCACCGCATCGATCACTCCCCGCACCCGCACCGACTTCGACGTGACCCGGATGGTGGTGCCCTGCGATCGACGCAACATGTCGAACGCGTTGTGGGCGAGGGCCGGCACTGAGATCACGCCGAACGGAGCATCCAGCTCGGCGGTCGCGGCCTGGAGAGATCGCCAGTACTCGGCGGGCCTGAGCCACGGGGAGTCGGCGGGAGGAGTGAGCGAGAGGGCCATCAGATCGCCGATCGAACGGGCAGGACCGCGAGCGCCCCGATCGTGTCTGCGGCAAAATCCATCAGCCGACCGGCGGCAACATCGTCACGGTCGGCGAGCCAGGCGATGGTCAGGCCGTCGGTGAATGCGATGAGGATTCGCGCGAGCTGTTCGATCGGCAGGGTCCACTGCACCCCGGTCAGTTCGGCGCCACGCTCGAGCAGCACACGTGCGGTGTGGAAGTAGCTCGCGTACTGCGCCCGCGGCAGCTCTTCCAGGCCGGGGGTTCGCAGGGAGTACTGCACGAGTTCCTGCATTGCCTGCTCACGCGACGGGCGCGCTTTCATCAGGTCGAAGTAGGCCTGCAATCCGGCCCGGACGGCGGAGCGGATGTCGACATCCGAGTGCAGCGCCTCGAGCGAGACGCGCTGCTCGTCCTGCACCACGTGGGCGATGAGTTCTCGGATCATCTCGTCGCGTGACCGGAACGCGTAGTGGAAGCTCGCGAGGGACATCCTGGCTTCGGCGACGATCGCTCGCGTCGTCGCGCCGTGGACGCCGTCGCTATCGATCACCCGCAGGGCAGCCCGCACCAGGAGGGCACGTCGTTCGGCGGAACTCAGCCGGGCCATGTCGGATCCTCTCCGGTCTGCGCTGTGGTCCTGTCTGCGCTGTGGTCCTGTCTGCGCTGTGGGTCAGGCGACCCAGTCACGTGACTTGAATCATGGCGGGGATCGCCGGTCGCGTCAATGCCCGCGGCCGATTTCCGCACCGTCGATTTCCGCCCCTGATTTCAATCGGGCGGATGATTGCTCACTTCCATTACCGCGCACAGATAATTGACACCGGCGACGATGCCGTGCTGAATGGACTCACGGTGCAGCCCTCCCTCTCGAACGTCCCCCGACGTCCGTTTCGCGATCGCGGAGCGAGCGAACGCTGTCGAGCGAAGGCGGATCGACGGTCGACGGGGCATCGAATGCTCGTGGTGTCACTCGCGATCACCGGCTTCGCGATCCAGTCCGTCGTGCTGATGGGTGCGGCCGCGATCTCGACGGATGCCCCGGTCGCCACCGACCCCCAAAACACCAGCAGGTCAGAGAGCACCAGCGGGTCAGAGAGCACCAGCGGGTCAGAGAGCACCAGCCCCACGCCCAACACTGCCAGCACTGCCAGCACTGCCATTGCGCCGGGTCCAAACTTCAGCTTCAGGGCGCCCGCGTTCTCCCCCACCAACGCTGTTCGGGTCACGGGCACCAAAGACGCGGGCAGCAGCGTGGTGATCGCTCCCGGGTTCCCGGGCGGCACTGCCTTCTGCGCGATCGCGGCCTCGGATGACACCGATTTCGCCTGCACTGCTGCGCTGGCGAGTGGTCCGGCAATCACCCTCACCGCGGTGGAGACGCGTGACGGCGTGGCATCCGCTCCCCTGTCAGCCACGATCGACGTGCTTGGCACCCCCACCATTGACGGCGCACCGGACTCGCTCACGACCGGACTGGTCTCCGGCTACGGCTACGCGGGCAGCACGGTGACCACGGTCCTCGACAGTGGCGCAATCGGATGCTCGTCGGTAGCCACCGACGCGGGCTATTGGTCCTGCGCGCTCACCGTGCCCTCCGGACCCTATGTCGTTCGGGCGAAACAGTCGCGCGCCGACCTCGGCGGCGGGGCATCGTCTGTGCTGTCCGGGTCCCTCTCTCTCGTGGTGGACCGCGATGCGCCGCCGAGCGCTCTGATCACATCGCCAGCGGCGGGCAGCCGGGTGACGAGCACCGGGGTGACCATCTCGGGAACCGGGGAGACCGCAGCCGGCCGACTCGTCGGCGTAGTGGACGTCTACCTGGACAACGCTCCCGTGTGCCAGTCCTCGATCGTCGACGGCGTCTTCAGCTGCGAGGTGCATCGGGTGACGAAGGGCACACACACCCTGCTGGTGATCCAGCGCGATGCGGCGGGCAACTACAGCGGGCCGAGCCTGCCGATCACGGTCCACTTCGGGCCGAAAGGCGGGTCGATCGCACCGACCACGCCATCCCCGCCGACCATGCCAGCCCCGCCGACCACGCCAGCCCCGCCGGCCACGCCAGCCCCGCCGGCGGAACCGAGTGCACCACCGAACGGGGCTCCGACTCCGCTGGCTTCCGCGCCGCCCATGTTTCCGGGCGGTTCGATGGACAACTGGGGTACCCCCACGGCCTTCGGTGCCATGCTCCCCACTCTCTCGAGCAGTGTCACCACCGGCATCCTGGCGCTGGCGCCCCTTCTCGCCCTCACCTTCGTCCTGCTCGTGGCCCTGCCACTCCGTCTTCTCGCCGGCGCTCTCCGCGGACGCATCCGGATGCCGTCGATGCAGTTCACGGGCCGCAATCGGTCGCGTCCCACGATCTCTCCGGCTGCAACCGCGTCGACACCCCTGAATCCCTGGCTCGCGGGAGCCGTTCCGCTCGCCGGCGCGGCAGGGCTCATCCTGATCGCGGGCGGAGTGGACGACCAGGTGCGCTACCTGAGGCTCGCCATTGCGGTGGTGATCGGCCTCGGCGTGCTCAACGTTGTCGGCGTCGCGATCGCGACCCGGCTGGGATCCAAGGCGCAAAGCGTGAGCGGTCGGCTGCGGTTCGTGCCGCTGCTGCTGCTCGCCGCGCTCCTGGCCGCGGTGCTGTCGCGAGCCACTGGCATCCATCCGCCCATCATCGCCGGAGTGCTGATCGGGGTCGGTTTCACCCACACCGTCGAGGCACGCGCGCGGGCGATCGTCAGCATGGTGGAGATCGGATCGGTTACCGCACTCGCCGCCATCGCGTGGCTGCTTCATGGCCTGCTCGGGTCTGCCGAAGGCTTCTGGTCGCTCCTCGCCGCCGAGGCCCTCGCCACGATCGCGCTCGCGGGGCTTGGGTCGGTTGTGGTGTTGGTCGTTCCCATCGCGACACTTCCCGGGCGAGCGGTGTTCGAGTGGTCGCGACCGGCCTGGCTTGCCATGGTCACGGTGGCGGCGCTGCTGGCGTCCGTGGTGATCCTCGGGGCAGGAGCGGCGTCGTTCCCCATGATCGGCACCATCCTCGCCGCCGCTGCCTTCGCGGCGCTCAGCGTGGCCGTGTGGGGCTGGCTGCGCTTCGTCGATCCAGCTGCCGTCGAGCACCGCGCCTAAGCGAGCGCCTCCGCCATCGTGGGCGGGTTCGATCCGATTCGCGAGACCGTGATGGCCGCGCAGGAGACGGCGAATCGCCCGATATCGGAGAGCACGGATTCCTCGAGCGCGCTGCCGTCGACGATGGCCGCGGCATCCACTCCCGACAGCAGAAGTGCGGAGAGTTTCTGCACGACCGCACTCATGAACGAATCGCCCGCACCGATGGTGTCAGCGACGGTGACCCGCCGGCCCGGCAGCCGGACACGGTGCCGCGCGGTCGCCAAGAGCGCCCCGGATGCCCCGAGTGTGACGATCGCGAGGGTCGCCCCGATCGCGAGAAGTCGGTCGACCACCTCGTCGGGAGTCAGTTCGCCGAACAGCCACAGGGCGTCTTCGTCGCTCACCTTCACGACGGTTGCCAGAGCCGCGAGGCGCTCCACCACGGCGAGGGAGTCGACTTTCGAGCCGATGATCGACGGGCGGATGTTGGGGTCGAAGGTGATGATCACGTCGCGCGCTGCGGCAGCCTCGAGCAGGGTCTCGAGCTGGGATGCCCCCGGCTCGAGGAAGGCGGCGATCGATCCGGTGTGCACGATTGCGCTGCTGTGCAACTCGCCCACGAAGCCGAGCGACCAGTCGATGAGGAACTCGTAGCTCGCCGATCCGCTCTCGTCGAGGGTGGCCATCGCGGTGGAGGTGCGACCCTCCACGATCGAGCCCGGAACGAGAGGTACGCCCACTGACGCGAGGTAGTCGGCGATCACGGCGCCGCGAGCATCGGTTCCGATCCGGGTGAGCAGTTGCACCGGGCAACCGAGACGGGCGAGGCCGGCGGAGACGTTCATCGGTGATCCGCCCGCATGCTCATCGATGCCGCTCGGTGAGCTCACGACATCCATCAGTGATTCGCCGATCACGAGCACGCCCGAGGTGGGAGAGGGTGTGTCCCGGTTCATTCAGGTCGTCCTTTCGAGGCCGCTGCGAGGCTGGTTCCAGGCTGCTGCCGTTCAGTCGGTGGGGCCATTCAGTCCGCGAGGCCGAGCACTCGCTCGAGGTAGGCGTTGCGGAAGCGGTGCTGCGGATCCATTTGCTCGGCCAGCGCGACGAATTCGGGAAGCCTCGGGTAGAGCGGCGCGATATCCACTGCGGTCATCGTGTTCACCTTGCCCCAGTGCGGGCGTGCGTCGAACGGCGCGAGGGCAGCCTGGATCTGCGGCGCGAGTCGGGCGACAGACGCCGGCTCGTTCTTCCAGGTGAAGTGGATGGCCAGGCTCGGGCGCCCGTTCGCCGGGCTCAGCCACAGGTCATCCGCCGCCGCCGTGCGCAGCTCGGTGATGAGCAGGTGCGGGGCGATGAACTCGCCGAGCGCGCGGACTGCTGCCAGCGCGTTGCGTGCCTGGCGGCGATCCACGAAGTACTCGGTCTGCAGCTCATCCCCATTGCTCGGCGTGGAGTCGAGCCGGAAATGCGGCAGGCGCTCCGACCACGGGCCCGGGATGCCGCCCTGCACCGTCGTGTTGTTCTGACCCTCCGCCAGCGACGTCTCGGTGATCGCCGCCGTGGCCCCGAACATCGTCGGCGGCATCGACCCGGAATCCCCGGGCAGCAGTCGAGTCTTGAACCAGGCGCCCTGGAGGGTGTCGCCCCGCCAGTCGGTGAACAGGCTCACGCTGTAGGCACTCGATGTGATCGCCTCGAATTCCGTGAGCACGACCTGCCAGGGCAGGTCGGTGTAGACGTCCTGCCGTACCGTGAAAGTCGGCTGGATGTCGAGGGTCACGCGGGTCACGATGCCGAGAGAACCGAGCGAGACGACCATCCCGTCGAACTGCGAATGGGTGCGGTCCACCTCGAGAAGCTGACCCTCCCCGGTCACCAACTGCAGCCCGGCAACCGCCGTAGAGAGGTTGCCGAGAGTGTTGCCGGAGCCATGGGTGCCGGTCGCGATGGCGCCGGCCACCGAAATGTGGGGCAGTGACCCCATGTTGTGCAGGGCGAACCCCCGGTCGTTCAGCCAGCTGGCGAGCACCCCGTATCGGGTGCCGGCGGCTACGGAGACGGTCATCCGCCCGGTATCGAGACGCGGCTCCGGCTCGCGGTCCACCAGCGACACGAGAGTGCCGGCGCTGTCGGCGAGGTCGTTGAACGAGTGGCGGGTGCCGATGGCCCGGATGCGCCGGCGTGAGCCCACGAGCTCCTCAAGCTGCTCGACGCTCTCGGGCATGACCAGCTCCGGTGACCCGAACGCATAATTGCCGGCCCAGTTCGAGCCGACCTCCGCCGTCATGCCCTCAACTCCGCGGCACGGCGCGCACGCCGAGCGTGCGATACAGCTCGGTCTGCTGTGCCGCCTCCAGCTCCGCCGGCGCACCGGTGAGCGGGTCGTTGCCACCACCCGACTTCGGGAAGGCGATCACGTCGCGGATCGAGTCCGTGCCCGCCAGCAGCGACACGATGCGATCGAAGCCCATCGCGAACCCGCCGTGCGGGGGTGCGCCGAAGGCGAAGGCCTGCAGCAGGAATCCGAACTTCTCCTGAGCCTCCTCGGGCGAGATCCCCATCACCGCGAAGACCCGCTCCTGCAACTCCCGCGTGTTGATGCGGATGCTGCCGCCGCCGATCTCGTTGCCGTTGCAGACGATGTCGTAGGCCCAGGACAGCGCGGACTCCGGGTGCGTGTCGAAGCTGTCGAGATACTCGTCCTTTGGCGAGGTGAAGGCGTGGTGCACGGCCGTCCAGGCACCCGCGCCGACGGCGACGTCACCGCTGGCCACGGCCTCACCGGCCGGCTCGAAGAGGGGAGCATCGACGATCCAGGTGAAGGCCCAGGCGGCCTTGTCGATCAGGTCGAGGCGTGCAGCGATCTCACCGCGGAGGGCACCGAGCAGGCCGCGGGAGGCCTTGACCGCCCCGGCCGCGAAGAAGATGCAGTCGCCGGGCTTCGCTCCGGTGTGGGCGGCGAGCCCATTTCGCTCCTCGTCCGAGAGGTTTTTGCCGACGGGGCCGCGCAGTTCGCCATCCTCGCCGACGAGCACATAGGCCAGACCTTTCGCGCCGCGCTGTTTCGCCCACTCCTGCCAGGCATCGAGCGTGCGGCGGGGCTGGTCGGCACCGCCGGGCATGACCACCGCGCCAACGTAGGGCGCCCGGAAGACGCCGAACTCGGTTCCGGCGAAGTAGTCGGTGCACTCGACAAGCTCGAGCCCGAATCGGAGGTCTGGCTTGTCGGATCCGTAACGGCGCATTGCGTCGGTGTAGGTCATCCGGGCGATGGGGGTGGTCAGCGTGACGCCGATTGTGCCCCACATCGCGGAGAGCACGTCTTCGGCGAGCGCGATCACGTCATCCTGTTCGACGAAGCTCATCTCCACGTCGAGCTGGGTGAATTCGGGCTGGCGGTCGGCGCGAAAGTCCTCATCACGGTAGCAGCGGGCGATCTGGAAGTAACGCTCGAAGCCGCCGACCATCAACAGCTGCTTGAACAGCTGCGGGCTCTGCGGCAGGGCGTAGAACGAGCCGGGCTTGAGGCGCGCCGGCACGAGAAAGTCGCGGGCGCCCTCGGGGGTGGAGTGGGTCAGGGTGGGAGTCTCCACCTCGATGAAGTCGCGGTCGACGAGCACGTTGCGCACTGCGGCGGATACTTTGGACCGCAGCTTGAGCGGATACGCGGCGGACTCCCGACGCAGGTCGAGGTACCGGTATGCCAGTCGGGTCTCTTCGCCCGGTTCGTCGTCGAGCTGGAACGGCAACACCTCGCTCGCCGCGAGCACGGTGAGGCTCGTCGCTTCGATCTCGACCTCACCCGAGGCGATCGCCGCGTTCACATTGCCCGCGGGGCGCTCTCGCACCAGGCCCGTGATCTTCACGCACGACTCGACCCGCAGGCTGTCGGCGGTGGCGACCTGGGCGTCGCGGAAGGTCACCTGGGCGATGCCCGAGGAGTCACGCAGGTCGATGAACGCCACACCACCGTGGTTGCGGATTCGAGCCACCCACCCGGAGAGTGTGACGTGGTTGCCGGCATCCGATCGCTGGAGGGCGGACGCGTAGGTGGTTCTGTACATGGGTATCCCTGGGCTGTCGGGGGCCCCCTTCACGGGGGCGGACCGGGGTCACGCCACTCGCTCGCGAGGCCGCTTACCAGCCTAGGACACGCGTCACTGGACGAACCGCGCCCGATCGAGACTCCAGCGGGGCGAACTGCAGCCGTTCCGGCCACCCTCGCGGTAGGTCTCGGCGACAGTCGCGATCCTCACAGTCCGGCGGTCTCGGCCGCGGTGATTCACCGATCCGGTTGTGGGTGTCCGCACGCTCCCGGGCAGGTGAACTCCTGGGGAGTCGACGTGCGCTCGTGCGCCACTCGGTTAGGTCGCGCATCCGGTGCCCCCACAGGGACTCGAACCCTGACTTGGACGATTTTAAGTCGTCTGCCTCTACCGATTGGGCTATGGGGGCTATTGGGCGATACGGGCACTCTATTGTTCCCCTTTGTTCGGAATGTTCCTCGGCGAAGAGGAACATTTCCGTCAAAGGGCAACAATCGCAGCTCCTCAGGGGAAGCCCGCACGCAAGCGCGAAGCCAGCACTCAGGGTAGCGAGAGAACTAGACCTTGGGACGCGACGCGACGGTCTCGAAGGCCTCGCGAGGGGTCTCCCGGGCTTCGAGCGAGACGATGTCGCGACGCAAGAAGGAGTTGAGCACCCAGCCGCTGAAGACGCGGATCTTGCGCTCCCACATGGGAACGGCGAGTCCGTGGTATCCGCGGTGCATGAACCAGGCGGGGGTTCCCGTGATGCCGATCTTGCCCGACTGGAACGCACCCTCACCGAGCCCGAGGGTGGCGACGGCCCCGAGGTTCTTGTGGAAGTAGTCCTTCGGGAGGTCGCCTCGGAGGGTCGCGGTGATGTTCTTCGCCATGAGCTTGCCCTGGCGCACGGCATGCTGGGCGTTGGGAACGCAGTAGCCACCGATGCCCTCACCGGTGAGGTCCGGAACGGCCGAGACATCCCCGGCTCCCCAGGCACCCTCCACTACTCCGTCATCGTTGATGACACGGAGGTCGGGCTGCACGCGGAGGCGACCGCGCTCCTCGACCGGGAGGTCGGTGTGGCGCATGGTGGGGCTGGCCATGACGCCGGCCGTCCAGACGATGAGGTCGCTCTCGAAGATCTCACCGGTGGAGAGCTGGATCACTCCATCGACCGCGGAGCTCAGCTGCGTCTCGAGGTGGATCTGGGCGCCGCGCTGGGCGTAGTTCTTGATGACCCAGAGGCTGGTCTTGAGGGACACCTCCGGCATGATCCTGCCCGTCGCCTCGATCAGGTGGAAGTGGGTGTCGTCGAACGAGATCGTCGGGTAATAGCGCAGAAGGGCGCTGGCAAGGCTGCGAAGTTCGCCGAAGATCTCGATTCCGGCGAATCCGCCGCCGACGACCGTGACGGTGAGAAGGCGATCGCGTTCGGCACCGGCGGGGAGAAGAGCGGCCTTGTCGAAGTTGGTGAGCACGCGGTCGCGGATCGCGATCGCCTCTTCGATGGTCTTGAGGCCGATGGCCTGGTCGGCGACTCCCGGAATCGGGAAGGTACGCGAGACGGATCCGGCGGTGACGACGATGATGTCGTATTCGAATTCCCACGGTTCGCCGATCTCCGGCGTGATCATGGCGGTCTTGGTCGCATGGCTGATGCCGGTGACCTTGGCGGTGATGACCGTGGTCTTCTCGAGGTGACGACGATGCGACACCACCGCATGGCGTGGATCTATCGATCCGGCCGCGATCTCCGGCAGGAACGGCTGGTAGGTCATATAGGGGAGGGGATCGACAATGGTGACCTCGGCTTCACCCGGCCGCAGCGAACGCTCCAGCTTGAAAGCTGTGTAGAAACCGGCGTAGCCGCCGCCGACAATCAGGATTTTGGGCACGTCTTCAAGTCTATGGCCTGCGCCGCGAACCCCTGGACTCTCGAAACTGGCCGGACTGACTCAGGCGAATGGTGTCGCGGAAGATACTCCGCAGCACAAGAATCAGCAACGTCGCATACACCGCGTAAACCACAAGCGGTATGCCGATGTCGCGCAGGTCGCCGACCGCCGGCAACACCCGCCCGAAGGGACTCACCGGCGCCGCGATCACCGTCGGCTCGATCACCTTCGGCTCGGGGGCACGGGTGGGCGTGCTCGTGGGGGGCGGCTCCGCGGTCGCAACGGCCCGGCGGTTGAGACGGATCCAGTCCTTCAGCTCGTCGGCCGGATTCGTCTTCACACTCGGCACGGTCGCACTGACGGCGGCGGATGCATCGAACAGCCCGCTGCCGTACACGATCGGGTTGCCCCGGGATCGGGCCGTCGCAGTGAGGCGGTTGACGAGATTGCCGGCACTGAGAGCGGGATGCGCGGCTTTGATCAGGGCGAGCACGCCTGCGACGAGGGGTGTGGCGCCACTCGTGCCGGACCAACTGTAGTAACCCCCGCCCGGAGCGGCCCCGACGAGCCCTTCACTCGGAGCGGAGACCGAGAGGGTGATGCCCTGGGAGGAGGCATCGAAACTCGCGGTGCCGTTCTGGTCGACCCCGGCGACGACGACGACCCCCGGCATGGTGGCGGGGGCACCCACCTCGGTGGTGCCACTGCCCCGGTTACCGGCGGCGGCGACCACGATCACGCCCCTGTTCATGGCGTAGAGGAACGCATCATCCCAGCTCGGCGGCCAGTCGAGCGTGTTACGCGTCAGCGACATGTTGATGATGTCGGCGCCGTGATCCACCGACCAGCGCACCGCCCGGGCAATCTGGTCGTCGGAGCCCACACTGCCCACTCCGAAGCCCACCGATACCGAGAGGATCTTTGACTCCGGTGCCACCCCGAGGATGCCGTCGCCGGTGCCGTGACCGTGCCCAGCGAGCAGGGAGGCCACCATCGTTCCGTGCTGGCTGTCATTGCCGATGGGAGTCTGGCCGTTCGAGGAGCCGACGCCGGAGACATCCGTTCCGCCGATCACGGTGCCGGTGAGGTCAGCATGGGATCCGTCGACCCCGGTGTCGATGACCGCGATCGTGACACCCGCGCCCCTGGTGGTGGCCCAGGCCCTCTGCACGCCGTAGTCGGCGAGCCAGTACTCGCTGTCACGGACGCTGTCGGCGGATGCCGGATCCGCGACCAGCACGGACGCCGCCAGGCCCAACACGAGTGCGGCTGCGACCGCGGCGCGTTTCATTGGAGACCCCTCACACAGCCTTTATAGACACTGGCAGACCAGCGGCGACCACTCCGCCTGCTCGAGCGCGAGGTCGCCAATCGGGTTCACCCCGTGTCCCGCAGCGAGGGAATGCCCGGCCAGGGCGTGCAGGCACTTCACCCGAACGGGCATGCCGCCGGCCGAGATGCCGGCGATCTCCTCGACGAATTCGAGGCCTTCGCGGTCGGCCAGATACGACTGGTGGGCACCGAGGTACTGTGCGGCGATCGGCTCATCGGCCAGCAGTTGCTGCAGGTCCGCCATGACACCGTTGGCTTCGAGCGTAGAGATCGCGGCGGTCGCGGCCGGGTGCGAGAGGTAGTACAGCGTGGGAAACGGCGTGCCGTCATCCAGTCGTGGACGGGTCGCGACGACCGTGGGATTGCCGCAGACGCAGCGTGCGGCGATTCCGATCACGTTGCGGGCGGGGCGCCCGAGCTGGTGGGAGACCGCGTCGATGTCGGCCGCGCTGGGAGCCGCGAAGGGCGGGGTGGTCACCGCTTCTGGCCAGGCTGCTTGTCGCCGGGCTGCTTGTCGCCGGGCTGCTTGAGGCCAGAGATCACCGGCGCGACGATTTTGTTGGCCGGGGCATCCGTGAGTCCGGCTGTGAACACCGAGGAGAGCATCGACTTGACCCAGTCGACCTGCGTGGTCTGCAGTTTGTCGCTGATGGGCTGGCCGTTCGGCGTGGTCGGAGTCGCGGGGGCGGCATCCGTAATGAGGTAGCTGTATTCACCGGGGAAGACGTAGTCGAGCCGCTCGCGGGCGAGCGCTTCGATGTACTTGGGGTCACTCCAGCGGGCCTTCTGGCTCGTGAGCTCTTCCACCGCAGACTTCGAGGCGGCGACCTGCGCCTGAAGGGTGGCGATCCGCTGGCGCTGCTCCACCAGGATGCGCAGCGACGGCGCGAGCACCACGATGAACATCACGATCAGCACGAGTGCCGTAATCGCGAATCCGGACAGGCGGATGCTGCGAAGCCACTGTCCCGACGGCGCCTCCGCAGGCATGTGCACCGGCACACGCTGCGTTGACGCGCGCGGGTGCCGGGGGCGGCTGTCCTTGGTCATACGTTAAGCCTAAGCGCGACTATCCCTTGAAGCGGGGGAACGCGCTGCGCCCGGCGTACACGGCGGCCTCGGAGAGTTCCTCTTCGATGCGCAGCAGCTGGTTGTACTTGGCGACACGCTCGCTGCGGGCGGGGGCGCCAGTCTTGATCTGTCCGGCATCCGTAGCGACGGCGAGGTCCGCGATGGTGGTGTCCTCGGTCTCACCCGAGCGGTGCGACAGCATTGCGGTGTAGCCGGCGCGCTGGGCGAGGGAGACGGCATCCAGCGTCTCGGTGAGGGTGCCGATCTGGTTCACCTTGATGAGGATCGAGTTGGCGACCCCGAGGTCGAGCCCTTTTTGCAGGCGGGTCGGGTTCGTGACGAACAGGTCGTCGCCCACGATCTGCACCGTGCTGCCGAGCTCCGCGGTGAAGTGTTGGTAACCCTCCCAGTCGTCTTCCTGCAGTGGGTCTTCGATCGACACGAGCGGGTAGTTGGCGGCGAGGTCGGCGAAGTATGCCGTGAGCTCGAGGGCCGAGAGCTGCTTGTTCTCGAAGTGGTAGGAGCCGTCGGTGTAGAACTCGGTGGCGGCGACATCCGTCGCGAGGGCGATGTCGTGACCCAGTGTGAAGCCGGCCTGCTCGATCGCGGTCGCAATGAGGTCGAGTGCCTCGCGGTTGCTCGACAGGTTGGGGGCGAATCCGCCCTCGTCGCCGAGCCCGGTGGAGAGGCCCTTCGACTGCAGGAGGGACTTGAGCGAGTGGTAGGTCTCGACACCCCAGCGCAGTGCCTCGCTGAATGACGACGCGCCGAGCGGCACGATCATGAATTCCTGCACGTCGATGTCGTTGTCGGCGTGCGATCCCCCGTTGATGATGTTGAGCAGCGGCACGGGCAGGGTGTGCGCGTTCGGTCCGCCGACGTAGCGGAACAGCGGAAGGTCGGCTGAGTCGGCAGCGGCCTTCGCGACGGCGAGGGAGACACCCAGAATGGCGTTGGCTCCGAGCTTCTTCTTGTTGTCGGTGCCATCGAGCTGGATCATGGCCTGGTCGATCAGGCGCTGGTCGGTGGCGTCGAAGCCCTCGAGTGCCGGTCCGATCGTGTCGATGACGGCCGCGACCGCCTTCTGCACGCCCTTGCCGCCGTAACGCTTCTTGTCGCCGTCGCGCAGCTCGTAGGCCTCGAACGCACCGGTGGAGGCACCGGACGGAACGGATGCGCGAGCGACAATGCCGTCCTCGAGGAGCACCTCGACCTCGACGGTCGGGTTTCCTCGGGAATCGAGGATTTCGCGGGCGCCTACTGCTTCGATCAAAGCCACGACGGGACTCCTTTAAATTTGGGGGAAATTGCGTTGGCCATTCTACTCAGCAGCACGTTGGGCTATTCGGCGGCGAGTTTGCGCATCCGCAGTTCCGCTACCGCTGAGGTACTGCTCGACACCGTCGCCATTTCGACGAAACCGGATGCCTCGAGCTGTGCGAGCAGCGGCTTCAGATTGCGCGGCGCACGCTCGAGCCGCACGCGCCGGCCACTCGCGATGAGCTCGCTTTTCAGCTGCATCAGGCTCGCGGATGTCACGTCACTGTCATACACGAGGACGACGCCGCCGGCACCCTCGTCATCGTGGAGCCGCACGAGATCCACGATGCGCTCGAAGCCGATCGAGAAGCCCGCGGCCGGCACATCCACGCCAAGGAAGCGCCCGATCATGCCGTCGTAGCGACCCCCACCGCCGAGCGAGTACGGCAGATCGGGATGCACTATCTCGAAGATGGTGCCGGTGTAATAGCCCATGCCGCGGACGAGGAATGGGTCGAACTCGATGGTGGGTCTCGATCCGGGTGCGGAGCGCCCTACTCGACCAACAGCAGCGCCGATCGCCACGAGCTCCGCCACCACCGTGTCATCCGCCCCCTCCGGGAGTGCCGCGCGGATCGCCGACTCGCCGAAGCTGAGGAACTCCGTGGCCTGCGGCCGGCGGAAAAACTGCTCGAGGGCGTCGACCGCCGCAGCATCCACTCCCCGCTCCACTCCCCGCTCCGTTCCGCGGGCGCGCAGCTCTGCGATCACGCCGTCCTCGCCCACCTTGTCGAGCTTGTCGATGGTGATGAGCACCTGGTCGTGCGATTCGCTCCCGAAGCCGAGCGTCTCGAGCATGCCGACCAGCAGGCGACGGTCGTTGATGCGGATGGTGCACCCGGTGAGCCCGAGGGCGGTGAAAGTGTCGGCCGTCGCGGTGAGCAGCTCGATCTCGGCGAGCGCTCCGGCCTCGCCGATGATGTCGATATCGCACTGCATGAACTGGCGGTAGCGCCCCTTCTGTGGCCGCTCCGCACGCCAGACCGGCGCCGCCTGGATGGCACGGAACACCGTTGGCAGCTCCGCCCGGTGGCTCGCATAGAACCGGGCGAGGGGCACGGTGAGATCGAAGCGCAATCCGAGATCGGCGAGGTCGAGGGCATCCGTCGCCGCGGCGAAGTCCTCGGCCGTGAGTCCGCGCTTCAGTACGCCGAACGCGAGCTTCTCGTTGTCGCCGCCGAGCCCCGCGTGCAGCCGAGTGGAGTCCTCCATCACCGGGGTCTCAATCTCGTCGAAGCCGTGGGCTGCGAAGACGGAGCGGATGACCGCAAGCACGCGTTCGCGTCGCGCCTTGTCGGCGGGCAGGAAGTCGCGCATTCCGCGAGGGGGATTTACCGGGCTAGCCATGCGTCGATTGTTCCACGACCATCAGGTCCTGGATGCGACGTCCATACTGCTCGAGCACCCGTTCGAACACGGCTGTCGTGCGCTCGACATCCCTACTGACAATGAGGTCATAGTGCAGTCCATAGAGGGTCACGACGATAATGCGAACTTCGAGCTCCGCATCCTCCGCGGGCACCCCGAGCTTCGCGAGGGCACCAAGCCCCGAGCGGTTCCAGCGCTCGAATGAGGCGAGGGTGATGCGGTCGGTGCGCAGCTCACGGGATTCGAGCATCGCCGCCTCGAACTCCAGTCGCTGCAGCTGCCGGCTGCGCTCAGCCAGTGACAGGCGCCAGGAGTTGCGCAGATTCTCGAGGTGTTCCTCGAGCAGGCCGACCTCTTCCTCAACGGTGCGGACGACGTGGCTCTGGCGTTCGGACACCGCCAATATGACCTCGCGCACGAGTTCGGCGCGCGTGCCGAAGTGATAGACGAGCGTGTAGGTGCTGACAGACAGACCCTCGGCCAGGGTGCGGAAACTCAGCCCGGAGAGCGGCTTATCGAGCAGGTACTCGATGATCGCGAGGAGCAGAGCGGGCTTACGATCGAGGTCCTTAGGGCGCGCCACACGATAAACATAACGTATGTTTGAAGAACGTCCGCGGAGCAGCTAGAGTGTGCCGAGGCGCGTAAGCGGGGGCCCCGTCGGTGAGTATCCCGTGATGCTGTCCACACAAAAAATAATCCACCGCAAATCTGCCCAGCAGTCGCTGTTGAGCAGGTGCGGTGCTCACAATCAGGGTCGTCGAATCGGGTAATTCGTCGGCCTGTGCCCGAAGCGGCTTTTCACTGCGGAATTCCCAGCGAAACCAGCCGGTTCGGACTGCGGTGCCCCCCTCATTCGGGTTGAGGGGGGCACCAATTCACCTCGTGTGATCATCCTGCCGCTTCGGCCTCGCGGACCTCTTGCTGCAAACCCCGCAGTGCGGTGCGCAGCGCGCGCTCGGCGTCCAGTCCCCCGGCCTTCGCCGAGGAGACGATGGCCAGCAACAGGGCGCCGAGCTGCTCCTGGTCGGCTGGCGGCACCGAACCCGCAGCATCCGCCACGACCACCCCGACCTTGTTCGCGCGACCGATGAGCTTGTCGGCGAGCGCGAGCGAGGGCATGCCCTGCGGGATGCCGTCGAGCACGCTCGTGCGGTGCGGCTTCTCCTCGGCCTTGCGAAGGTCCCACAGGGCCACGACCTCGTCCGAGGTGTCGGCGGTCGCATCGCCGAAGACATGGGGATGCCGCCCGATCATCTTTGCCGTCATGTGCGCGGCCACATCCTCGATGGTGAATTGCCCGGCCCCCGCTGCGAGGTCGGAGTGGAAAATAACCTGGTAGAGCACATCACCGAGCTCTTCGATGAGGTCGGTGCGCCGCGTCGGCGAATCCGGGCCGGTCTCGATGGCGTCCACCAGCTCGTAGGTCTCCTCGATGAGGTACTGCACGAGCGACTCGTGGGTCTGCTCGCGATCCCACGCGCATCCGCCGGGTGCCCGCAGGCGAGCGAGCACGGCGATCAGTTCGTCGAGCTTCGGGTGCGGCGGGCTGCTCTGCGGTTCGCTCATG
>JBBRDX010000027.1:0-22584 GCA_038203515.1 Actinomycetales bacterium | reverse complement strand
CTCCGGACCAGCGGGCGAGCTGGATGGCGGCGTGGCCGACGGCACCGGCGCCACCGGCGACCAGCACGGTCTGTCCGGCGAGCGCGCCGGGAGTCAGTCGGGACGGGCCGTCCTCGGCAACAGTCAGCGCGCGATGCGCGGTCATGGCCGGCACTCCCAGGGCGGCACCGAGGTCGAAACTGGCAGCATCCGGAAGGGGGTAGACGTGATCCTGCGGCAGCACAGTGAACTCCTGCGCGGTTCCGCCACTGGCACTCTGGAACGCGGCGATCGCCGTCCAGACCCGGTCCCCCACCGTGAACCGGTGCACGCCCGCGCCGACCGCGTCGATGACACCGGCGCCGTCCTGGTTGGGCACGACCTCCGCGAATGCCATCGATTCACCCGGCTTCGATCCGCGGCGCGATTTCCAATCGGTGGGATTCACACCCGAGACGACGACGCGAATCCGCACCTCTCCGGCTTCGGGTTCGGGCACGGGGCGGTCAACGAGGCGGAGCACGGATGGGGCGCCGGTTTCGCTGTAGACGATTGCTTTCATGATGAGGCCAACGCTACGCGCGTGCGGAGATTGCCGGAACGGGCAAATTAGTCGATCGCGAAGAACTCCGCCAGGATCGGCGCGAGCACGGTCTGGTCGACACCATGATCCTGGCCTTCGACGGTGCGACGGGTGCCGGCGACGACCGCCGATGCGACCCCTATCGAGGCGCGCGCCGCCCACGGGGGGCTGGCACCACCGTCGAGAGCGAGCATCGGAACAACGACAGCGCCCAGCCGGTCACCGGGAATCCGGCCATCGCCGGTGAGCGCGATGTCGTGGGAAAGCGTCAGGGCGGTGGTGATCATTCCCTGCCACCAGGGGGCGGCGCTCATGCCGGTCACCGCACCGGCCGGCATGCCGGTGATCTGCAGGAAAGCACGGGTCGCGGCATCCCGGTCCCCCGCCGCGATCGCGGCCGGGAACCCGAAGTCTTCTCCGGGTTCGGGATGCTCGGGATCGAACGAGTAGGGCGGCTCGAAGCCCGCGATTCGCGAGATCGGTACTCCTGCCATTGCCGCCTCGAGGCCGAGGATCGCGCCAGAGGAATGCCCATAGACCATCGCTGAACCGCCGGCGGCCGTGATCACCGCCGCGGGATCCTCTACCTCCCGCGCCACGGTTTCGGCCTCATTGTTCCCCGTGCCGCTGTCCCCCCGACCACGACGATCATAGTTGAACACGGTGAACCGTTCGGCGAGAAGAGTCACGAGCGGGTAGGGCGAGAGCCGCGTATTGAATGCTCCGCCGACGACGGTGAGCGCCGGCCCCTGCCCCACCCTGTCATACGCGATCGTCGTGCCGTCGGACGACTTCGCGAACTCGGGCATCGGCGCTCCCTCTCGGTGGTGACCTGTGTCCACACTCGCGGCTCCCGAGGGGCGAGTCAAGATCGCGGAAGGGACGCCTCCCCGGTCTCGAGTTCACCCATCCATCGACTCCCCCGCACCCGCAGCCCGAGCGCCAGCGCCCGCGCCCCGATATAGCCGAGTCCGAACGCCGACCACACCGCCAGCACGCTGTGCTGCTGGCCGGCCAGCCAGAGCAGCGGCAGGTAGACCAAAAGAGTGAGGATGCCGCTGATCGCAAGATACCGTCCGTCGCCGGCTCCGATCAGCACCCCGTCGAGCACGAAGACGAACCCTGCCACCGGTACCCCGACGGCCATCATCGAAAGCACCGGCACCAGCGAGCGGAGCACAGCTTCGTCGCCCGTGAAGACCCGACCGAGTACCGGCGAGACAGCCGCGATGACCACTCCGGCGAGCAGTCCAGCGAGCACGCCGAATCGCAGAAGACGACCCGTCACGCGTCTGACCCGGTCGGGATCTGCCGCTCCGAGACCGTGCCCGATCATCGCCTGGCCTGCAATTGCGAGCGAATCGAGCACGAAGGCGAGCAGGGAGAACAGGGCGAGCGCCACCTGCAGGGTGGCGAGCCCGGTGACACCGAGCCGGCTCGCGGCGAACACCGTGGCGAGCATCGCCCCTCTCAGCGAGGCGGTACGCAACAGCAGCCACCCACCGGATGCCGCGGCGACGCTCACCCCGGCGAATCCGGGCCGCAGCCGCGCTCCGGTCGCGCGCGCGGCCCGTAGCACGGCGACGGCGAAGAGCACGGCCATCCCCCATTGAGCGATGACCGTGCCTGCCGCAGACCCGGCGATTCCCCAGCCGAACCCGTAGATGAACAGCGCGTTGAGCGCCGCATTGACGGCGAATCCCGTCGCCACGATCACCAGCGGGGTGCGGGTGTCCTGAAGCCCACGGAGCAGGCCGGTCGCGGCGAGTACGAAGAGCATCGCCGGCAGACCCCAGGAGGAGATCGCCAGGTAACGCACGGCGGCCGTGGAGACATCCGGGGCCACGCCAAAAGCCGCGACGGCGGCGGCTGCGAAGGCGAGACCGGCCACGAGGAGCACCGCTCCGATCACGAGCGCCAGCCACGTGCCATCCACTCCCGCTCGCACCGCCGCGCGACGGTCCCCGGCCCCGAGGAGACGTGCGACGGCCGGCGTGGTGGCGTAGGCGAGGAACACGAGCAGGCCGACTGCGGTCTGCAGCACGACGCTCGCAATGCCGAGCGAGGCGAGCGGCACGCTGCCGAGATGACCGACCAGCGCCGTGTCAACGAGCAGGAAAAGGGGCTCCGCGATGAGGGCGGCGAGCGTGGGAACGGCCAGTCGCAGGATCTCGCGGTCGAGCGGACGGACTCTCACCCGGTCAGGCTAGCTGCTCAGTCGCTGAGGCCATGACTGCGCGGATCGGTGTCAGCGCGAACGTTCGATCTCGGCGACGATACCCGGAAGAACGCGAGCCATATACGGACCCCAGAGGAACTTGATGATCGCAGCGAGCGGAAGCCCGAAGCCGGGCTTCGAGTGGAAGGTATATCGCCAGCGGATGAGGGTGCCGTTCGGTGCCTGCGTGAAGGTCCATTCCGCGCGTGCGCTCTCCACCATGACGCCGAAGATCTTCTGGAAGTCGGTGAGGTTGTAGGCGAAGAACTCGAGCCGATCCACGTTGGTCGTCTGCTCGATCACACTTCCCCCGTCCGAGAGCATCAGCTGGCGGGTCTGGCCGACCCGATCCCAGTCGCCGGTCTGGTCACGCACCTCCACTACCGCAGGCAGCAGGCCGGCCCCCGGATAGAGACCCACCGGCGTGTGCATCGTGGCGACGTCCCAAGTGCGGTCCGGGGGAGCCGCCGCGAGCAGTTCCGTGGTGGCGGTCGCGCTGCGTCCAGACATTCGGTGCCTCAGTTTCCCGTGGTGGCGTGTAGTGCCGGTGTTTCGGAGCCGGTGACATTCGGCTTTGCCATCATCCACCGGTCGGTGTCTCGATGATTACACGAAACCTGCACCCGCGGCAGGATGAGGGCGACCTGCTCTCATCAGCACGAGCACCCCGATCGCGTTGGCGGGGGATACACCCACTTGCGGAGGGTCACATGCGTCGCGGCGGGAGTTACGCCTCCCGCCATGAGGTCTTTTCGCCACCACGACGTGATCGCCCTGCCAATCACGGCACGCTCATCGCGTGAGCGCGGAGCGGCGACGGAGGCCGACCACGCGAGCAGTCTCACGGACTGCGAGGAAGATCGCTGCTGCGAGGCCGATGAATGCCCAGTCCTGCAGGGCGAGAGGTCCGGTACCGAAGAAGCCGGCGACGAACGGCACATAGAGGATCACGCCCATGATGGCGACAGCGACGCCGATCGCGAGCCAGAACGTTCGGTTGGAAAACTGGTAGCGGGTGAAGAATCCGTGGATGCTGCGCCGCTGGATGATACTCACCAGCTGACACACCATGATCGTGGCGTAATTGACCGACATGGCTGAGGCGAGCACCTCGGTAGGCACGGTCTCGGTGAAGGGGTCGATGGCGGCTCGTTGATAGAATAGTAGGTAGTTCGTGATCGAGAAGCCTCCGATGAGAGCCCCGCACCAGGCCAGGTCCCAGAGCGAGCGCCGGTTGAGGATACGCTCCCGCGGATCACGCGGCAGCTCCCGCATCGTCTCACTTCCGGATCCCGCCCGAGGGCCGCGATCAGGAAGATCTCTCCCAGAAGGTCGATGGCCAGAATTTGCAGCACATTCAGTGCGAGGGGCACGCCGAACAGCGAGGTGAGCCCGAGACTCGCAGAGTTCACGACGAACTCTGCGACGTTGGACGTGAGACAGCTCAGCACGCCCTTACGGATGTTGCGGTAGATGGTGCGGCCCTGGCGCACGGCCCCGACCAGTGTCGAAAAGCTGTCGTCCAGCAACACGATCTCCGAGGCCTGCTTGGCCACATCAGTGCCAGACTCGCCCATCGCGACGCCGATGTTCGCGTGCGGCAGCGCGGGGGCATCATTGATGCCGTCCCCCGTCACCGCGACGATGCGGCCCGAGTTCTTCACGAGGTCGACGATGCGTACTTTGTCTTCTGATGCGACCCGGCTGAAGACGGTTCCGCCGTGGAGAGCGTGCGCGAGCACCTCGGCATCGGGCATCGACGCGAGTTCGGTGCCGGTGACGATGGTAAGTCCGTCATCTCCCGCAAGACCGGCCTGCCGAGCGATCGCTGCGGCGGTGAGCGAGAAATCACCCGTCACGATATTCACCTTCACCCCCGCCGCGATCACATCAGCCATTGCTTCGGGCACCGCGGTACGGATGGGGTCGATCATCGATACGAGACCGAGCACAGTGAGGTCTTTTTCGATCACGGTGATGTCCCCGGTCGTCGCGTCAGCCAGGGTGATCGATCGACGCGCGAAAGCGAGATTGCGCAGGGCTCGACTCGCCTTCTCCGTATGGAGGGCGAGCAGGGCGGAGCGATCCGTATCGGTGATGTCCCGCACGCGGGTACCGTCGTCGATCTGGGAAGAGCGGGCGAGGACGCTCTCCGGTGCGCCCTTCACCCAGGCCGTGACCGACCCGTCGGTGGCCTGACGCATCGAAGTCATCAGTTTGCGTGTTGAATCGAAGGGGAGTTCGCCGACCTCCACGGCCGCGGAGAGCAGCGCCGCCCGATCGATTCCGAGCTTGCTCGCCACAACCAATAGCGCCCCCTCAGTCGGGTCTCCCAGCACATGCCCGTGCGGGAGCTCGGTCGCGGGCGGCACGAGCCGGGCGTTGCTCGCGAGCACGCCGACGGAGAGGAAGTCACGCAGGCGGTGATCCGCGTCCGTCGTCGCCGGGTCGATCCGCCCGGTCGGGTCGTAGCCGATGCCCGTGACACAGTAGGAAGCAAAACCTACGACCAGCTCGGTGACCGTCATCTCGTTGCGCGTGAGAGTGCCGGTCTTGTCGGTGCAGATCACGTGGGTGGCGCCGAGTGTCTCGACGGAGCTCAACCGTTTGACGAGCGCTTTCTGTTTCGCGAGCGCGCCCGCGGCGGAGGCGAGCGCCGTGTTGACCTCGGCCGGAAGCCCCTGGGGGATCAGGGCACACGCGAATCCGACGGCGAACAGCATCGCCTCCGTGATCGGAAGGTCGGCCTGCACCGCGATGACAAGCACCACGATCGAAACGGCCCCGACCCCATAGCTCACATACTTCGCGATATTGGAGGTCTCGATTTGCAGCGGGCTCCGTGTGGTCGGGGCGGATTGGCTCAGCTGGGCGATCCTGCCGAGCTCGGTCTGCAAGCCCGTCGCGACGACGACCGCGAAGGCCCGTCCGGTTGCCACCGTCGTTCCTGGGAACGCCATGTTGTGGCGATCCGCTACGGGCACTTCATGCGGCATCGGGTTCGAATTCTTGCGGGTCGGATCACTCTCCCCGGTGAGCGCGAATTCGTTCGTCGAAAACGCGGTGGTGTGGATCAGGCGCACATCGGCTGGCACGGAGACACCCTCAGCCAGTCGCGCGACGTCACCGACGACCAGGCTCTTCGACTCCACCTCGACGAGCTCCCCATCGCGGTAGACCTCGCTGGTCGGGGCGACGAGACGCTCGAGTGCTTCCATCGTCTTCTCGGCGCGATACTCCTGCACGAATCCGATGAGGGTATTGAGGGCGACGAGCCCCACCAGCACGGCTGCGGTTCCGATATCTCCCAGCGCCCCGGTGATCGCAGCGCTCGCGAGCAGCAACACGATCATCCAGTCGGCGAACTGGCGAAGGTACCGCCGAATCCCGGACTCCGTCTTGAGCTCGACGATGACGTTGCTCCCGAACCGCAGCCGGTGTTCGGCGACCACCGAGGTGGTCAACCCGGTCGGGGTGGTCTCGAACTCGCTGACGACCGCGTCCGCAGCGTCGAGGTAGGCGCTCGCTGAGATGGTCATCCCGTGAGTTGCGCGGCGCTGGCTTTCGTCGATTCCATGGGGTCAGCCTAGGCGCGCCGCAGCGGATCGCCGACGGCGATGGGCAGCCCGCCCACGACCGGGCCGAGCATCGTCAATGCGGCGAGTGCGAGCCCGAGGCGTCCGAACGCGCGCCCGCGTTCCGAGCGGGAAACGCGTTCTGGATGTATCCCGAGACCTGGAGTCCCAGGACTCCCCCGAATAGTCCCTGCACCACCCGCGCCACGATGATGAATAGCGGATCGGAACCAGGCCGAACGTGAGCGCGTGGGCGGTGACGATCCATTGCATTTCCGACGGACTCGAGCCGGTCGAGCGCCAATCGACGGAAGAGCAACGTTCCTGGCGCTCACATCGACAAACCCGGCGAACTGGCGGAGAAGCAGCCCCCGAGCGCACGCCAGCGACGGGGATCGGGGAACGTCTCGCTGGCACTCGTCCGTGCATCCGCCATGCCCTACCTCCTCTCACCCCCAGCAGGTCAGGGAGCGGTGGGCGCGCGGTCTGGCCCCCGTGCCGATGCGCGCCTAACATGTGGGCTACGAGACTGGTGCCCAACGAACCGAGAGGCGCCACATGCCTGAACCCATCGACACCCGCGTAGCCGTCTACATCGACTTCGACAACATCGTCGTTTCGAGGTACAACCAGCTGCATGGCGCCCGCAGGTTCAGCACCGACGGTGCCCGCAATTCCGGGCCCGACACCGCGGGAGTCGTCGGCACCCGGCTTCGGGAGGCGACCGTCGACTTCGGCGCGGTGCTCGACTACGCCTCCTCATTCGGGCCCATCGTGATCAGCCGCGCCTACGCGGACTGGTCCGCCAAAGCGAACGCCAGCTACCAGAAGCAGCTCATCGATCGGGCGGTCGACCTCACCCAGCTCTTTCCCACGACGCAGGCGATGAAGAACGGCGCCGACATCCGGCTCGCCGTCGATGTGGTCGAAGACCTGTTTCGCCTCGACGACCTCACCCATGTCGTGATCGTCGCCGGCGACTCCGATTACATCGCCCTCGCCCAGCGCTGCAAGCGGCTCGGTCGATACGTCGTGGGCATCGGGGTGGCCGGTGCCACCAGTCGATCCCTCGTCGCCGCCTGCGACGAGTTCCAGGACTACGACGACCTCCCGGGTCTCGTGAGCCCCGGCGACGACGACGGTGTGGCGGCGATCGATACGCCGGTGGAGGCTGCCGTCCCCGCATCCGAACCTCCCCCCAGGGCGGCGCGCAGGCAGGCTTCTCTCGAAAAGTCGAAGACCCCCGTCGCCGAAGACGACGCCCCCATCAAGCTCTCTCCCCGGGCCGCGACGAATCTCATGATGCGAGCGCTTCGACTTGGCATCGCCAAGAGCGACAGCGAGTGGATGCCGAGCTCCGAGGTCAAGAAGCAGATGCGGCGCATGGACCCCGGGTTTAACGAGTCGGCCCTGGGGTACAAGACCTTTACCGACTTCGTGAAGTCGCGCAGCGGACAGGTGGAGATGGACGATGGCGGAGCCAACAATTCCCGCCGCATCCGACTCAGGCCCGCAGCCTCGCCGACAGGCTGACCGACCTGCGGCTCTTGGAGCGGCAGAATAGCGCCATGACTCTCCCCCGCAGCACACCCGAAGCCGAGGGCATCGCCTCCTCCGCCATCCTCGATTTCATTCGGGCCGCCAGTGGCCAGCTCGACAGCCTGCACAGCGTCATGGTCGTGAGGCACGGCGCCGTGGTCGCCGAGGGCTGGTGGTCGCCGTATGCGGCACAGTATCCGCACATGATGTTTTCGGTGAGCAAGAGCTTCACCTCTACCGCGATCGGGCTCGCGATCAGCGAGGGGCTCCTCTCCCTCGACGACCGCGTCGTCGAGCTGTTGCCGCACGACCTGCCGACGGAGATCGATGCTCGCCTTTCCGCTCTCACCGTGCGCCATCTGCTCACGATGACGACCGGTCATGCGGCGGACACCGTCTCCCTCACCGACGACTCTCACGGCGACAACTGGGCTCGCACGATACTGGCCCAGCCCCTCGACTTCACCCCGGGTACGCACTACGTGTACAACAGTGGCGCGACGCACCTGCTGTCGGCGATCGTGCAGCGCGCCACGGGCGAACGCCTTCTCGACTACCTCGGTCCGCGCCTCTTCGAACCGCTCGGAATCACGGATGCCACTTGGGAGAGTTCCCCTCAGGGGATCGACGCCGGTGGGTGGGGGCTCAGCATCACGACCGAGCAGCTGGCCACTTTCGGACAGCTTCTGCTGCAGCGGGGGCAGTGGCAGGGAAGCCAACTCGTGCCAGCCGAGTGGATCGACGAGGCTACTTCGCTGCGGGTGGACACCTCTGCCACCGATCATGATCTCGACGGCCGACAGGGATACGGCTACCAGTTCTGGCGCAATCGTCTCGCCGGGTACCGCGCCGACGGGGCGTTCGGCCAGTTCTGTCTCGTGCTGCCGGAACAGGATGCCGTCGTGGTGCTCACGTCGGCGCTTCCGATCTCGCAAGCCGCGCTTGACCTCGTGTGGGAGCACCTGCTGCCGGCATTCGGCGACTCGGCGCTGCCTGCCTCGGAGAGCCTGCTGGCCGAGCTGCTTGCCGCACTAACCCTGCCGATCGTTGCCGGGGAGGCCTCCACCGAAACGGCAGACCGGGTGGCGGGCATCCGCTTCCCCTTCGATCATCCGGCCGTCACTGCGGTGACGGTGGAACCGGGGCGGCTCACGATCGATGAGAACGGTGCGATCACCGAGATTGGCTTTGGTCACGGCGACTGGGTCGCCTCTGCCGATTCGCGGGTCTGGGCGAGCGGTGCCTGGGTCTCCCCCGACACCCTGGTCGTGCGGGCGCACGCCGTTACGACCCCGTACTCCCGCACCGCCACGCTGACCTTCGCGGATGACTCCGTCACCCTCGACGTCACCCAGAACGTGGCCTTCGGCGACCTGCCGCCGCATACTCACGCGGTATCGACCGATTAGTGCTGAGAGGGATTGTCGGTTCGAGTCCCGCTAGTGCAGAACGAGCTTCGGCACGTCGAGCGGCTCGAAACCCATGACCTGTCCGTAGAACGAGAGCTCGCTCTCGGTGGCATCGATGATCGTCTCGGCACGCCGAAACCCATGGGACTCTCCCTCGTAGGCGAGGTAGGCATGTGGCAGCCCTTTCGCCGCGAGCGCGTCGCGGAACAGCTCTGCCTGGGCCGGAGGCACGATCTCGTCGTCGAGGCCCTGAAGCAACAGCACTGGAGTTGTCAGGCTATTGACGTGGCTGATGGGCGATCGCTCCTCATAGAGGGCGGATGACTCGGGCAGCGGCCCGACCAGGCCGTCGGTGTAGCGCGACTCGAAGTCGTGCGTATCGGCGGCGAGGGCAGCGAGGTCGGAGACGCCGAAGTACGAGGCTCCAGCAGCGAAGACAGTGGATCGGGTGAGCGCGGCGAGAACGGTAAAGCCGCCGGCTGATCCGCCGCGGATCGCGAGGCGAGCGGGATCGGCGAGACCGGCATCCGCAAGCCCCTGAACGGCAGTGATGACGTCTTCCACATCGACCACACCCCATTGGCCGCGGAGCCGGTCACGGTACTCGCGTCCATAGCCCGTGGAGCCGCCGTAGTTGACGTCGATGATGCCGATCCCACGACTGGTGAAATAGCTGTAAATAGGCGAGAAGCCGCCCGTGTGATGCCCGGTGGGGCCCCCGTGAACCACGGCGATGTACGGCGGCTTCTCTCCCACCGGCGCGCGGAAGCGGCCGTTGCGCGGCGGGTAGACGAAGGTGTGGACATCCCGCGCACCGCGGAAGGTTCGCGCCTCGGCGAGTGGCACGTATACCGGGTCCGGCATGACATCGACGTCGAGGCGCACGTCGGTGAGCGACCCATCGGAAAGGTCGAGAATGCGAAGACCGTCGCAGAGCACCGAACTGCCGCCGGTGAGGAGCACCCTGCTGCCGTGGCGCGGCCCGAGACGGATACCGGTCAGCGGCACTTCGACCGTCTCCGAGGTTGCGGCGACAGGGTCGAGAATCACCAGCCGTTCGTCTCCGAGGGTGCGCACAGCGAGGATGCGCGTATCGTCGAGTGCTCCGTAGCTGCGCGCGCCGAGCTGCCAGAGCGCACCGCCGAACTCGGCATCCTCGAGGTACAGCGCCGTGACTTCGCCCTGCAGGGTGGTGGAATAGAGGTTCCACCAGCCGGTGCGGTCACTGACCATCGTGAGGGTGGCGTCGTCCACCCACTCCGGCTGAAGCACGCTCTCAATGACGGATCCGGCGAGGGTCGTCACCTCTCCGGTCTCCAGGTCGGTAACGCGAAGTTCGGTACCGTCCCACGGCATCTGGGGGTGCTCCCACCCGATCCAGGCGAGCCGGGTGCCGTCCGGAGAGAACCGCGGGAAGGCGAGGAAACGTGAACCGGAGGCCAGCGAGCGGATGCCGGATCCGTCGACTGCTCCGCTGCCATCGAGTTCCACCGCCACGATGTCCCGCAGCACCCCGCCATCCGAGTGCGTCTCACGAACCGCGATCGCCTCGGAACCGCGGATGCTGATGTCGCCGAACCGAAAGCCTCGGCCGGCCGGGGTGAGGGGCACCGGAATCGAGTCAGCGTCATCCAATCGATACAGTCGCTGGTCGCTGAACTCCACGAACACCAGCGCGCGATCTGCCGTGACCGCCCACGCTCCCCCTCCGTACTCGTGAACCCGACTTCGGGCGTTCCACGGCGTGGGCAGAATGTCGCCGTCTGCGTTGGCCACGACGTACCGTCCGCCCTCCTCCGGACGACCCTCGGACCACCACACCCGGTCACCGACCCAGCATCCGCCCTCAACCGGATGCCCACTCACGGCGATGTCACGAGCGGAAATCGGTGAACGCCAGGTCCCGTAGGGAGAGATAGTGGTCATCGTCCCATTCTGCCTGCTCGCGAGATCGGCTCTCCCGCCCTTCGCCCGCCCTCTGCCCGCTCTTCCCCCGCTCGACCCCGCGGGTCTATCCTCGAAGCGTGACGGCCGACCCGGATGCCTATAGAAAGCCCCTCGAGCACGCCCACGCTCATGCGCTGCACTGGCTTGCGTCCATTCCCACCCGATCGGTCCCTCCGAAGCTGAACGCCGAGCAGGTGGCAGCGACGCTCGCCGACCCCCTCTCCGAGCACGGTATCGATGCCGTCACCGTCGTCGATTCGCTCGTCGCGATCGCCGAGCCCGGCCTCATGGCCATCCCGTCGGGACGTTTCTTCGGCTGGGTGATGGGTGGCACCCTGCCCTCGGCGATGGCTGCCGACTGGCTCGTGAGCGCGTGGGACCAGAATGCGGCGATGCGCTTCGCGACGCCGGCTACCGCCGCGATCGAACAGGCCGCCGGAGATTCACTGCTCGACCTGCTCGGGCTTCCGGCCGGATCCGACGTCGGGTTCACGACGGGAGGCACCATGGCCAACTTCGTGGGGCTCGCCGCCGGTCGGCAGCAGGTGCTCGACCGGATCGGCTGGAATCTCAACGCCGACGGACTCAGCGGCGCGCCGCGCATCGCCGTCTTTGCGGGCCGCGAGCGCCATGCATCGGTCGATCTCGCCCTTCGCTATCTCGGCCTCGGACTGCCGGTCGAGGTGGATGCCGACCGCGAAGGGCGCATCATCCCCGCCGCTCTCACCGAGGCGATGCGCGGCGTCGACGGCCCCTCGATCCTCTGCCTCCAGGCGGGAAACCTGCATTCGGGAGCCTTCGACCCGATGCGCGAGACGATTGGGATCGCCCACGAGCATGACGCATGGGTTCACGTCGACGGCGCCTTCGGCCTGTGGGCCGCAGTGAGTCCGCTCTACCGCACGCACCTCGAGGGCCTAGAGACCGCGGACTCCTGGGCGACGGATGCCCACAAGACGCTCAACGTACCCTACGACTGCGGAATCGCCGTCGTCGCCAAACCGGAGGCGGGGCGATCTGTCTTCGGGGTGCAGACCAGCTACCTCATCAATGCCGGTCACGGCCCGGGTGACCCCATCGACAAGGTGCCCGAGTTGTCGAGACGCGCGCGGGGTGTGCCGGTGTGGGCGGCCCTGCAGGAGCTCGGCCGGTCCGGCGTGATCGCGCTCGTGGAGCGTCTCGCCGAGAACGCGAGAGCACTCGCCGACGGTCTCTCCCTGCTCCCCGGTGTCGAGGTGCTCAACGATGTCGTCTTCACGCAGGTGAGCCTCACGTTCGGAGACGACGAGAACACCCGCCGGGTCACCAAGAACCTGATCGCCGACGGAACAGTCTGGATGTCCGGCTCACACTGGCAGGATCGCGACATCCTGCGAATCTCGGTGAGCAACTGGTCGACGGATGACACGGATGTGGCGACTGCGATCGACGCCGTGCGACGGGCCATGGCTCGCTAGGCTCCGGCCCCCTTCCAGATGAATAGCGGGTGTCGAGGGGAGTTCGGGCGGAGTTGCTCGGTCATACCGGCACAGGTCTGCGCCCGGTTATGCAGAACGGTCGTTATCGCAAGGGGGTCGACAACTCCTCGGCGGAGCGTTCGGGGCCGCCCCAATACCAGCGGCGCAACAGCATCCGCTCCCCTAGTGTCCACGTCGCCGACGCTGCCAGGTAGAGGGCTGCGGCCAGCGGCACGATCGCCGCGAAAACGATGGTCACGAACGGCAGCCAGCTGAATACTCGGGTGAGAGCGGAAGCGGCCGGATCGACGAGCTGCAGGCGCAGGGCAATTCGCCGTGAGATGTCGGCGACCACAGCGAGCACGAGGAACATCACCAGGTAGACGAGGATGCCTCCACTCCCATCAGCGCCGATCTGCAGGAATGACCCGCCCAAGGGTGCCGAGAACAGCTGATGGTCGAGCAACGAGTTCCCGTGCCCGTCAATGGTGGTGCGTACAAACAGGGTGTACACGATCGAGAGCACCGGAGCCTGCGCGAGTGCCGGGATAAAGCCTGCGAACTGGGAGCTGTTCTCGGCGCGATAGAGCTCGGTGGTCTTCTGTTGCAGGGTGACCGGATTCTTCCTGTGGCGGCGCTGCAGTTCGATCAGTTGCGGGTAGAGCCGTCGGCGAGTGCGTTCGGCCTTCACCTGCGATACACCGACCGGAACGAGGAGCGCCCGCACGAACCCGGTGACGATCAGGATGGCCAACGCGGCGCTCGAGGTCCCAGCGATCGGGTGAATGAGCGAGGTGAGACCGTCGAGGAGGCGATACGCCCCTTCGAGGAGGGCGGCGAGCGGCGGCAACGAAAATGGGTCCATGACAGAAGTCCTTGCAGTCGAAGCGGATGGGGTGACCGTGTGGCCACGCAACATCCGCTCGAAAGCAGAACCGCTACGTGACCGTGATCGACTGTGCGGGGGCTCGAGTGCGCGGGCGTCCGGCGGTGCGCGGATGCTGCGGTGCGGGCATCCGGCCGAGCGCGTGGCGATGTTGGCGAGCGCGCGATCCGATCACGAGTTCGCGGGATCCGACGGCTAGCACCACAAACCGCGTCGCCACGATTACCGCGATCGCGACAGCCGCGATGCCGACAAGCGCCATCGACCCCGGTGCCGAGGGCACTCCGGAATACGCAAGCACAGCCGCGGAAGCGGAGGCCAGCAGCCACGCGTGCAGGAGGCGCATGCTCACAGGCTAGCGCTCATTAATGCCGAAATGGCCTATCGCAGGTGCGAAAGGCCACCGGTCTCTCCTGCTAGTCGGCGAGGATCAGGTACAGCGCACGACGTGTCTCGTCGAGCTTCAGGATGGCGGCCACGCGCTGCGCATCCGTCGCCGAGTGACGGAACTGCTGGGCGACGCCCATCAGCTTGCCGACGCTCTCGAGGAATGCACTGGCCTGCTCGGAGCGACCGGGGGTTGCCTCCCACGCTTTGGCGAAGTCATCCGCGTGCTCCGTGACGTACGCGCGACCGGTATCCGTGAGGTCGAATTCGGTCTTGCGACCGTCTCCGGTCGAGACGATGAGGTCTTCGTCCACGAGCTGCTGGAGAGTGGGATAGACGGATCCGGGGCTCGGCCGCCAGGCCCCGCCGGTCTTTTCGGCGACGGCCTTGATGAGGCCATACCCGTTGGAGGGACCTTCGGAGAGGAGCGACAGGATCACGGAACGGATGTCGCCTTTGCCTGCCCGACGCGGGCCACGGGGTCCGAATCCCGGGCCGCCCGGAAATCCACCGAAGCCGGCACCTCCCGCGCCTCCGGGAAACGAGCCGTGCTCGAAGCCGCCGGGGAATCCGGCGGCAGGGAATCCGTGACCGTGCTCGCCGGCGCCGTGGTGGCCGACCCCCTGGGGGCCCGCGCCGTGGTGGAACCGCCGAGGGTGGTGATCTGGGTTGTGGGGGGTGTGGTTGTGTGTGCGGTTCATTGTCGCAGTGCCTTTCGTTCTGCTCGGTACGCTTCGCTGTGATGAATAGCGTTTTCCGTGAGCCATCGCAGAACTTCTGCGATGTGCCTACGATATATCTTTCTGCATTCACCCACAAGTGACATTCCAGCGATTTATCGTCCGAGGTCCCCGGTGTTGGTTTCGATCGCCCAGTGCACACTCTCGGCGATCACTCCGACCACGAATTCCAGCTCGGACTCGTCCCTTGGGCCATAGATCATGACCTCGGAGCCATAGTCGGCATATTGGTGCGCCTCTCCCCAGCCCCGATCGCAGAGATCCGCGGCGCGCTCGAGCGGGAGGCACAGGTGGATGCTCGTGTCATCCACTCCATGCAGATGGGCCAGCTCCACCGGATTGCCCTTCGGCGCGAGCGAAGTCTCGGGCGCCAGCAGCTCGGGACGCGACGCCAGGAGGACCGCCCGCGAACTGGCAGGAGAGACCGTGCTGTGGCCTTCGATCACGCCGGGTAGTGCGAAGGTCCGTGCGATCAACCTGCCCCAGAGCGCGGGCGGCGACTTCTGGGTAACCTGCCGATGCGGACCATCCGTTGATGTCTCGGGGCGCACGCCAGCGCGGGATTGTGTTGCTCCACGCGGTTCGAAGTGCGCCACCGTCGGAAACGGGTCGTAGAAGCCGTGCAGCAACCCACTCCAGTTCGTGTAGGCCGGCGAGCCGCGAAACCCGGTCTCGTGGGCAGCGACGGAGTCCCATTCCACGAGCAGGAGGTAGGTCTCGGGATGTTCGACACCGCGAGTGAGCGACAGCCCGCGACAGCCGGGGAATGTTTCGATGAGCAGCCTCGCCTCCGCGAAAGCTGCCTCGAATTCGGCTTCGCGACCCGCTCGCACCGGAAGGACGACGTGTTCCAGAATCATCCACGAAGTCTAGGCACGTGGCATCGATCGCACGAGAGAGCCGCGCGGCCCGGCAGCACTGAACCACCTTCGGCAACCCTGGCGCTGGCGCTGGCGAAAGAGCGAGAGCTGGCCCGAGCCTCAAGAAAACGTCATCGCTGGCTACCCCAACCCTCGCATAGCGAAGGGTACCGGCGGCCTCGGTCTCGACATCCCACCGCTCGGCGAGGGCGACGAAGTACCCCGCAGAGGTATTGCCGCCCTCGAGCGCGCGCAGCATGTCGACCTGTCCTCGCACGCCGATCAGCTTGATCAGCATCGACTTGCCGGAGCCATTGAGCCCCGTGCGTCCCCGGCTGAATTCGGTGGGGATGCGGCGGGGATGCCGCCGGGATGCCGTGGGGGCGATCGCGCCATCGGGCCCGGCCAGCCCAACATCACTGAGAATAATGGACGAAGAGGTGTGCGCAGGCATAGATCTGCCGGGAGGTCAGTGGATGCACTGCGGGGGGTGCCGCGGGTGCGGCCCTCGATCAGCGCGTGGACGCGGGAACGATCTTCAATGGAGTCGATCCTTACCAGGAGGAGACTTCAGTGCTGCATCACGCTCGCGCACTCACAAGGCAGTCAGCCTGCCGACGCACGGCGCAGGCTGGGTCGATCTCCCAAACTGCGTTTGCATAACTCCTGCAGAAAGCAGCAGAGAATCTCCACACTCCCAGGATTCCGGGGCCCTGGGCCGCGCGCTTCGGAGCAAGCAGGAGTTATGCAGCGGGGCGGGCGACGGCGGTTGCCTTTCAGACCTCTGCCGGGTGAGCGCGCTGTCCCGGAGATGGACTCGGAGAGCCAAGGTTCTTGGTCAGCCTGAGGCCGACCCGCATTCCACAGGGCTCCCACCTCGCATCCTGTGAGGGAGAGCAATACCCAACCACCGGTTTACAACTCCCCGTGCATAACTCCTGCGAACTGGGATCGGGACGACGAGGACGCCCGCAATTCCGGAGGCACTGAGACTTCTCAACGCAAAATGCAGGAGTTATGCGAGAGCGGTGGAGGAGATGGGCTCGCGATCGACTCAGCTCACGGAATCGCCGCGCTCCCGTGCGGAGGCGGGGCCACGTGCGGAGGCGGGACCACGTGCAACGGCGGGGCCACGTGCGGAGGCGGAGCCACGTGCAACCGAAGCGCATCGAGTGCGCCTACGATAAACCCCCGTGCTAAAGCCATAATGAGCACTTTGCCGATTACCGGCGCCTCGACTCAACGGACGAAGCCACCACCGCCGTGCTGGTTGAGGGAGTCCGTGCAGCTCTAACCCTGCGCCTGCTGCAACACCAGCTCGCGCACGCGCGCGGCATCCGCGGTGCCCTTCATCGCCTTCATGACCGCACCGATCACGGCACCGGCGGCCTGCACCTTGCCGTCGCGGATCTTCTCAAGCACATCGGGCTGGGCCGCGAGAGCCTCATCGATCGCAGCGATGAGCGGGCCGTCATCCGACACCACTTTCAGGCCCCGCGACTCGACGACCGCGGCGGGCGAACCCTCGCCGGCGATGACTCCCTCGAGCACCTGGCGGGCCAGGCGGTCGGTGAGGGTACCGAGTTCGACGAGCTCGATGAGCGACGCGACGTCCGTAGGCGTCACAAGGGTCGCCGCATCAACGTCGGCCGCGTTGGCCAGGCGGGCGATCTCACCGGTCCACCACTTGCGGGCCTGGGCTGCAGATGCACCGGCGGCCGTGGTCTCCTCGATCTCTACGAGGAGGCCGGAGTTCGCGACATCCTGGAACTCGAGGTCGGTGAAGCCCCATGCGTCCTTGAGTCGACGACGACGCACGGCGGGTGCCTCCGGCAGCGCGGAGCGCAACTCCTCGATCAGTGCGAGTGACGGCTCGACCGGCAGGAGGTCCGGCTCGGGGAAATAGCGGTAGTCATCCGCATCGCTCTTCGGGCGGCCAGCGGAGGTCACTCCGGTGTCCTCGTGCCAGTGACGGGTCTCCTGGGTGATCGTTCCGCCACCGGCAAGGATCGCTGCCTGGCGCTGGATCTCGTAACGGATGGCGCGCTCGACGCTTCGCAGGGAGTTGACATTCTTGGTCTCGGTGCGGGTTCCGAGGGTGCCGGATCCGCGCGGGCTCAGCGAGATGTTCGCGTCGCAGCGCAGGTTGCCACGCTCCATCTTCGCGTCGCTGATGCCGAGGGAGCGAACGATGTCACGGATGGTCGAGACGTAGGCCTTGGCCAGCTCGGGGGCATCCTTCTCGGCGCCATAGATGATGTTCGTGACGATCTCGACGAGTGGCACCCCGGCGCGGTTGTAGTCCACAAGCGAATATTCCGCTCCCTGAATACGTCCGGTGGCGCCACCGATGTGGGTGAGCTTGCCGGCATCCTCTTCCATGTGCGCCCGCTCGATCGGGATCTGGAAGGTGCGGCCATTCTCGAGCTCGACCTCGACGCTTCCGTCAAAGGCGATCGGCTCGTCGAACTGGCTGATCTGGTAGTTCTTGGCGAGGTCGGGGTAGAAGTAGTTCTTGCGCGCAAACCGGCTCGAGGGCCGGATGCTGCACCCGAGTGCGAGACCGAGCGAGATCGAGTACTTCACCGCTTGCTCGTTGATGACCGGGAGACTGCCCGGAAGACCCAGGTCAACCGGAGTCACGTTCGTGTTCGGCTCTCCACCGAAGAAGTTCGGCGCATCACTGAACATCTTCGTTTTCGTGTTCAGCTCGACGTGCACCTCGAAGCCGAGCACCGGCTCGAACAGTTCGAGAGCCTTGTCGTAGTCCATGATTTCCGCTGCGTGAGCCATGGCTTAATTCTACCCGGGCAGTTCCACCGGCTCAGTCGAGGGCGAGGTCGAGGGCGAGGGCGAGGGCGAGAGCAACGGCGAGCGCGACGACGAGGGCGAGAGCGACGGCGATGGCGAGAGCGACGGCGATGGCGGTCCCACGAATGCATCCGCCTCGACGGAATCCTCGACGGAAGACCCGGCCTCGACGGAAGCCGAAGTCTTCTCCGACCGCACGAAGCCGATTCCGATGAGGATCAGCACCCCGCCGACCAGCTGGGGAATTGAGAGTCTCTCCCCGAGCAGGAGCCAGGCGTAGAGGGCCGCGGCCACCACCTCGAGCAGCCCGGCGAAGGAAGCGAGCCTCGAGCCGAGCATCTCGCTCGCGGTGATGCTTGCCGCGTAGGCGATCGCGGTGGCGAATACCCCGACGATCAGCAGCGGCAACCACCACTCGGCAGAATTGCCGAGAAAGCGGACTTCGCCGAAGGTCGCGGTGAACGGCACCAGGCCGACCAGGCCGACAAGTCCGAGCATGACTCCACCGATCAGGAGCCCGGACGCCGCGAGCGCAACGGGCGGGAGTCCGTCGCTCGGTCGCGCGGCGACAACGTAATAGATGGCGCAGCCGATGGTTGCGAGCCCGGCGAAAGCGAGGCCGATCGGGTCTAATTTTCCGTGCCCTCCGGGAGATACCACGAGCACGAGGCCAGCCACCGCCACGACCGAGCCGATCAGTACTACCGCCTTCGGGATCCGGCGGCTGGTCGCCCAGACGAAGCCGACGAGCAACAGGGGTGCCATGTATTCGAGCAGGATCGCGGTGCTCACCGGGATGCGCTCGAGAGCAGCGAAGTAGACCAGCTGCGTGGCTGCGACGCCGACGAAGCCCATCGCGAGCACCCGCCAGCGGGCTCGCCAGAGCGCAGACCAGCGCCCGCGGAGCGCGACGGCGGCCACCGGAGCGAGCACGATTCCGCCAATGAGCGCGCGGGCGGTTACCGCGGCCGCCGGGCTCCAGCCAGCCTCGAGAATCGGCTTGATGAACGCGCCGGACATGCCGAAGGTGGCGGCGGCGATGACCGCGATAACGAGACCGAGCGAGGTCGATGAACCTCGCGGCTGCGTCGCGCTCTGCCGTGTCATGTGCTCACGGTATTCTGGCGAGAAGTAAGGAGTCAAATTGCAATTAGCCCCTGACACCAGGCAGACCCTCGAGTTCGCGGTTTCGCTCGCAAACAGCTCCATCGGGGCATCCCGAAGCGGCCTCGACGAGATCGCCACGGTCGGGCACCTCAGCGCTTTTCTCGCCCGCTGGTCCTACTCGGGGCGCATCGATCACAACGCCGCGGAGCTCGATGAGGTGAGGCAGACCCGCGCCGCCATCCGGGGGCTCTGGAGCCTCGGGATTGATGACGCGGTCGAGGCGATCAACGGGTTATTGCTCGAGGCTCGCGCGCTTCCGCACCTTGCTCGTCACGATGGATCACCCTGGCACCTTCACGCGACGGAGCCGGAGGCGCCGCTGGCCGAGCGGATCGAGGTGGAGGTTGCGCTGGCACTGGTCGACGTCATCCGTTCCGGGGAGACCGAGCGACTGCGGCTCTGCGAAGCGGACGACTGCAGTGGGCTGCTCGTCGACCTCTCGCGCAACGGATCGAAACGGTTCTGCAGTATCCGCTGCGGCAACCGGATGAACATGGTCGCGTTCCGCGAACGGGCTGCGGCTCCGGCTCTGGCTCCGGCTCCGGCGCAATAGCACCGGTTGATTCGCCCATGCATCGATTCGGGAGTTGTTGCGACATCCGAGCAGGCTCACCCGCGCCTGCGCGCGACCCGACGATACCCACTACGGTCGGGCGCTGAACCCATCCTTAGCGCGTCACGAGTTCCGGAGCCTGGCTGATCAGGGTGTGACCCCAGCTGTCCTCGAGCAGGGCTTCGATGACGGCCCCGTGTTCGTACAGCCGGGCATCCGCTCGTGCCGGCGCCATCAACTGCAGTCCGGTCGGCAGGCCATCCTCCGGGGCGAGCCCCATCGGAAGGCCCATGCCCGGAATGCCAGCGAGGTTCGCCGGGATCGTCGTCACGTCGTTGAGGTACATGGCGAGCGGATCGTTGATCTTCTCGCCAATTCGGAACGCCGTCGTCGGCGCTGCCGGGCTGATCAGGATATCTGCCTTCTCGAAAGCGGCGGCGAAGTCACGCTGGATGAGCGTGCGCACCTTCTGCGCGCTGCCATAGTACGCGTCGTAGTAGCCGGCGCTCAGCGCATAGGTGCCGAGGATGATGCGGCGCTTGACCTCCGGGCCGAAGCCGGCCTCACGGGTCGCGGCCATGACATCCTCGACCGTCCCTCCCCCCGCAGGGTTCACGCGGAGTCCGAATCGCACAGAATCGAACTTCGCGAGGTTGCTGGATGCCTCGGCCGGAAGAATCAGGTAGTAGGCGGCAACCGCGTACTCGAAGTTCGGTGCGCTGACCTCGACGATGTCTGCTCCGTTGGAGGCGAGCAGCGCCAGAGTCTCATGGAAGCGCTGGCTGACCCCGGCCTGAAAGCCGGGCGCGTCGAGCTCCTTAACGACCCCGATCTTCACGCCGTTGAGGTGACGCTTGCGCTGACCGGCCTTGGCCGCCGCCGCAAAACTCGGCCATTCGTCTCGGAGGGAAGTGGAATCTCGTGGATCGTGACCACCGATCACGTCGTGCAGCAGCGCGGCGTCGAGAACCGTGCGGGCAACGGGACCCACCTGGTCGAGTGAGCTCGCGAGGGCGATCGCACCGTACCGACTGACCCCGCCATAGGTGGGCTTGACGCCGACGGATCCGGTGACAGCGGCTGGCTGCCGAATCGAGCCACCGGTGTCTGAGCCGAGGGCGAGGGGTGCTTCGAAGGCGGCTACCGCTGCCGCGCTTCCTCCGCCAGAGCCACCGGGGATGCGGTCGAGATCCCACGGATTGTGGGTAGGTCCATAAGCGGAGTTCTCGGTGGATGACCCCATGGCGAATTCGTCCATGTTGGTCTTGCCCAGGATCACCACGCCAGCAGCCCGCAAACGCTTCACCACTGTGGCGTCGTACGGCGGTAGCCAGCCTTCAAGAATCTTCGATCCGCAGGTGGTGGGAACACCCGTTTGCACGAGCACGTCCTTCAGCGCGAGGGGCACCCCCGCCAGCGGTCCGGGCGAGGAGCCCGACGCCGTCACGTGGTCAACCGCACGCGCCTGCTCGAGGGCACCGTCAACATCGACGTGCAAAAAGGCGTGAACAGAGTCCTCGACTGAGGCAATTCGGTCGAGGTGTGCCTGAGTGACTTCAACGGCGCTGACATCGCGCGACGCGACGAGAGCCGCAATCTCGACGGCAGTGGCCCTGGTCAAGTCGGTGACCGCCATGCCTACTCCTCATCCAAAATGCGCGGGACACGGAAACGGCCATCCTCGGCAGCAGGTGCTGCATCGAGCAGCGCTTCGCGATCCAGCGATGGGCGCACGACGTCGTCACGGAAGACATTGACGACGGGCACCGCGTGAGTGGTAGGCGGAATATCGTCCGCCGCCACCTCAGAGATGCTGGCGACCGCGCTCAAGATCACATCGAGTTGGCCTGCGTAGTGGTCGAGTTCATCCTCACTCAGTGCCAGACGTGCCAAGGCCGCCAGATGCGCGACGTCCTCGCGCGTGATCGAGGGCATGCTGCGCTCCTGCTCATCACCGATGGGGTCGGCACCGATTGCTGACCGACTGATCAGGCCATCCTAGATGGGCACGCTCGCGGCGCTATGCCGCGCGGCACCTACACGAGCCGCAAGCGCCCAGCCTGCTGCGGAATGTCTCGATCAGCTCTGACCTCGCGGGTCCGAAGCCAGTTCAGCGCCTGGTCGGCCATCATCACCGGAGCGATCGCCCAGCCCTGCGCGGCATCGCATCCCATCGTTCCCAACGTCGCGCGCACTTCCTCGTTCTCAACGCCTTCGGCCACTGAGCGAAGGCCAAGGGCATGCGACAAGCCCACGATGGAATTCACGATCGCTGCATCGTCATCTGAGGTGGTAATCCGATTCACGAAAGCACCATCGATCTTGACCTCGTCGACCGGCAATCGACGCAGCATCACCATTGAGGCGAATCCGGTGCCGAAGTCGTCGAGCGAGAGTCGGACGCCCAGTTCGGCCAGGGCATCGATGGAATCAAAGACGCGAGTGGGATCGGCCATGAACACCGACTCCTCAC